>DASSHA010000021.1:0-20358 GCA_035693145.1 Candidatus Limnocylindrales bacterium
AGGAGCGAGCCGAGCGTGAAGCGATGCCACCCGGCGTCGGTCGTCCACGCGCCGCGGGCGCGGACGATGCCCGCGGCCCCGGTCAGCAGCGCCGCCGCGCCCGCGAGCTCGACGACGGCGCCCGCCCGCACCGCGGGATCCCCGCCGGAGCCGAACCCGAGGGCGACGAGTGCCGGCCCGACGGCGAGCGCGACGAGCGCCACGTCCAGCGCGCGTCGCCGGACGATCCGCGTCCCCGCGATCGTCGGCAGGAAATGGACGAGCGTTGCGGCGATGACGAGCGAGACGAAGCCCATGACGTTGAGCCAGGCGTGCGCCGGCTTGAGCAACGGCCAGTCGCGCGCGACCGTCTCGTCGCCTGCAAGGTCGGCGACCGCGATGCTGATGCCGACCGCGACCTCGACGATCGCCGCCGCGTACGCGGCAGCGATGAAGGGCCGGCGGGGCGCGAGCGACCGACGGAGCGGCCCGAACGCCGCCGCGAACAGGCCGACCAGCCCGACCACGACGAGCCCGCCGCCGAATGCCGCCGCGCCCGGCTGACCGAGGGTACGGGCGACGACGACGACGCCGACACCGCCGGCGAGCAGGCCGACGACTGTCCAGCGCAGCCGTCGATCGGCCGGGGGCGCCGCGCCGAGGGCGGCCGTGAAGAAGGGCATGACGCCGCCGATCGCGGTCAGCGCCGCGCCGGCCAGTGCGAGATGGAGGGGCAGCCAGGTCCCGCCGCGGACGTCGGCGGGGAGGAGCGTCGACGCGCCGCCGGCGACGAGGTATCCGGCGGCGATCGCGATCGCGGTGACGGTCACCCAGCGGTCCGCCGTCCGGTCGGCGCGCGCTCGCCGCGGCTCCAGCGACAGGACGGGCGACGCGGTCATCGAGGCCATGGTGCCAAAAGATCGCCGCCCGGCCGCGATGCCCGGCCGGGCGGCGAGAGGAGCGGCGGCGTCGAAGGTCAGTTCTTCGGGTCGCCGTCGCCGGATTCGAACACCCCGATCGCGCCGAGGTTGACGAAGTTGAAGGCGTGGGTGACGAAGGGGTACATCCCGTCCTCGGCGGTCTGGAACTCGATGATCGCGGCCTGGGCCGGTGCGAGGTCGACGGCCTGGCTGGCCCAGCCGCCGTTCGTGCTCGCGTCCATCAGCACGCCTTCCTTGCGAACCTTGTCGAAGATCGTGCCGACGACGTGGAAGGAGCTGTCGACGTTCGGGCCGGCGTCGAGGACGAAGAGCCGGATCCGCTTGCCGGTTGCGATCTTGATCGGCGCGTCCTTGTACTGGTTCGCGACACCGTTGAAGGCGACGAAGTCGGGCGCCGGAGCGGCCGCCGAGGCCTTGAGGTAGTCGGCCGGCTGGCCCTGGGCTCCGAGGTACCACTCGCTCTGGACGAAGGTGTACTCGGCGTCGACCTTGGGCAGGCCGCCCTTGGGCTCGACGATGACCATCCCGAACATCCCGTTGGCGATGTGGTGGAGGGCCGGCGCCGTCCCGCAGTGGTACATCCAGACGCCGGCGTAGTCGGCGGTGAAGGTGTACGTGAACGTCGCGCCCGGCTTGATCTCGACCATCTGGTCGTTCATCGCAGTCTGGCTGGCGTGGAAGTCCATCGAGTGGGGCATCACGCCGGTGTTCGTCAGGTGGACCCGAACCGTGTCGCCCTGGTGGACGCGGATCGTCGGCCCTGGGACCGTCCCGCCGAACGTCCAGGCGTGGACGACGAAGCCCTTCGCGACGACGACGTCCTTCTCGATGATCGGCATGTCGATGTCATGGACGGTGCCCGGCAGGACGGCCGGTGCCGTCGGGTCGAAGCGGACGGGCGCCGGCGCGTTCGGGTCGGCGACGGGCACACCGTTCGCGGCGGGCGCGGCGGACGTCGTTGGCATCGACATCCCGGGCATCTCGGCGACGGCGGGCTGAACCGGCGAGCTCGGGGCGGGCGCGCCCGTCGCGGCCGCGCCGACTCCGGTACCGGCCCCCGGGGCGTCCGAGCCGAACGTCCACGAGGTGGGCGCGGACCCCGTGCAGGCGGTGACCGCCAGCGCGACCACCACGCCGGCGACGAGACTGAGCTGACGGCGGTACTGCATCGTCCGATCCTCTTCGATAGAACACGTACTGACGCAGTCAATGTTCGTCGTCGAGGGACACGCGGACAGGGGCCGTTCGGCCCGTTTTTGTCGGGACCTCGCGCCCTGGGCTGCGGCCCGAGCGTCAGGAGGTGGACGCGGCCTGCCGCGAGCTCGTCCGCGCGCCTTCGGCCAGCTGCCCGACCGTCGTCCCGGCGAGCTCCGCGAGGAGCGCATCCTGCGCCGCCGCGAAGACCTGGTGGACGTCGCAGAAGCCGTCGCGACCGCATGGCGCGTTGCGCAGGACGCAGGCGCGACGCCGCGAATCGCCCTCGATCGCCTCGATGACCTCGAGGACCGTCACGCCGGCCGGGTCGCGTGCGGGGCGATAGCCACCGGCCCGGCCGGGCGATGCCGTCACGAGGCCGCCGGCGACGAGGTCGCGCATGACCTGGGGCAGGAAGCCGACGGGGATGGCCATCCGCGCGGCGATCGTCGCGACGCTGAGGCGATCGGGACTGGCGGCGAGGGCGAGCATCGCGCGGACGGCATAGTCCGCGCGCCGGGTGAGCTCGAGGCGCATGACCTCGCTGATCGTGCCACGCCGACGCCCGTTCGGCCCAGTACCGGGTCGGAGGGGACCTTCGTCGGGGTCGGCCTGCGTCGTTCGGGCGGGTAGCGTACGAGGACGGCCGCCGGCCGGGGTGCGCCGCGCCCGCCGAGGCGACCGCAAGCGGGACCAGATGGCCATCTCCACCGCTCGCCGCCGAGGTCGCGCCGTGCCGGCCGGCTCGGTGGCGCCCGAACCGGACCTCCCGCCCGAGCCGCTGGCGATCGGGCTGCCTGATCTCGACGTCACGAACTGCCCCGTCTGCGGACGCCCGATCGCCGTCGGTGCCTGGAAGTGTCCCGGGTGTGGAACGCGACTGCTGCTCGGCGTGCCGGCGCGGCGCGCCGGCACCTTCGTCGTCCTCGGGCTCGTGCTCGGCCTCGTCGTCGGAGCCGGGAGCGCAGCCGCTGTCGTCGGCCGCTCGAGCGCATCCGGACCACAGCCCGGGGTCGCCGGCGTTCCGGCGGCATCGGGTGCGGTGACGCCCGCCTCGTCCGAGCCATCGGCAGCGCCCTCGCCGACCGCGCGCGCGTCATCCGGGGTTCCGGCGGGGGCCGCCGCGGCGCTCGGGGGAATCCTCGTCACGAACGATCGGCTCGTGGGGCGCGCCCCGGAGCTCCGCGCGGAGCTCGCGTCGGCCTCGTTCGACTCGTTCGCCGTGGCGACGACGCTCCGGGCGTTGAACGCTGACGCCGTCGCTGGCCGCGGGATCGTCGGGCTGCTCCGACCCTGGCCGGCGGCGGCCGAGACCGCGAACCGTGTCGATGCCGCGTACGCGCTCGTGAGCGACACGGCCGCCCACTCGCTCGCCTCGTCGCTCAGCGACCCCGCTGCCTACCGGGCCGGTGCGACCGCGATGCTGGGCGTCCTCGCCGGGCTCGACCAGGTTCGAAGCGCGACTGACGCGCTCGCCGGGCAGGCCGGCGTGGCCACGCCCGGGCCGTCGGTCGCCGGCGGGTAGATCCGCGCCGGTCGGGCGCGACCGTCAGCTCTCGCCCGGCGCGTACCCCGTCAGCTCCACGTAGGCGTCGCCGCCGATCTCGGCTCTGTCGCGCATCGCAGACACGTGCTGTGACCCTTCCCAGTACGTCACGCCGGTCGTGGCGCGCGTGTCGAGCTCCTGCGCCGCGACGGTGGGCTCGAGCGTCACCTGCAGGCCCGCCGACGGGATGGCGATCCGCCAGCCGGCGGGATAGATCGCGCCGGTTCGGGGGCTCGTCCAGTGCCCCGTCACCCCGACCGAGAACGCTTCAGCCATGAGGTGACGGACGCTTCCGTCGGGCCCGACGATCGTCCCGTAGACGAGCGGATAGCTGCCGTCGGCGGCGCGAACGAGCGACAGCGTCAGGTCCGTCCGATCGTCGAGGTTGACGGCGAACCAGTCCCAGCCGCCGCCGCCGACGGAGATGAAGTCGCCCCACTGATGGTCGAACCAGGCACTGCCGCTCACCGGGATCGCCTGCCCGTCGAGCGTGACCGTCCCCCTCGCCGCCATTCGCGGTCGCGAGTAGTAGTAGGAGCCGCCGGCCGGACCGAAGTCGATCCAGCCGGCGTCGCCGTGGAGGACTGCCGGAGCGTCGGCGAGCGAGAGGCTGATAGAGAACGGCGGGCCCGCGGCGGCACCCGCGACCGCGCCGCCGACCGTGACCTCGGTCGCGGCAGCCGAAGCGGCGAGGACATCCGTGCCGGCCGTTCGGCTCATCGACCACGGCCCGCCGCCGCTCGGGGAAGCGGGGACCGGGGCCGGGCTCGCGGCCATTGCCGAAGGATCGTTACCGGCGAGGGAGAAGGCGAACTCGCCGCCCGTCCCGCCGGTCGTGCCCGTCACGTCCACCTGCGGT
Organism: Candidatus Limnocylindrales bacterium; assembly: GCA_035693145.1. GTDB lineage: Bacteria > Chloroflexota > Limnocylindria > Limnocylindrales > CSP1-4 > DASSHA01. The sequence continues at coordinate 4,520 of DASSHA010000021.1, forward strand.
CCCACCTCGCTCCGCTGCGCGTAGAGGAACTGGTCGCCTCGCTCGTCGGTCAGCGCGAGGTGCGACGCCCAGGTGACCGGAAAGCCGCCCCGCTCGGCACGGAAGATCACGTCCTCGAACCCGAATCGCCGCCCGTCGGCGGCCACGAGGTGCCCGGTGTAGTACCACCACTCGGTAAGCCGGTGGTGCGGCGCGTCGTCGTGCGGAAGCACGACCGGTAGAGGGTCGGGCGGGCTGCTCGGGGTGGCCGTTGCGGGCGCCGGCGAGGGCCGAACGATCGGCGGGTTGGCGAGGACCGGCGAGCCGGCGCAGCCGACGACCGCAAGACCGACGAGGAGGAGGTGGAGCGGCCGGACGCGAGGCGGTCTCCTCATCGGAGCGCCGCCTCGACCTCGGCCTCCGACGCCGGCAGCCGCGACGCCAGGAACCGCTCGAGCCGGCCCGGCAGCCACCAGTTCCAGTGTCCCAGGAGCCGCATCGTTGCGGGCACGAGCAGCGCCCGGACGACCGTAGCGTCGAGCGCCACGGCGATCGCCATCCCGAGTCCGAGCGCCTTGATGAGGACGATATCGGCGAACGCGAAGGAGCCCGCGACGAGGACGACGATGAGCGCCGCCGAGGTCACGATCCGGCCGCTCCGCTCGAGCCCGCTCGCGACGGCGTCGCGGTTGTCGCCGGTTCGGTCCCAGACCTCCTTCATCCGCGTCAGCAAAAAGACCTCGTAGTCCATGGACAGGCCGAACAGGACGCAGAAGAGGATGACTGGCTGGCTCGTCTCGACGAAACCGAGCGGCGCGAAGCCGAGGAGCGAGGAGAGGTTGCCTTCCTGGAAGATCCAGACAAGCGCGCCGAACGCCGCGAGGATCGAGAGCGTGTTCATGACGAGCGCCTTCGCCGGGAGGACGACGGACCGGAGCAGCACGAGCAACACGAGGTACGTGCTCACGACGATGAACGATGCCGTCCGCGGGAAGTCGGCGCCGATGCGCGATACGACATCGGTGACATCGGCCGCACCGCCGGCGACGAGGACGCTGGCGCCGGCCGGCGGGGCGAGTGCCCCGCTCGCCGAGCGGAGATCGGCCACGAGCGCCCGGGCCTCGTCGCGGTTCGGGCCGAACGGCGTGGTGACCGTGAACACGGTGAGGTTTTCCTTCGTCGTCGCGCCCGAAGCGGCGGCGACGAAGCGATCCGGCGGACCGCCGGGCGCGGCGTAGAGCAGCTCGTACTGCGGGAGCGTGAGTCGCGGATCGATGTCGACGAGGCTCTCCACGCGCGTCACGCGCGGGTCGGCCGCGATCCGACGCGAGTAGTCGTAGAGCCGGGCGACGTTGTCGGGGCTCGTTGCGGGGCCGTCCGTCCGGATCGCGAGCGCGAGCGGCGCGAACTCTCCCTCGCCGAACGTCGACGCGAGAAGCTCGTATGACGCGCGAGACGGAACCGAGGTCGGCAGGATCGTGGCGTCGGGTGCGTTGAACCGGACGCGCAGGAACGGCGAGCCGAGGACGAGCAGGAGCGCGAGCGTCGGGAGCAGCACGGCGACGGGGTGCGCCATGACCGCGTGCGCGAGCCGCGCCCACCGTCCCTGCCCGGTGCTCGACGTTTCGATCCGCCGGACGGCCAGCGCGTCGATCCGCGGCCCGAGGATCGCGAGGATCGCGGGCAGCAGCGTCAGCGCGGCGCTGACGGCGACGCCGACGACGACGGCGCCGGCGATCCCGACCGAGCGGAGGATCATGAACTCGAACAGGACGAGCCCGAACAGCCCGAGCAGGACCGTCAGGCCGCTGAAGAAGACCGCCCGACCCGCGGTCGCAACCGTCACGGCGACCGCACGCGCGACGGCATCGTCGTCCGGTCGCCGTCCGGGCGGCGTGCGGCTCGCGAGCTCCTCTCGGAACCGGCTCGTCATGAGCAGCGAGTAGTCGACGCCGAGACCCAGCCCGAGGAGCGTTGCGAGGTTGAGCACGAAGATGCTCATCGGCGTGACGGACGCGACCGCCCAGACGATCGCGAGCGTGAGGACGACGGCGCTCCCGCCGACCGCCAGCGGGACGCCGGCGGAGACGACCGAGCCGAACACGAGGAGGAGCGCAAGGCCGGCCAGCGGCAGGCTGACGATCTCGCTCCGGCGGAGGTCCGACTCGGACACCGATTGGACGTCGCCGTAGAAGGCGGGGCCGCCCGCGAGCTCGACCCGGAGTCCGGCGGGGTGACCCAGTGCGGCCTCGAGGCCGGGCAGCGCGTCGGGTGAATCGTCGGGTGACAGATCGAGGAAGACGACGTCGTAGGCCACGTGTCCGTCCGCCGAGACCTGTCGAGGCGCCAGGCGGTGCGAGGCGATGCCCGTGACATGCGGCGCGGAGGCGAGGTTGGCGGTCGCCGCGGCTGCCGCCGACTCGAACGCTGCGGATCCGGCGACGAGACTGTCGCTCCGAAAGACGACGACGACGGCCGACGGCGCGACCCCGAGCTCGCGCTCGAGCAGGCTCCGGGCCTGCGCCGACTCGAGGTCGGAGAGGCTGAAGCCCCCGGCCCGGAGTGCACCGCCGACGCGGGGCGCGAACGGGGCGGCGAGGAGGAGAATGGCGGCCCACGCGGCCAGGATCCACCAGCGCCGCCGATAGCCGAAACGACCGAGGCGCTCGAAGACGGACGCGCGGGTGGCGGCAGGGGTTCGAGCGGGTTCGCTCGGCAGGTGTTCGATCGCCCGATCGTATGTCGCGTGCCCGAATGGGCCGGCGGACACCTCCGCTCACCGCCGGAGCCGCTCGCCGGGCGCCTCTGGTTGCCTCCCGGGCGGCACTCGATCCGTGTCGCGTCGGCATCGCCTGCCAGACACGGCTTGCCAACGAGCATGCAGAAGTGGGGCGTCCCGGTCTGCGCAGGTCGTGGCGACCGACGCTCGTTCGTTCGGACGCTGTGGCCGCCGCGGTTCGGAGCCCGCGCCGGCGCGCAGGGCTACGCGGTTGGGAGCGCTACTCGCCGATGACCGCCCAGAGGAAGCCCATCATGATGAAGAAGCCGCTGAACAGCGCGATGAGGCCGAGCGCGCCGTAGGGCGAGTTCGCGCCCTCGTGGGGGACGAACTGGAGGCCGATCCCGAAGACGAGCGCCCAGACGATGAAGAGGATCGCGAAGAGGATCCGGGCATTCGAGCTCGTGATCGCCCGAACCCAGCCGGTCTGCCGACCTTCCGCGGACTTCGCCGACTTGAAGGCGATGAAGATGATCGCGAAGGCGAGCGCGAACGCAGTGCCGAACTCGACCGGGCGCTGGAAGGCGATCGTGAACAGCTGCACGGACGGCCTCTCGGGCGACGGAGTGGATGTTCGCGGAAATCGTAACAGGAGCGCGGGGTTCGGCCGCCGGCCGTGAGGCAGCCCGGTCGGGCCTGGTCAGGTCCCACGTCGAGTGCCGGCTGGCTCGTTCGTCGTGCCAGGGCCGGACAGCCGAGCGCGCGCCGAGGTCGGCCCGTTCGCCGGCTCGCTCGAGCCTCGTTCGAGACAGGCCGGCATCGAGCTCGTGGCCGCCGGTCTCGCTGTTCGGCGCCGTCGTTGGTATTGCCTGTCAGGCGACGAATCTTGCGGCGAGCTGTGGGGTCGTGCCCTGCCAGGCGCTGACGCGACACGGAATCAGCGTCGTCGGTGTCGGCGCGTACCCGCCCACGCAACGAGCCGACGCGGGGACGCACGATTCATGGCCTCGCAGGCAACGGCGAACGCCGGCCCGCATCCCGCCGCGGCCACGATCCCGCCGTGGCCAGGACCCGCCCGCCCGCACCCGTTGGGTCGAGCCGCACGATCGCGCCGCCGGACGGGGTGGCAGGACGATGGTGGGATACCATCGCATCCAGTCTGCATAGGATTTATGCGTGAGCCGCCGGCAGGCGGGTCTCGCTGAAGCATCTCCAGGAGGACGCTCGGACCGTGGAGCAGCTCCCCGCGGCGACCGACGATCGCCCCTTCGTCAACCTTCGGGACCCCGCCCAGCGTCTCGGGCCGGACGGCAAGCCTGCGGTCAGCCGGCGCGCGCCGAAGTGGCAGGACGTTCCCGACGAGAAGTGGAATGACTGGCGCTGGCAGCTCAGCAACCGGGTCAACGAGCTCGACGAGGTCGCCGAGGTCCTCAACCTGACCGACGACGAGCGCGAGGGCCTCGGCGCGCCGGACAAGTTCCGCGTCGACATCACGCCGTACTTCATCAGCCTCATCGATCCCGACGACCCGAACGACCCCATCCGCCGCCAGGTCATCCCGACGGCGCGCGAGCACCAGGCCTTCACCGGGATGATGGAGGACTCGCTCGCGGAGGACCGCCACTCGCCGGTCCCCGGGCTCGTCCACCGCTACCCGGACCGGGTCCTCATGCTGCTCACGACGCAGTGCGCGTCGTACTGCCGCTACTGCACCCGGAGCCGGATCGTCGGCGACCCGCGCCAGAACTTCAACCGCAAGGAGCACGAGGCGCAGCTCGACTACCTCCGTCGCACCCCGCAGGTCCGCGACGTGCTCCTGTCCGGAGGCGACGTCCTGACGCTCGCGCCCAGGCTGCTCGATTCTGTCCTTCGCGGCCTCCGCGAGATTCCTCACATCGAGATCATCCGGATCGGCTCACGCGTCCCCGTCTTCCTGCCGCAGCGCGTCGACGACGAGCTGTGCGAGATGCTCGCGAAGTACCACCCGGTCTGGATGAACCTGCACTTCAACACGCCGGCCGAGATCACGCCGGAGGTCGCCCGCGCCTGCGACAGGCTCACGAAGGCGGGCGTCCCGCTCGGCAACCAGTCGGTCCTGCTCGCGGGCGTGAACGACTGCGTGAACACGATGCGCGAGCTCGTCCACCGGCTCGTCGAGATCCGGGTTCGGCCGTACTACATCTACCAGTGCGACCTGGTCGAGGGGTCGGGCCACTTCCGGACCCCGGTCGGCAAGGGCCTCGAGATCATGGAAGGCCTTCGAGGCCACACCTCCGGCTACGCGGTGCCGACCTACGTCATCGACGCCCCCGGCGGCGGCGGGAAGATTCCCGTGATGCCGAACTACCTGATCAGCTACAGCGATCACAAGGTCGTGCTCCGCAACTACGAGGGCTACATCACCACGTACGAAGAGCCGCTCGAGTACACGCCGCACGACAAGGGGTCGTGCCAGTACTGCCAACACCCACGAACCGAACCCGGGCAGTCCGGCATCCTCGGGCTCCTCGAGGGCGAGCGGATGTGGATCGAGCCGCGCGGGTTCGAGGAGACGCACGCTCGAGGGAACGCCGCCGCCCATCGCCTCCAGCGACCGGACAAGTGGGTGCCGTACGGCGTCGGGGCGATCGATGGTTCGGCCGTCGGCGTGGACGCTCGGCGCGAGCTGCCGGTGCTTGCCGACGGCGGCGGGAACGGCAGCCAGCCGGAGTACGGGCCCGGCGAGGAGCCGCGGCCGCGCGAGGGGGAGCCGACGGCCAGCATCAACCACGAGCTTCTGTAGAGCGCTTCGCCCCGCGGTCCGGACGAGGAAGGCGATCGATCCCCTCGTACCATCCCAGCGATGGCGGGCAGTGCGACGAGTCCGGTCCTCGTCGGTCGTGACGCCCCGCTCGCGGTGCTCCGCGACATCGTTCGGGGCGCTGCCTCGGGGTCTCCGGCCGTGGCCGTGGTGTCCGGGGAGGCCGGCATCGGCAAGAGCCGCCTCCTGGCGGAGTTGGTCGCGCCGCTTCGGACCGACGGGGTCCTCGTCGCCCTCTCGACGTGCGTGGAGGTCGGGGCCGACCTTCCGTTCCTCCCGCTTGCGACCCTCCTGCGCGGCCTTGTCCGCGAGCTGCCGGCGGACGTGCTCGCGAGGGCGACTGGCCCGAACGCCGACGATCTCGCGCGCCTGGTTCCGGAGCTGACGCCCGCGGTCGCACCCCGTCTGCCCCCGGGTGGCGGCCCCGACCGGTCCCGGATGTTCGAGGTCCTTGCGGCATTCATCGCCTCGGTGTCGGTCGAGCGGACGGTCGTCCTTGCGGTCGAGGACGCCCAATGGGCCGACGAGGGGACGGCGGCCTTCCTCGCCTATCTGGTTCGCGACCTCTCCGCCGAGCGGCTCGTGCTCTGTCTGACCGAACGGACGGGGGACCGGTCGCCGAACGATCGGAACGAACGGTGGCTGGCGGACCTCGACCGCGTGTCGATCACGACGAGGATCGAGCTCGAGCCGCTCGACCGGGCCGCGATCGCGCTCCAGCTGTCGAACCTCGCCGCGGAGCCGCCGCCAAGCGAGCTCGTCGACCGGGTCTGGCGCCGCTCCGACGGCAACCCGATGTTCGCGGAGGAGCTGTTCGCAGCCGCCCTCAGGGGCGAGCGCCTGCCGACGGGCCTGGCGCGCTCGCTCGACGTCCAGCTCCGCTCGCTCGCGCCCGGCGAGCGCGAGGTCCTCCGCGCGGCCGCCGTCATCGGCCGGCCGTTCGACGAGCGGCTCGTCGCCGAGGCGCTGCACCGTCCGATCGCCGACGTCGGCGGGTTCCTTCGGACCGCGCTCGAGGCGCGACACCTCGTCCTCGTCGACGACGGCCGGCTGGTGGCCTTCCGGCACGGCCTCCTCGCCGAGGCGGTCGAGCGCGGCCTGCTGCCCGACGAACGACGCTCGCTCCACGCCGCCGTCGCCGGGGTGCTGGACGGACGGCCCGAGCTTGCCGATCCGGCGCCCGCCGGCCCAGCCGCCGAACGGGCGCACCACTGGCTCGCCGCGGAGCGGTATCCGGAGGCCCTCTCGTCGGCGCTCGAGGCGGCACGCGCGGCGACCGCCGTCGGCGCGCACGAGGCCGCGGACGAGCAGTACGACCGGGCGCTGGGCCTGCTCGAGGCGCGCTCGGTGGCGCTGCCGGCGGATGTCGATCCCGTCGAGCTGCGTGCGGCAGCAGCCGAGGCAGCCGACCTCGCCGGCCGGCCCGAACAGGCGCTCGAGCGGATTCGGTCGGCGCTCCGCCTCGTCGACGAAGCAACGGACCCGGCGTGGGCCGGACGGCTGCGGTCACGACAGGGCTACTTCGGCTGGGTGCTCGGACGCGGCCGGGAGGCACTTGCCGATCATCGGCGCGCCGTCGAGCTCGTGCCCGAGGAGCCGCCGTCCGAGGCGCGCGCCCAGGTCCTGCGCGCATACGCGGGGGCCCTCATGGGCGCCGGTCGATACGCCGAGTCGAGGCCGATGGCCGAGCGGGCCGTTCGGGCCGCGGTGGCGGCAGGTGCTCGCGTGGAGGAGGCCCAGGCTCGAACGGTGCTCGGCTCGGACCTCGTCGCGCTGGGCGAGATCGAAGGTGGGCTCGCCTCGCTCGCGCAGGCAGCCCGGCTCGCCGACGCCGCGGGCGTCCCTCCGGTCGCGATCGTCGCCCACCACAACCGTGCCGTCAGCCTGCTCGCGGCCGACCGCCATGACGAGGCTCGCGCGGAGGCGCTGCGTGCACGGTCAGTCGCGCGGGACAGCGGCCTTGATCGCCGCTACGGCGCGCACACGCTCGCGCCCGCGGCGGACGCGCTGCTCCGGGTGGGGAGACTGCGAACGGCCGTCGAGCTGGCCAATGAGGCGCTCGGCATCAGCGGCGGCCGCGGGACGGTCTACCTCGACGCCGTCGCCGCCCGTGCGGCCGCGCTGCTCGGCGAACGGGAGCCGGCGCGTCGGTGGCTGGCGCTCGCCGACGATCTCGCTGTCGATTCGGAGCTCGACCCTGACCTCGCGGCGTACCTCGCGGCGGCTCGGGCGGAGGTGGAGCTCGCGGACGGCCGGCCGGACACGGCCTTGACCGCCGTCCTGGCCGGTCTCGACGCGCTCGGAGGCCTGGACGACGCGTCGTCGATGGCGCCGCTCCTCCCGCTGGGCGCGGGCGCGCTCGCTGAGCTGCTGCGCGACGCGGACGCGCGACGCGACCCAAACGCAGCCGCAGCGCTCGGAGCGGCTCGCACTCGGATCGGCGAGGCAGCCGCCGCGGTCGCCCGGACCGGGCGGACCGGGTCAGCCTCGGCGGCAGCCGACCTTGCCGCCGCAGAGCTCGACCGCGCAGCCGGGGTTTCGTCGGCCGACGCGTGGAGCGTGGTCGCGACCACCTGGGATCGGCTCGAGGGCGCGCTCTACGCGGCATACGCGCGTTATCGGGCGGCCGAGGCGAGGCTCCGCATCCGCGCGGATCGACGTGCGGCCGAGGACGACCTGAGAGCGGCGTTCGTGACACTGTCGACGCTCGAGGTCACGCCGCTGGTCCAGGCGGTCGTCGGACTGGCGCGCCAGGCGCGGATCTCGCTGCCCGCCACCGGCGTTCCTCCCGAGTTGGGTCACACGCCGGAACCGACGCCCACGCCCTCGGGCGGTCCTCCACTCTCCGTCCGCGAGCGCGAGGTGCTCGCGCTCGTCGCTGCCGGCCGGACGAACGGCGAGATCGCGCGCGAGCTGTTCATCAGCCGCAAGACCGCGAGCGTCCACGTCAGCCACATCCTCGACAAGCTCGGCGTCGCGAGCCGCGTGGAAGCGGCGATCAGCGCGGCGCGCCTCGGGATCGTGGCCGTCGACGACGAGGCCTGACGCCGTCGCGCCGGCGCGACATCGAGGTAGCCGCGACGAGCCGCGACGAGGCTCAGCCGGCCTCGAACCGCATCGTCGTCACCTGGACCGGGACGCGGCGCGCACCACGACCCGGCGTCCCGACGAAGATCTCGTGGACGAGCTCGTCGCCGCCCAGGCTCGAGATGTACTGCTCGAGCGCGCCGGCGGTGTCCTCGAGGTCGGCATGGTGGACTTCGACGACGTCGGCCGGGTAGCCCGCCGCCCGCAGGGCATCGCGGGCGGCGTAGGTCTGCTGCTCGTCGTGCTCCTCGTCCGCGTCCACGGCGAACACGAACTCGCCGGTCGTCTCGATCGAATGCCCACCGGCCATCCGGAGGTTGACGTCGGCCCGTCGAAGGACTTCGAGCATCGCCCGGAGAGCGCCGGGGCGGACGCCGATCGGGTCGGCCTGGATGACGTCGCCGAGCCGCTTCTCCGCACCCACGCTGCCGCCGGAGGCCGTGCGGACGGACGATCGGACCTGGAGATGCATCGCGCCTCCTCGTGCTCTGTCGGCTCGCGGTACGGGACGCGGGGATCGTGCGCCGCCGACGCGGCGATCACAAGACCCGGCCCCGCACGCGCAACGGACGGGGCATCGGTCAGCGGAGCAGGCCGGCGAGCATCGGGACCGCGGCGAGCCGCGCCCGGAGCCCGTTCGTCGCGGGCGTTCGCCGGAGGCGAGCCGACGGCCGGTCCTCGTGGGCGATCCTGATCTGGCGCTCGCGCTCGGCCTGACGATGGGATTCGGCGATCTTCTGCATCGCGAGGTCGTAGGCGATGATCGGATGCATGGTTCGGGCCTCCGTCTTCGACCGCCCGGACGGGTCGGCCGTCAACCCCGACGCTACGGTCGCGGCGGATGCGCGCCATCGGGCGGCCGCCTCATCGTTCGATGGTCGCCTACCTCATTTCCGCGACTCGCTGGACGCGGCTCCGCCCCGGTGGACCCGTCCCGCAATCCCGAGTAATCTCATCGGGAATGACGATTGCGCCCGCCCCACTCGAGCTTCGCGCCGCTCCTGCCGGTCTTGCGGATCCTGAGGTCGCGCCGCCGGTGGTCGCGGAGCGCGGTGACCCGTTCGCCTCGCTGCGCGTCATCCATCTGCTCGCCCGGATCCCGCGCGGGCGGGCGCTCCGCCTGGTCGACCTCGTGGACCGGCTCAATGCCGAGCACGTCGACTGGCTGTTCGACCTGGCGATCGTGACGGACGTCGTCGTCCAGCTCCAGGCGAACTGGATGACCGACTACCGGAACGTCGGGGGGCTCGTCATCGAGGATTCGCCGTTCGGACCGACGGTCGCCCTCGAGGACTCGAGTCGCGTCGACCCGTGGATCGTGCGGCAGGCGACGCTCGCGCGCGCCGCGTGCGACGACATCCTGCTCGCCTTCAGCCGCCGCGATCGGGTGACCGGCGAATGAACCGGATGGGCCGCTGCTCCTGTCCCTGGCGGGCCGCCGGTTCGTAAAGCCGGTCGAACGCCCGCGCACCTTCCCGAGCTCGTCTCTCTCGCCCGCCGCGCGCGGGCCACCTTTCGGAGGATCCGCCCCGATGACCGTTACCGGCTACGCCACCGACAGCGCGCTCGTCAGCGCCGACTGGGCCAAGCAGCACCTCGACGACCCGAACGTCCGCTTCGTCGAGGTCGACGTCGACACGACGGCGTACGAGCAGAGCCACATCCCGGGCGCCGTCGGCTGGAACTGGACGAGCCAGCTTGCCGACGGGATCCGCCGCGACATCGCCTCGCGCGAGGAGTTCTCGAGGCTCCTGTCCGAGAGTGGGATCGGCCCGGATACGACGATCGTGCTGTACGGCGACAACAACAACTGGTTTGCCGCATGGGCCTACTGGCAGCTCAAGCTCTATGGCCACCGCGACGTCCGGATGCTCAACGGCGGGCGCAAGTACTGGCTCGACAACGGCCTGCCGCTGACCGTCGACGTGCCGTCCTACGATCCGACCGGCTACGAGCTGCCTGAGGCTGACTACGCCCTGCGTGCCTTCCGGGACGACATCCTGCCGCGCCTCGGCGACGCCGAGCTCGCGCTCGTCGACGTGCGATCGCCGGCCGAGTTCAACGGCGAGGTGATCGCGCCTCCGGGCATGAGCGAGACGGCGCAGCGCGCGGGGCACATCCCGGGGGCGGCGTCGGTGCCGTGGGCCCAGACGGTTCGCGAGGACGGCACGTTCAAGAGCCGCGACGAGCTCGAGCAGCTCTACGCGGCGAAGGGCGTGACGCCGGACAAGGACGTGATCGCCTACTGCCGAATCGGCGAGCGGTCCTCGCACTCGTGGTTCGTCCTCCGCGAGCTGCTCGGCTACGAGCGGGTCCGGAACTACGACGGCAGCTGGACCGAGTGGGGCAGCCTGATCGGCGTTCCGATCGAGAAGCCGATCGCGGAGCCGGTCGCCGGCTGACCCGCAGTCGGCGCGGTCAGGCCATGGCCGCGCCGACGACCTCCGACTCGCGCGCCGGCGTCCGGACCTCGAACCCGGTCGTGTTCGCCAGAACCTCGACGGTCCCGTCGGTGATCCGCAGCGAGACCGCTCCCGCGCCCGCCCGGAGGTTGTGCAGCGTCAGGTCGGGCAGCCAGGCGGGGAGCGCCGGTTCGACCGTGAGGCGCGAGCCGCGCGTATCCGTTCGAGCATGGACCCCCGCGAGCACGGCAATGAGTCGGATGACGGCGCCGGCAGCCCAGGCCTGCGGGACGTTGGCGCCGAGGTACTGGACCGGGAAGCTCCCGGTCTGGCGCGGCAGGCCGGCGAACAGCTCCGGCAGCCGGTAGGCGATGAGGCGGCTCGCCGCGTCGAACATGCCGCGTGCGACCCGCGCTGCCTCGGCGTTGAAGCCGTAGCGGCGAAAGCCGCTGGCGAGGATCGCGTTGTCATGCGGCCAGACCGAGCCCGTGTGGTAGCTGAACGGGTTGTACGCGGCGTGGTCGGAGCTGAGCGTTCGGACTCCCCAGCCCGAGAACATGTCGTCCGCCATGAGCCGCGCGACGACGCGCGACGCGCGTTCGGGCGGCACGATCCGGCTGTCGAGCAGGTGGCCCGCGTTCGAGGCGACCGATCGGATCGGGCTCTTCTCGCCATTGAGGCCGAGGTAGTACGTCCCCTCGGCCTCCCACCAGAACGCATCGTTGACGCGGTCATAGAGGATGGTCGCCTCCCGCCGGAGCCGTTCGGCGTCCTCGGGTCGTTCGAGGACGTCGTACAGCCCGGCCATCCGGAGCTTCGCGTCGTAGACGTAGCCCTGGAGCTCCACGAGCGCCGTCGGAAGCGCCGAGAGCGAGCCGTCGGCCTCGAGGATCGCGTCGCCGGCGTCCTTCCAGCCCTGGTTCCGGTAGCCGCGTGACGAGCGGGTCGCGTACTCCTGGAACCCGTCGCCATCCCGGTCGCCGAAGCCGTCGATCCAGCGGAGGGCGCGCTCGGCCGCTGGCAGGTAGCGCTCGATGATCTCGCGGTCACCCAGCCAGTCGTGGAGCTGGGCCAGAACGGTGACGAACAGCATGGTCGCGTCCGCCGTCCCGTAGTACGGCGTGTAGGGCAGGATCCCGAGCTGGGCGAGCTCACCGTGGCGGATCTCGTGCGGGATCTTCCCCGGCTCCATGTCGCGCTCCGGGTCGTCTCCAGCCGCCTGGAGTACGGACAGCCGGCGGAGCGCCCCCGACGCGTATTCCGGGTAGCCGCTGATGACCTGGCTCGCGACGACGAGCGAGTCGCGGCCGAACAGGGTGAGGAACCAGGGGACGCCGGCGGCGGGGATGACGACCCCGCGCTCGAACGCCGGGTCCTCCAGGCGAAGGCCCTCGAGGTCGTTGATCGCCTCGTCCCAGGTGCGCCGGACGTTCTCGTTGGGGGTCTCGAGTCGAACCTTCGGCAGGCGGGCACGGCTGATCTCCGGCAGTGCCTCGGCGATCGCGTTGCAGCCGAGCGTCGTCGGTCGGCGCCGGGCGCCGGTGACCGGCAGCCACTTCAGGCAGGTGTGCCAGACGTCCTTGGCCGGAATGGTCGCCACGAACACGAGCCGGCCGTTCGCGTACTGCGGCGGCGAGGTCGGCCGTTCCACGGCGACGATGAGCTCGCGTCGGAACTCGCGGTTCACGTACACCGTGTGGAGCTCCGCCCGTGAGCGAAGCCACCGCCCGTTGAGCGAGCCGCGCCGGACGATCGAGCCCGCCTTGACGTCGAAGATGTCGGCGAAGTCGGAATCGATCTCGACCTCGATCGTCAGGCGGACGGCTCGACGGCCGTAGTTGACGATGTCGTAGTCCTCGTGGACGCCGCCGGACACCGTCCGGTCGAGCCGGACCGAGATCGTCCGCGGCTCGATCGGTCCGAGGTCGTCGTGCATGACGTCGTTCGTGAACTCGAACCGCGCCGAGAAGTGCTGGACGGGCGAGGAGTTGAGCAGCAGCGGCCGGCGACCGTTGAGGAACAGCCGGTAGCCCGAGACGAAGCGGCTGTCGCGGGCGAAGAACCCGTGCTCGGCCTCGGGGTCCATCCGACCGTCGGGTGTGCAGACGAGGACGCGATCGTCACGGTTGATCGCGATGGTCGCGGGGCCGACCTGGATCGGGAGGGTCACTCGTCGATCGGGGCGCGGCGGACGGGACCTCCGAGGCGGGCTTCGAGTCGATCGGCGGCCGGCAGGACGACCATCGACGCGAGCATCGCGACGAAGGCGACCGAGACCATGACCAGGGCAGCGAACGCGACGGTGCTCACGGCGAGAATGATCGCGCACAGCAGCCCGAGCGTGACGAGCCGGCCGGGAGACGCGAGGACCATGAGCGCGCCAAGGCGAAGGCGCGCTCGGAGCCCGAGCTCGGCGCGCCAGGGATCGACGAGCAGCGGCCAGGCCGCGAGCAGGACGAGCCCGGTCATCGCGAGGCCCCAGCCCGCGAGCGTCGCGAGCCCCCAGCCCAGCACGCCGCCGCTCGCGACTCCGGTCACGACGTTCGCGCTGAACACGACCAGCGCCACGACCGCGGCCGTCCCGATGACGAGCGCGGCCCCGCCGAACCGGCGCCACGCCGCGAACGCGTCGCCCAGCGCGGCCGGCTCGTCGCGCGCGATGAGGGCCGCCAGGCGAAACAGCCCGACCGTCGGCAGCGCGAGCAGCGGGAGGGCGACGATCGCGAGGACGGGCGCCACGTTCGCGACCACGTACAGCCCGAGGAGGCCGGCTCCCCAGACGAGGTTCGCCGGCACCAGTCGCCACGAGTTGAAATAGAACTCCTGGAGCGCGCGCCTGAGCCCGGATCGGAGTCCGGGCGCCGCCGGCAGCGATTCCCGGACACCGCCGAGCGCTGGCGGCTGCCCGTCCGGCGCGTCGGCGGGAAGGCCGCTGCCGGCGTGGTCAGCCCTTGACGCCACTCGCCGCGATGCCCTCGACGAAATAGCGCTGGAAGAAGATGTAGAGGACGAGGATCGGGATCGTCGCCATGACGATGACGGCCATCAGCGGAGGCCAGTTCGTCGAGAAGCCGCCCGACTGCCGGAAGAAGTTCAGGCCGATCTGGACGGTGTAGTGGTTCGGGTCCTGGAGGAAGACCGTCGGCCAGAAGAACCCGTTCCAGGTGCCCTGGAACTGGAGGATCGCGACGGCCGACAGCGCCGGCCCGGCGAGCGGCAGCATGACCCGCAGGAACGTGGTGAAGAAGCCCGCGCCGTCCATCCGCGCGGCCTCCTCCAGGTCGCGCGGGATCGACAGGAAGTACTGGCGGAGCAGGAAGATGCTCGTCCCCGCGATCGCCGACATGAGGATGACGGACACGTACTGCCCGAGACCCCGAGTGAGGCCGAAGGCATTGAAGATCAGGTAGACGGGCACGACGCGCAGCTGGTCCGGGATCATGAGCGTCGCGAGCACGATCAGGAAGAGCACCTCCCGGCCGGGGAAGCGAAGTCGCGCGAACGCGTAGCCGGCGAGGCTCCCGAAGATGAGGTTCGTGGCCGTGACGACGCCCGCGATGATCGCGCTGTTGAGGAAGAGCGTCGTGATCGGCGGGTTCAGCTTGGTCAACGCGATGTCCCAGCCCTCGAGCGTGAACGGGTCAGGGATGACCGTCAGCCGGACCGAATCCGGGATCGTCTTGAACGACGTGATCAGCGACCAGCCGAACGGGATGAACATGAGGATCGCATAGCCGATGAGGATCAGGTATGCGATCCGGCGTCGCCAGTGGACCGAGCGATCGCCGACCGGCCGAACCTCGATCGCCGTGTCCGCGCGAATCGGCTGCGCCTGGGCCTGCCCCGCCACGCTAGCTCACTCCCGCCGTCACCACGCCGGCGCCGCGCCGAACAGCCGGCGTTGGACGAGCGTCGCGGTGAAGATGATCGCGAACAGGATCATCCCGATCGCTGCCGCCTCGCTGAAGTTGAACTGCGTGAAGGCCGTGTTGTAGAGGTACAGCACCATGGTCATCAACGCGTTGTTCGGATCGCCGTTGACGCCGCCGCCGATGAACGCCTGATCGAACAGCTGGAGCGCGCCGATGACGGCCACCGTGCCCACGAAATAGTGGCCCGGCTTGAGAAGCGGGAAGGTGATCCGCCAGAACGTCTGCCAGTTGCTCGCGCCGTCGATCGCGGCCGCCTCGTAGACCTCGTGGCTGATCGATTGGAGCGACGCGAGGTAGAAGAGCATGAACGTGCCGGACGTCGTCCAGGCATTGAGCAGGATCACCGAGTTGAGCGCCGTCTGCTCGGAGCCGATCCAGTTCTGGCCGGGTGAGAAGCCGAACAGCGAGAAGAGCGGGTTGAGCCCCAGCCCGGCCCGGATCGAGTTGAACAGGCCGTCGGGCGCGGCGAGGAAGATCCACAGTGTCGTGATCGCCGCCGAGCTCGCGATCGCCGGGAAGTAGAACGAGGCTCGGAAGAATGTCTTGCCGCGGATCTTCTGGTTGACGACGACGGCGAGGAACAGCCCGACGGCCATCGTCAGCGGCACCCAGACGACCGTGTAGTAGAGCGAGTTCTGGATCGAGCGGATGAAGACCGGGTCGGCGATCGCGTTCTGGTAGTTCTTGATCCCGACGAACGCGACCGGGCCGGTCCGGATGTTCCAGCGCCAGACGCTGACGTAGATCTCGTAGACGATCGCGCCGATCTGGAGGACGAAGAACAGGATCATCGGAATGGCGATGAATCCGTAGCCGGCGATGGCTTCCTTGCGGGCGCCGATCCGGGTCGCGGGACGCGAGACGACCGAGCGGCTCGCCGCCATCCCCAGCCTCCTCCAGCGAGTGAGTAGGCGGCGGCC
>DASSHA010000022.1:0-2894 GCA_035693145.1 Candidatus Limnocylindrales bacterium
TCGGCCGCTCGAAGCCGAGGAACGTCCGCAGCAGCGTCGACTTGCCGGCGCCGTTCGGTCCGACGAGGGCGACGACCCGGCCCTGGCCGATCTCGAGGTCGATGCCCTCGAGCGCCCAGCGCCCGCGCCGGTAGCGCTTCCCGAGACCGGACGCCAGAAGGGCGGGCTCCGCGACCCGCTCCGCAGCGGCTGGCGCCATCACCGTCACTCTACCGATCGCGGAGCCGGTTGGTTCGACCGCTGCCTACTGGGGGCAGATCGAGGTCGAGTAGATCGAGCTGACGGTGTTATCGAAGCCGGTTGGCATCGTGTTCCGGTCTGTTGGTCCGCACACCTTGAATGATGAGCCTTGACCGTTCGCGTCCGTCCAAAGGACAAACCCATGGCTCGTCGGATTGACGGAGGTCATGCTGGAAATGTTGTTGTCGAACGTGGCCGAGAGCGTTGCCTTGGTCGTCCCCCAGTCCATCGCGAAGGACGAACCTGTCTCGCTTGTGCCCGTGTAGAAGTGGCCCTCGTTTGCTGCAAGAGCTGTACTGACTACCCCTACCGCGAGGGCGATGCCGAGAACTCCTGCTTGCAGGAAACGACGTGCGATTCGCATCGCGTCCTCCCACGGCTCAGAGCAATTCCCCTAAGTCGATTAGTGGCTAACGGAGTTGAAGCCGCCAGCCCATCGCGGCGCCTGACTCATGGAATCTTAAGTCCGCGGTCAAGTGAAGGCCGGTCCGACGGTTCACCATACGAAACCTCTTGGCGGCATCTTGAGGCATGCTGGCGGGTGACGTCGGCCGCCGTAGCCGTGCCGAGCAGCGGCATCGCTTTGTCGAGCTCGTCGCGCAGGATCCGGAGGATGCGCGCGACGCCGGCCTCGCCGCCGACCGCGAGACCCCACAGGACCGGCCGGCCGATGAGGACGCCGCGCGCCCCGAGCGCGAGCGCCGTGAGGACGTCGAGGCCGCGCCGCACGCCGCCGTCGACCCAGACTTCGACCCGCCCGTCGACCGCCTCGACGATCGACTCGAGCACGTCGATCGGCGCCGGCGTCCGATCGAGCTGGCGCGCGCCATGGTTGCTGACGACGATCGCGTCCGCGCCGTGCTCGACCGCGAGCCGTGCATCGGCCGGCGCCAGGATGCCCTTGAGCACAAGCGGCTTGTCGCTCCAGGACCGGATCGTCTCGACGTCGTCCCAGCCGAGGGCGAGATGCCGCTGGTGTTCGAGCGCCTCGTAACCACTCTGGTCGCCGTCGTGGTTGCCGTGTGTCGGGCCCGCGTCAGCGAAGTTGCCGAGCGGCACGTCCAGGTCGAACCCGTTGCGGAGGTCGCGCTCCCGGTAGCCGAGCACCGGCAGGTCGACGGTGAGGACCACCGCGCGGTACCCGGCGGCCGCTGCGCGCTCGACGAGCGAGCGCGATCGGCCTGGATCCTTTTGCGGGTACAGCTGGAACAGCCGGACGCCGTCCGGGGCGGCGTCGGCGACTTCCTCCATCGAGCGGGTCGACATCGTCGAGAGCACGAACGGCACGCCCGCCGACGCCGCCGCGCGCGCCGTCGCGATCTCCGCATCGGGATGGGCCAGGCCGTGGGCGGCCATCGGCGCGATCGCGACCGGCATGGACGCCGGCAGGCCGAGGAACGACGTCGACGGGTCGATCCGCGAGACGTCGACGAGCACCCTCGGAAGGAGCCGGTATCGCCGCCAGGCGGCGTCGTTCTCGGCGAGCCCGAGTTCGTCCCACGCCCCGCCCGCGAGGTAGTCCCAGGCGACGGCGTCCATCCGCAGCCGGGCGAGGGGCTCGAATTCGTGCAGCGCGACGAAGCGATCCAGATCGGTCACGCGGATCAGTATCCGAAATCGGCCGGCCGCGGCGCACCGGCCGCGATGCGCCGGCGCAGCGATTCGACGCTCGTGTCCGCCCAATCGGACTCGATCCACCAGGTGACGCCGGCGTCCGCGAGAACCGTGAGCCGCTCGGCGGCTGCGGCCGGGTCCGACGGGCTCCTTCCGTCGAGCGCGAGGTCGAACGGACGGTCCGCGAGCTCGGCCCGCCGCCGCTCCACGACCCGTCGGACGATCGATGCGAGCACGTCGACGTCGCTCTCCGCGGCGGATGCTTCAGCGGCCTGCAGGAGGATCCCGTCCCAGCGCAGCGCGCGACGGATCGACCGTTCGTGCGGCCACGCGCCGACGACCCAGATCGGGATCCGCGGGCGCTGGACCGGCGGCGGCCGGAACGTCATCGGGCCGAACCGGTAGTGGCGCCCCTGGAACCCGAACGGCTCGCCGCTCCACAGCCCGTCGAGGATCTCGAGCGTCTCGTCGAGCACCTCGGCTCGTGTCCGGGCGTCCGTCGGCTCGCCGACGTTGCCGAACGCCGCGTCGTCGAGCGCCCCGAGCCCCACCGGCAGGACGAGGCGGCCGCCGGACAGCCGATCGACGGTCATCGCCTCGCGGGCGAGCTTCCAGGGCCGTCGACGCGTCGGCGCGGCCACGATCAGGCCGAGCCGGACGCGCTCGGTCGTCATCGCCATCGTTCCGAGCACGACCCACGGGTCGTAGATCTCGGTCTCGCCGATCGCGATGGCGTCGTAATAGAAGACGCCGTCCCAGCCGGCTTCCTCGGCTTCGCGCGTCATCGACGCGAGGGTTCGGGGATCGCCGCCGGTGAGGATGATCCCGACGTTCACGCGCCCGTTTGGTCCCTACCCGACGATCTCGAGGCCGGCGATCGAAGCGAGCATCGTCTTGCGGCCGATGGACGCGTCGCGGAACGCGACCGTGACCTCCTCGTCCGAGCGGGTGAGCTTCGAGGTGACGACGATCCCGTCCCCGAAGCGTGCGTGGTGGACGCGGTCGCCGTCGCGGTAGTGGCGCTCACCGGGGATGACCGG
>DASSHA010000023.1:0-4021 GCA_035693145.1 Candidatus Limnocylindrales bacterium
TCATCCGGCCGAAGCCTGGCAGCGCGGGCACCAGTACGTCGTTCGCGACAGCTCCCCGTGGCGCCGCGCGAGGATCGTCGTGCCGCAGCGCGGGCACGGACGCCCGGCGCGCCGGTAGACGCCAAATGGCGAGCGGCCGCCGGGCGTCCGGCGGTCCGGCAGGCAGCGCGACCGGTCGAGGTTCGGCAGCATGAGCGAGCGAGCCCGATAGAGGACGGCTCGAAGGGCGTCGTCGCCGACGGACCCGACAGTCGCGAACGGATCGAGCCGCTCGTGCCAGAGCGATTCGCTCTTCCAGATGTTGCCGATCCCGGCGACCGCGCGTTGGTCGACGATGGCCTCGGCGAGGGCCCGGGCCGAGCGCTCGGGCTCACGAAGTCGCCGGACGGCCTCGTCGAGCGGCGCGTCCTCGAACGACGGCCCAAGGATGTCTGGCCCGAGCCCGGCGAGCGGACGGTGGACGACCTCGGCCCGGCGCTCGAACAGCTCGACGACCGGGGCGTCGAAGCAGACGGCGACCGCGCCGGGCACCTCGAGGACGAGGCGGGCGCGATCCCGCGGCCGCTGCCAGCGCTCGCCGGGCCGGTAGCGGTGCCACGAGCCGTTCATCCGGAGGTGCGTCCGGAGCTCGAGCCCGTTGTCGAACCGGACGAGCAGGTTCTTCCCGACCGCCTCCACGGCCTCGATCCGCGCACCGAGGATGCGCCCGATCTGCGGCCCGGGCTGCCGCGCCGCGGCGGCGGTGACGGTTCGGCCGACGAGGTACGGGCGCAGGCCGTCGGCAGTTCGGGCGAGCGTGTCCCCTTCGGGCATCAGGCCTCGTCGCGCGGGTCGACGGGTTCGGGCGGGTAGACCGGGAGCCCGGCGGCGCGTCCGGCGGCACGAAGACGGGCGTCGAAGGCGACGAGGACGACCTCGGGGCCGAGCGCGAGCGCCGACGCGAGCTGCACCGCGTCTCCGGCGCGCAGGCCGTACGACTCCGCGAGATCGCCGGCGGCTTTCATCCGGTTCTCGTCGAGGTCCACCACCACGAGCTCCTGCCAGGCGTCGTCGAGCAGACGCACGATCGCGTCGTGACGGATTGCGTCGAGTCTCGCCGCTCGGCGCGCTGCTGCGACTGCCGCCCTCGACTCGACGTATGTGAGCCGCGCGGTGCTGACGGCGTCCGAGGTCACCCAGGCTCGAGCCGACGTATGACCGTCGGGCTCGTCGAGAAAGAGCTTCACGTACGCGGACGTATCGAAGTAGGCGATCACTCCCCACGCATCTCGCTGACGATGTCAGATACGGACCCATCGACAGGAATGCGCGGGAACTCGTCCGCCGATCGCTTCGGCCGGGTCGGCAGCGTGACCCCGCCCCGCGCGGCCAGCTCCAGGATCCGAGGCGGGTACGTGGCGGACACGAGCCGGGCGATCGGGCGACCGTGGTCGGTCACCGTGATCGCCTCCCCAGCCTTCACCCGTTGGAGATACGCCGAGAGGTGATCACGGAGCTCACGAACTCCGATCGTGGTGGCGTCAGGCGGCATCATTGTGGCGCTTTTCTCATGTTGTGTCGGGCACATGGCGCCATCCTAGCAGTCAGCGGTCACCTCCCACGTACCGGCGACCGCCCGCCGCCGCGCCCCCAACCCGGTGCCCAGCCCGCGTCGCTCGTCGGCGCCGCCGTCGAGTGCCGGAGCACCAGGCCGCGGTAGCCCGCGACGAAGCCAGCCTCGAGAAGCCGCTCGCGGGCGTCGGACTCGGCGACCGGAACGCCGTCGATCCGGCCGACGAGGAGCTCCCGGAACGGCCGGTCGGGGCCGACGAGATGCGCGAGGCCGCGGAGCGCAGCCCCGCCGACTTCGAGGTCGTCCGCGGCGGGCAGCAGCTGGAGGGACGAGCCGCCGCGGTCGAGGTAGACGACAGGGACGCCGTCGACGAGGACGGCGTACGCCCCAGCGGCACGGGCGAGAACCCTGCGGTCGTCGTCGCCGCGACGCGGCCAGGCGAGGGCGGCGCCGAACGGGTTCGCGGGATCCGCCGCAGCGAGCACGTGGACGACCGCCTCGCCCGGGCTCGGGTCGCGGAGTGCCCGGAGCCGGTCCAGCGCCCCACCGAGCGCGAACTGCGCGCCGCCGAGCCCGTCGACGAAGTAGCCGCGACGGACGCGTCCGGCCTCCTCCATGGTCCGCAGGACCGGATAGACCGCGGCGAAACCGCGCTCCACACCCTCGCCGACCACCGCGTCCCGGGTCACGATGCCGTGGCGTTCGAGGAGCGCGAGGGCGAGACCATGCGCGCGTTCGGTGGCCGGGACGTCGGCCGGCGGCTCCACGAGCGACCAGCGGCCGGCGGCCTCGGGCGGACCGAGGCTCGTGAGCCGCCCCGGTCGCGGTCGACGCTCGCGGCCCGTCCGTTTCCAACGCAGCGCGCGGAGCGGCGCGAACGTGTCGTTCGTGACCTCGCCCGCCCAGACGAGGTCCCAGAGCGCGTCGAGGACCTCCCGATCGGAGCCACCGCCCGCGGCCGCGCGGATGTCGCGGTAGAAGGAGGCACCGCGTGCCGAGAGGTGCGCCCGGATCGCGTCGTGCCGTTCGCCGTTCGGGCGGTCTGGCTCGGCGACCGCCGGCCGGCCGTCGGATCCGCGGCGGCCTGGGCGGAAGAGGACGATTCGACCGTCGTCGCGGCCCAGGCTCCCCCGCCCCAGCCAGCCGACCTCGCCCATCGCGCCGAGCTCGTCGAGCAGCCGCGGCTGGTAGCCGGGAATGCGCGCGGGCAGGACGTCTCGTTCCAGCACTGACGCGGGGATCGGCACGCCGGCAAGCTGGTCGACGACCTCGGCGAGCCGCTCGAGCGCCGCGTCGCCCCGGAGCGGAACCGGCGACGGCTCGCTGACCGGCATGATCCCGTGCCAGGCCGGCAGGAACCGACCGTATGCGGCGGCGTCGACGGGCTCCACCTCGCGACGCAGCCGAGCGAGCGAGCGGCGGCGCAGGACGCGCAGGACCTCGGGGTCGCACCACTCGCGCTCGGCGCCGCCGGGCCGGAACTCCCCGCGGAGAATCGCTCCGGCCGCCAGGAGGCGTTCGAGCGCCTCTTCGACGGCCGCTTCCCGCACGCCCCAGCGCGTCGCCGGCTCTCGTGGGTGGAAGGGACCGTGCGTTCGTGCCCAGCGCGCGAGCAGACCGTCGAGGGGCGCCATCGTCGAGCCGAGAAACGCGTCGGGCACGCCGGCCGGCGGCTGGACGCCCAGCGCGTCCCGGTAGCGCGCCGCGTCCTCGATCGCGATCAGCCGCTCCTCGCCGCCGATCCGAACCCGGATCGCTCGGCGTGTCGCGACGAGCGTCGCGAGCCACCCGTCTGCGACCCGTCCACCGCCTTCGACGCGCGCGGCGATCTCGTCGGGCGTCAGGTCGCCGAGGCGGTGAAGCAGGTCGGACGCCTGGTCGGCCGTTCGGGCCTTGCGCTCGTCGGTCAGCGACTGGAGCGACAGCTCGAGGTCCGCCAGCGCGTCGGGGTCGAGCAGCTCACGCAGCTCCTCCTGGCCCAGCAGCTCGCGGAGGAGGTCGCGATCGAGCGTCAGCGCCTGGGCGCGGCGCTCCGCGATCGGCGCGTCGCCGTCGTACATGAACGCGGCGACGTAGTCGAACAGCAACGACGACGCGAACGGCGAGGCGCGGACGGTCTCGACCGAATGGACGGCGATCTCGCGTCCGCGAACGCCGCCTAGGACCTCGCGAAGCGCCGACAGATCGAAGACGTCGGACAGGCACTCGCGGTACGTCTCGACGAGGATCGGAAAGCTTCCGTAGCGCGATGCGACGGCGAGCAGCCCGGCGGCGCGCTGGCGCTGCTGCCAGAGCGGCGTGCGCGTTCCCGGCCGCCGGCGTGGCAGGAGCAGCGCGCGGGCTGCGTTCTCGCGGAAGCGCGCGGCGAACAGGGCGGACGAGCCGACGGCGCCGACGACGAGGTCCTCGATCTCGTCGGGGTCCGGGAAGAGCGCGGCCTCGACGGCCTCGACCGCCGACTCGCCCTCC
>DASSHA010000024.1:0-17173 GCA_035693145.1 Candidatus Limnocylindrales bacterium
CCGGTGGCCGTCACGCCGGTGGCCGTCACGCCGGCGGCCGTCACGCCGGCGGCCGTCACGCGGTGGCCGTCACTCCGGGTGCTCGGCGCGCAGTCGCGCGAGCCAGAAGAGCCCCACGAGCGACTTCGCGTCGTGGATCTCGCCGCGCTCGGCAGCGGCGACGGCGTCGCGCCACGGGATCGCCCCGAGCTCGAGGTGCTCGTCCTCGTCGGGTCCGAGCCGCCCGTCGGCCGCCGCGACCTCGAGGTCGGTCGCGAGATAGAGGTGCATGAGCTCGGTCGCGAACCCGGGGGCCGTCCAGAACTCGCCGAGCTTCTCCCACCGCCCGGCGCGGTAGCCGGTCTCCTCCTCGAGCTCGCGAGCGGCCGCCTTCGCGGGATCCTCGGTTCGGCCGTCGTCGTCGCGGTCGAGCGTGCCGGCAGGCAGCTCGAGCAGCGCGCCGCCGGTCGCGCTTCGCCATTGCCGGACGAGGAGCACGCAATCGTCAGGGTCGATCGCGACGATCGTGACGGCGCCGGGGTGGCCCGCGATGTCGCGTTCCGACCGCGAGCCATCCGCCCGTTCGATCGTGTCGATCCGAAAGGTCAGGTAGCGGCCCTGATGGAGGACGCGAGAATCGACAACCCGCTCAGCGAGCGGGTCGTCGGTCGTTTGGGGCACCCTCAACGAGGTCTCGTCACGCGATCTCCGAGGGCTGAGCGCGCTCGGTGGAGCGCATCAGCCCGAGGATTTCAGGCAGCCGCCTGCTCGCGCTGGGCGATCAGCGACATGCCGCTCTCGGGGTCGAACAGGTGGAGCTTCGAGAGCGGGAACGCGAGCTTGACGATGTCGCCGGGCCGGACGCGGTTCTCGGCGTCGACGATCGCGACGACGTCCTGGCCGCCCAGGTTGACGTGGAGGAGCTCCTCGTTGCCGAGGTACTCGACGACGTCCGCGCGGGCCTCGATGTGGACGTAGTCGCCGCCGACCTCGTTGATCTCGAGGTGTTCGGGGCGGAAGCCCAGGATCAGCTTTCGATCCGTGGTCGGGCCGATCGCCTCGCGGTAGCGGGGCGGCACCGGGAGGGTCATCCCGTTGCCCTCGAGCTTCGCCTCGCCACCCTGGCCGTTCACGCTGACCTCGCTGAAGTTCATCGACGGGCTGCCGATGAAGCCCGCGACGAACCGGTTGACCGGGTGGTCGTACAGCTCCTGGGGCGCGCCGACCTGCTGGAGGAGGCCCTCGCTCATGACGGCGATCCGGTCGCCCATCGTCATCGCCTCGACCTGGTCGTGCGTGACGTAGACGATCGTCGTCTTGAGCCGCTGGTGGAGGCGGGCGATCTCGGCGCGCGTCGCCACGCGCAGCTTCGCGTCGAGGTTCGAGAGCGGCTCGTCCATGAGGAAGACCGCGGGTTCCCGGACGATCGCCCGGCCGAGCGCGACGCGCTGCCGCTGGCCACCGGACAGCTCCTTCGGCTTGCGGTTGAGGAGCTTGCCGAGGTCGAGGATCCCGGCCGCCTCCTTGACCCGCTTGTCGATCTCGGGCTTCTTGACCTTCCGGAGCTTGAGCCCGAAGGCGAGGTTGTCGTACACGGACATGTGCGGGTAGAGCGCGTAGCTCTGGAAGACCATCGCGATGTCGCGATCCTTCGGGGCCACGTCGTTGACCACCCGGTCGCCGATCTTGAGGGTTCCGCTCGAGATCTCCTCGAGCCCGGCGATCATCCGCAGGCTCGTCGTCTTGCCGCAGCCCGACGGCCCGACGAGGACCATGAACTCGCCGTCCTGGATCTCCAGGTTGAGGTCGTTGACGGCGAGGACGTCGCCGTATCGCTTCGAGACGTGATCGAAGGTGACCGTCGCCATCGTCTGCAACTCCTCCATCCGTTCGGACGTGCCCGGGATGCTACCACCGCGGTCCGGCCGCCCCACGTGCCGAAAGGCGTGGGCGGCGTGCGTTTCACGTGTCGGTCGGCCAGCGCTCGTCGAACACGACC
Source organism: Candidatus Limnocylindrales bacterium (assembly GCA_035693145.1). GTDB lineage: Bacteria > Chloroflexota > Limnocylindria > Limnocylindrales > CSP1-4 > DASSHA01. The sequence continues at coordinate 1,979 of DASSHA010000024.1, forward strand.
TCGTCGCGTGGCAATCGCGCGGTCCCGGGTGCCGATTTCGGCGCGCGGGCCCGTTGTGTCGGCTCGCCGAGCGAGACGATCGTCCGGACGGTCCGATCCGCCGGCAGCGCCAGGGCCTCGGCGACGATGGGCCGGGCGTCGCGCCGGACCCAGGCGATCCCGCCGCCGAAGCCGACCATCGATGCCGCGATGAGGATCCGTTCGGCGACCCGGCCGTCGTCGTAGGCGAGCGAGAGCTCGCGCGCCGGGTCGTCCGGCAGCACGATCGCGATCGCTGCCGTTGCCGTCCGGAGCGAGCGCGTCTGCGGCAGGCCGGCCTCGGCGATCCGCCGCAACTTCCCTTCGTCGCGGATCAGGACGAACCGCCACGGCTGCTGGTTCTGGCTGCTGCCCGACCAGCGCGCGGCGTCGAGGATGGCGTCGAGTGCGGCGGCCGGGAGGGGCCGGTCCGTGAACTCGCGGTACTGACGGGTCCGGACGAGCGGCCGAACGAGCGCCAGCCGGTCGAGGGCGGAATCACGGTCGCCACCGGTTTCGGCGTCAGTCACGCCCCGATGGTGCATCGATCTGGCGAAGCATGCCGCGCGCGGCATAGGCCTCGGCTGCCTCGCGTACGAGCGCGGCGCACGCGGTCGCGCCCAGCGCCTCGAGCCGGTGGGCGGCGCCTTCGAGCTCGGTCGCGGTGGAGCGGTGCGGGCGGAGCGCCTCGTAGATCGCGAGAACCTCGTCGTCGGGGACGTCGACGAGCTCGGCCGCGCGGATGAGGTTCGACGCGAACGGCCGATAGCCGACCCGGGCCGCGCGCTCGGCCTGGCCGCGAAGCGTCGCTCCCGAAATCCGGATGTCCTCGGGAGCGAGCCGGCCGGCCGCGAGCGTCTCGAGCGTCGGCAGGACCGGCGGACGGGTGGTCGGATCCTGGCGACCGCCGTCAGCCATCGAGATCGACCGCCAGCTCGACGGGTGGCTCGTCTGCGCGAGCGCAGGCTCGTTCGATGCGCATCATCGTCACCACCCGGGCGTGGTAGCGGGCGGTGATCGCCTCGTCCGTGTAGGGGTTCTGGACCGGCACCGGTCGCTCGCCCAGCGCATGCGCGGCGGCGTTGCGGCCGAGCTGGAGGTAGGCCGCGCGATCGAGGACCGGCGCCACGCTGTACAGCTCGAGGTTGCCGAGCGGCCGCAGATCCGCGCGGTGGAGGATCGCCGTGCCCTTTGCCTGGAGGCCGATGCCGATCCCCGAGCCCGCCAGCCGCGAGGCGGTGAGGCCGATGACACCGACGTCGACGGAGCTCGGGACCCGGACGACGCGTGCGATGCCCCCGCCGTCGCGGATGCCCTCGAGGACGGCACCGAGAACGGCGCCGACCGTCAGCCCCGACAGCGCGCGATGGAGATCGACGCCGAAGGCCGGCGAGAGGCCCACGACGACCTCGCGCGGGTCCGTGCCCCGGACGGCTGGCCCGGTGGGCGTCAGCCCGACCGAGCCCGAGGCCGCGGCCTGCTCGGCAGCGAGCGCGCGCGGGTCGAGCACGCGGCGCGTTGCCGCGATCTCGCGCCGCCGGGCGGCGGAGACGCGATGGCCCGTGCCCGGCCCGGCGTAGTCGTTCGGGTCCGTGAACGCCGACAGGACGCGCATCGATTCGTCGAGGATCGCCGCCGGCGCGAGGAGCTCGCCGGTCAGGCGGATCCGGGCGAGCGCGAGGAGCGCCTCCGACTCGGGTTCGAAGCCCGCGTCGAGCAGGGCGCGCGCAACGTCGAGCAGCCCGATGCGGCCGTCGACGATCGCTGCCGCCGCGTCGGATACGGCATGCGGCTCATCCGGCCGGAGGTCGCGCGAGGAGGCGGCCGCGACGGCGTCGGCGACCCGTCCCGGCGTGATCAGGCCGAGCCCAAGTCGGTGCCAGACCGCAGCGACCGCACGTGCGGCGCGCTCCCGCACGGCCTCGATCCGTTCCTCGCCCGGCCAGCGCAGGACGCCGTCGAAGCCCCAGTCGCGCTGGATCGTGAGGAAGTCGTCGAGGTCGTCGCCGTTCATGTTCGACGGTCCGAACATGTTGTCGTGGCGGAGGATCGAGCCGAAGCCCGAGAACAGGAAGTCACTCCCGGCAAGCAGCGTCGGCATCGTCCGGGCCATCCGCCGCAGGTCCGATTCGGAGACCAGCGTGTCGTTCCCCGTGCAGGACTCGAGGCCGCGGACCATGACCATGAGGTTCTCGGCGAGGAGCTCCCGGAAGCCGTCCGGCACCGAACCGGCGACGCTCGCTCCGTCGATCCCGCCGTTCTGGACGCCCTGCGCGCCCATCGCCCAGGCGAGCGCGACGCAACGGCTCTCGAGCGACGCCATCGACGACGATTCGGCGGCGCCCATGAGGACCTCCGCGCCGGCGCCCGAGGTCACCCGCATCTTGAGGCCACGCGACGCGTACGCCGAGGTGAGGAACGCCTTCGACCAGGGAGTGTCGTCGCCGTCGACGAACGCCTGCTCCGTGCCGTAGAGCGAGATCGTCTCGGCGTAGCTCGTCAGGCCCCGCATCCCGAGATCGAGCTCCGCCGCCTCCTCGATCGCGCACTGGGTGATCGCACCGGGAACGCCAACCTGCGAGCCGATGAGGATCGCGAGCGCGTTCGCGGGCGCATGCTCGGCGACGGGGACGGTCGTCTCGATCTCGCGGAAGCCGAACGCGACCGCCGTCGCCGCATCGGCGGCGAGGAGCGCGGGATCGTCGAGCCGGTTCGTGACGTGGGCCTGGCTCGACGGAGTCCGTCGGATGCGCATCTTGCGGGTCGCGATGACGAGCTCGGCCGCATCGAGGAGGGCCACGATCTCGGCCAGCTTCGCCGGCGTCCAGCCGGCGGCGAGCCGCTGGATCGCGGCGCGCGGGACGCTGATGTCGACGAGCCTCCTCGCCGCCTCGGTCGAGGGGAGCGCCATGGCCTCGTTGGCGACGTCGAGGTCGAGCCCGTGCGCGACGACGAACCGGTCGAGAAGGTCGAAGTCGGCCGCCGCTCGACCGTCCATCTCGACGACGACGCCTGACTGGACGACGAGCGAGGGTCGCCGATCGAGCGCGGTGGGGAACGCGACGAGGCCGTCCTCGGGTGCCTCCGGAAGCTGCCCGTCGAGGGCTCCGGGACGCTCGTCGAGCAGGTCGAGCCGGCGCCAGCGCGGCGGACGTTCGGTTTGGGCGTTCGACGCCGTCAAGGTCGAGGCGGCAGCAGCACGCAAGAGATCATACGAATGCCGTCACGCACAGGGGGCACCCGGAGCGGTGCGTCCCCGCCTGGCTTGACTGACCGCGATCCGACCGGTAGCGTTCGGAGAAGTCGTCATACGACTTATGAGTTCGTCCCATTCGAGCACGAGGTCCACGTGGGCGTTCGGCCGGTCGTCGGTACGCGGGCGCGCCGCTGCGTCGCGGCTCCCCGCCGATGACGGCCGAGCCGTCGCTCGCGCCGATCGACCTCGACCGAATCGCTCGTGACCTCCGGCTCGGGACGGCGGAGTCGCGTCGCCCAATCGGCCTCGCCCGGGTGGAGATCGGGCGCGACGCGCTCGATGGGCTCGCGGGGATCGTCGCATCTGTCAGGCGAGCGGGTCCCGTCGTCATCCTCTCCGACCGGACCCCGAAGCAGCGCCTGGGCCACGAGCTCACGGCGATCGTCTGCGAGCGACTCGCGGCGCTCGGTCCCGAGCTCGTGCTCCTGGGCGCGGACGGGAGCGAGCTCCACGCCGACCCGGCCGCCCTCGACCGCGCGACGGTGGCCGTGGCGAACGCCGGCTGCGTGGTGGCCGTGGGGTCGGGGACGGTCTGCGACCTCGGCAAGGAGGCGACGAACCAGGCGAGCGGCGGCCACGATCCCGCCCCGTACGTCGTCGTCCAGACGGCGTGCTCCGTCAACGCCTTCTCCGACGACATGGCCGTGGTCCTGCTCCACGGCGTGAAGCGGACGATTCCGTCCCGCTGGGTGGATGCGCTCGTCATCGACCTCGGCGTGATCGCTGACGCTCCGCCACGACTCAACCAGTCCGGCGTCGGAGAGCTCGTCTCGATGTTCACCGCACCCGCCGACTGGCGGCTCGCGAACGCGCTCGGGATGGGGACGCCGTACGACGGCGAGGTGGTCGCCCTCTTCCGCGACGGCGGGCCGCGGCTGCTCTCGCTCGGCGCGGGCGTGGCCGCGCGCGACGCGACGGCGTTGCGCGACCTGTCCGTGCTCATGACCCACAGCGGCCTCGCGCTCGGCATCGCGGGACAGTCGGCCCCCATCTCCGGCGCCGAGCACACGATCGGGCACCTGCTGGACATGGCCGCCGCGGCGCACGGGACGACGACGGGCCTCCACGGCAGCCAGGTCGGTGTCGCGGCAATCGTCGCGGCCGTCGTCTGGCGGCGCGTCCTCGCGACGCTCGATCCGGAGCGCCTCGCCGCCGCGGCCCCGCCCGCCGACGCGGTGCACGCGAGGATCGACCGATCGTTCGGACCGCTCGACGCGAGTGGCGCGATGGCGGCCGAGTGCTGGGCCGATTGCGAGCGCAAGCTCGCCAGGTGGCAGTCGTCGTTCGCCGTCCGACGTGCCGCGGCCGACGACTGGCCTTCGCTGCGGGCCGAGCTCGAGGCGCTCGTCGCGGACCCGTCGCGGATCGCCGAGACGTTGCGCGCGGCCGGTGCACCGACCCGCTTCTCCGAGCTCGATCCGCCTGTCGAGGCCGTCACCGCTCGGTGGTCGGTCTCGTCCGCGCATCTGATGCGCGAGCGATTCACGGTCCTCGACCTCGCCTCGTTCGCACTCGACGCCGACGAGCGGTTCTTCGAGGACGTGCTCGAGGAATGCGCGGCGCTCGGGGCGGGCCTGTGACGGCCGGGGAGGCCGCTCCGGCCGGCGCACGCATGACCGGCGAGCGCATCCGCGCGTACCGCGGCTACGTCTTCGACCTCGACGGGACGCTCTACCTCGACGATGAGCTGCTTCCGGGCGCCGCCGAAACGGTGACGGCACTGCGTGCCAGCGGCGCGCGCCTCGCGTTCCTCACCAACAAGCCGCTCGAGCGCGGCTCGGCGTACGCCGCGAAGCTCACCGCGCTCGGGCTCCCGGTCGCGGCCGACGAGGTCGTGACCTCGATCGACGCGCTCCTCGCGTACCTCGCGGCGAACCCACCGGCCGGCCCGATCGTCGCCGTCACCGAGCCGCTCCTCGCCTCGATCCTCGTCGAGGCCGGCTACGCGCTCGTGGCGGACGATCGCCCGGACGCGGCCGCGCTCGTCGTCGTCGCGTTCGACCGAACCTTCGACTACGCGAAGCTCGAGCGGGCGTTCCGGGCGGTCCGGGCGGGCGCGCGGATCGTGGCGACGAACCCCGACCCGTGGTGCCCGACGGCCGACGGCGGGATCCCCGACTGCGCGGCGATGCTCGCCGCGATCGAGGCCTCCACGGGTGCGCGCGCGGAGGCGATCGTCGGCAAGCCGTCGGCGCACATGGCCCGAACGTTGCTCGATCGGCTGCAGCTGCGACCGGAGGATGTTCTCGTCGTCGGCGACCGCCTGCTGACCGACGTCGCGCTGGCGCACGCGGCCGGCATGGATGCGGCGCTGGTCCTGACCGGCGCGACCCGCGCGGAGGACGTCGGTTCGGCCGGGCGGGCGCCCGAACACGTGCTGACCCGTCTGCGTGACCTGATCCCGGAGGGAGACGATGGCTGAGTTCGTGTTCATGCTGACGAAGGACGACGCGACGGTTCCGGCCGCCCTCGAGACGTACGAGGCGATCCGACCGACGGCGTTGCGGTACGTCGGGTTCAAGGACGTCGGCCAGCCGGTCGACGTCCTGCGACGACTCGTCGAGACGATGCACGAGGACGGCCGGACGGTGATGCTCGAGGTCGTGTCCGAGCGGCGCGACGACGAGCTGCGCTCGATCGAGACCGCGCTCGGCCTGGGCGTCGACTGGCTGCTCGGCGGGACCCATGCCGACGACGGCCTCCGCCTGACGGCCGGTTCTGGCGTCCGTTACTGCCCGTTCCCCGGCACCGTGATCGGCCATCCGAGCCTCCTGCGGGGGACGGTCGAGGGCATCTGCGGCGACGCGCGAGCGCTGACCGCGCGGGAGGGCGTCCACGGTCTCGACCTGCTCGCCTACCGCTACGACGGCGACGTCGAGGGGCTCGTCGGCGCCGTCTGCGCGGCCGCGTCCGGACCGGTCATCACGGCCGGCAGCATCGATTCGCTCGAGCGGATCGCGGCGATCGAGCGGCTCGGCGCCTGGGGCTTCACGATCGGCGGCGCGATCTTCGACGGGCTGCTGCCGGGTGGACCCGACGTTCGGGCACAGGTCGAGGCGGTTCTCGAATTCTGCGGTCGCCAGGACGCGGGGGACCCGGTCGCCGCCGTCGCGGGCTGATACTCCGTTTGTGGCCGAATCCACCATCCTCGCCGACCGGATCCGAACCCGGGAACGCCTGGCGACCGAACCGCTCGACGTCCTCGTCGTCGGCGGCGGGATCACCGGCGCCGGTGTCCTGCTGGAGGCCGCGCGACGGGGCCTTCGTGCAGGGCTCCTCGAGCAGGACGACCTCGCGGTCGCGACGAGCAGCCGAACGTCCAAGCTCATCCACGGCGGCCTGCGCTACCTCGAGCAGTTCCAGTTCGGGCTCGTCCACGACGCGCTCAACGAACGGGCGCGGCTCGTTCGGGAGGCGCCGCATCTCGTCCGGCTCGAGCCGTTCCTCGTCCCGATCTACGGCTCGCCGCTCCAGCTGCCGTACATCGGCGCCGGGCTCGCGCTGTACGGCGCGCTCGGGGCGGCGCGCGGCGGCGGGATCCCGGGCTTCCTCCTCCCCGGCGCCGCGCGGCGGGCGAGTCCTGCGTTGCGCACGCGCGGGCTGCGTGGCGGCGCACTCCGCGGGGCCTTCCGCTACCACGACGGGGTCGAGGACGACGCGCGGCTCGTCGTCGCGGTCGTCCGGACCGCGTTGGCGTCGGGTGGGCTCGCGCTGACGCGCACGCGCGCGACGCGGCTCGTGACGGAGGGTGGTCGCGTGACGGGGGTGGAGGCCGAGGACTGCCTGGCGGCCGAGCGGTTCGGGATTCGGGCCGGGGCGGTCGTCGACGCGACGGGCGCGGAAGGCTCGGGTGGGGGAGCCGAACCGTCGTTCACCGGCGAGCTCGACCGGCTGACGATGCTTCGGAGCCGCGGCATTCACCTCGTCCTGCCGCGCTCGCGTTTGCCCGGGGAGGTCGGCCTCACGATCCGGATCCCGGGCCGCGTCGTCTTCGTGATCCCGTGGGGCGACGTCTGGCTGCTCGGCACGACCGACCACCCGCACGAAGGACCCTCGGACCGGCCGACGGCGACGCCCGAGGAGGCTCGCGAGGTCCTGTCCGTCGCGAACGCGGTGCTGGACGTGGGGCTGTCGGAGTTCGATCTCGTGGCGTCGTTCGCGGGCGTCCGGCCGCTCGTCGCCGGCGACGGCTCGTCGACCGTCAAGGCGCCGCGGACCCATGCGATCCGCGAGCCGGCGCCGGGGCTGCTCGTCATCCGCGGCGGCAAGTTCACGACGCACGGGACGATGGCGCGCGACATCCTCGACCGCGCGGGGTTCGAACGGCGGCGGCCGAAGGCGGACGACCGGCTGGTTGGTGGTTCCGGGGCGGCGGCGGTTCGGGCCGAGGCGGGCCGGCTGGCCGGAGCGTTCGGGGTTGCGGACGACGCCGTCTCGCGGCTCGTCTCGCGCTACGGCGACGAGGCCCCGTCCGTGCTCGAGCTCGGCCGGGTGCGCGACCTCCTGCGGCCACTCGATCCCGAGGGCCTGTATCTCGAGGCCGAGGTCGCGTGGGCCGTCGACTGCGAGCTCGCGCTGAGCCTCGACGACATCCTCGCCCGCCGGACGCGGATCGCGCTCGAGCGGCGGGACCACGGTGCGGCGTTCGCGTCGCGCGTGGCGGAGATCGCCGGCGATCGTCTCGGCTGGGACGCCGCCCGGCAGGCGGCGGAGGTGCGGGCGTACGTGGCGCAGGCCGCCCGCGAGTACGACGTGCCGCCGGGCATCGACTGAGACGCATGCCGGGCGGGCACGATGGCCCGTGGTTCGGTGGCCGTTTTTCGCTCGATGCGGTTGTTCATCGATCAGGCCGATACGGAGCCACCACCCCGGCCCGAAATCGGGTCGCACGAGGCAGAATCGTGGTCATCCATTGCCCAGGGTGATGGACGACCGCTCCACTGCTTGGGTGGCTGGTTTCGTACCAGCCCCAGCGATGAACGACCACGCCGGCGGAACGGGAGCGCGGCTGGAGGCGGACCCACTCGCCGCTCGGCTGCTCGGCTGCTCGGCTGCTCGGCTGCTCGGCTGCGAGGACAACGCCGGCGCGACGACCGAGGCGATCAGGCGGGCGCCGGCCCGAGATCCGAGATGGCGACGGCGCGCCCCGTCTCCGCGGAGCGGTAGAGCGCGCGAACCGCAGCGAGGGCGGCCTCCGCCTCCGCGGCTCCCACGGGCGCGGGGTCGCCACGGCGGACGGCGCGCGCGAAGGCCGTGAGGAGATCGCCGAACGGGTCGGCCGGAGGGGGTTCGACGTCGTGCCAGCTCCCCGGTTCGAGGCCGCGCCAGCCGCGCCGCACGTACAGGCGGGCGGGGCCGCCGGCGTACGGATCGGGCAGATCGAGCCGGCCGAGACTCCCGTCGATCTCGATCCGCTCGTCCTCGCGCGACCCAGGAGAATGGGCGGCGGCGGCGAGCGAGCCCAGTGCGCCGCCGGCGAGCCGGAACGTCCCGACCGCCGCGTCCTCGACCTCGACGCCTTCGGTCGTGCTGGCGATCTCGCCGCTCATCCGGACGATTCGGTCGCCGGTCATCGCCGCGACGAGGTCGAGCTGGTGGATCGAGTTCATGAGCACGACGCCGCCGCCGGCACGGTCCCGCCGACCGCGCCAGCCGTCGGTCGCGCGCCCGGTCACGCCGGAGTCCCAGTACCCCGGCCGCTTGTCGATGAGGGTCCGGATCCGGACCTGGCGGACCGAGCCGATCGCGCCATCGCGGACCAGGCGGCGCGCGAGGATGGCCGCGCCCGAATAGCGGAGCTCGAACATCGCGCCGAGGGCCAGGCCGCGCTCGTGGGCGAGCGCGGCGAGGACGCGGATGCCGGCCGGCTCGAGCGCCACCGGCTTCTCGACCAGGACGTGGCGGCCGGCCCGCAGGGTCGCCTCCGCGACCGGCGCGAGGAGGTCATGCGGCAGCGCGACGTAGACGGCCTCGACGCGGGAATCGGCAAGCAGCGTGTCCAGCGTGGGGAGCACGGCCGCACCGGTTCGGGCGGCGAGGTCGGCGGCGAGGTCCTGCGCGCGATCGTGGACCGCGACGATCGACACGCCGTTCGTTCGGCCGGCAGCGGCGACGACGTCGAGCGCCGCCCCGCCGCAGCCGACGATCCCGAGCCGGAGCGGCGGGCTGGTCGGGCTCGTCATCGCCGGAGCGCCCGCTCGAATGCGGAATCGTCCTCGGCATCCACCCGTCCGAGGGCAAACCGATCGGTCCCGCCGGACGGCCGGGCGAGGAACGCGGCCGCAAACCCGTGCGCCGGCAGGACCCTGGCCGCGCCGGCCGGAACGCCGCCGTACGGGTACGCGAACGGCGCTTTGTCGGCAACGCCGAGAGCCTCGAGGCGACGACGCGACGCGTCCAGCTCGGCGTCGACCTCCGACGGCGCGACGAAGTCGAGCCAATGGTGCTCACGGCCGTGCCCGCCGAGCGTCATCCCGGCAGCGGCCAGCTCCGCCTGCTGCGCTCCGTCGAGGTAGAGCGCCTCGGCGATCTCGTCCTCGGGGCCGACGCACTCGGCAATCAGCCGTCCGAGGACCGGTCCGACGGACGCCGCGAGCTCGCGCTGGAGCACGTGCTTGAGCCGTTCGAGCGGATCGTCCCAGCCGCCGGCTTCCAGGCGTTCGCGTTCGGCCCCCGCGAACCTCGCCCGAGCGTCCGGTTCGAGCCCCTCGAGCACCGCCTCGCGCAGCCGGTCGGCCCCGAGCGCCGCGAGCAGCACGTGGAGCCGGTGCCCCAGCGCGAGCCCGTCGGCCGCGTCTCGGGCCATGATGAAGAACACCGCCGGGAGACCGCGCCGGGCGAGGATCGGCAGGACGACGCGGTGGTGGTCGTCGAGCCCGTCGTCGAACGTGAGCAGGCACGCGTCGCCGGGGAGCGGCGGCCCGCCCGCGAGCGCGGCGGCCACCGCCGACCAGCCGACGACGGTCCGCTCGGCCGTAAGCAGTTCGAGCTGCGCCTCGAACCGCCGCGGCGACACGGGGTTCGAGGCGACGACCGCTGGCGTCATGTCGGGCGGGCGGACGTAGTGGTACATGAGCGTGAGGAGGCCGTCGACGCCAACGCCCGTCGGCGCGCCGATCACGCCGGCACGTCCGCGGGAATCTCGTAGACCGCCCGGCAGCCGTCCACATCGCTCGTGTAGAGGATCGACCGGCCCGCATGATCGAAGACCGGGTGCGGATGCGCGTCCTGGCTCGACCAGCTGGATCCGTGCCGCGCGAGCGGCGTCCAGCCAATGGTGCCGCTGGTCCAGTCCGCGTCTAGACGGGCGATCCACGTCCCGCCGTCGTCCTCGGGAGGGGCGTCGGCGCCGTCGAGCCGCAATGGGATGACGCGGGAAGCGGGCGACGCCGGGCCCCGGGCGTCGTCGGGCGCGAGGCCGTCGGTCACGAGGCGGCCGTCTGGACCCGTGGCCACGTGGCCGTACCTCGTGTGGCCGTCGGGAAGGGCCACCTCGCAGCTGTCACCCGATGCGACCTCGATCGACCCGACGAACGCTCGTCCGGCGAGTGGCCGTGGTCCCGGCGCGTAGCGACCGTGGTAGACGATCCGCGCGCCGTCGCGCGTCCACGTCTCGTGCTCGACCTCGTCTGCCGCCGTCGCGGGACCGACACGTGCGCCATCGTCGTCGCCGGCCGGCCGGAGCGGCCGTCGTCCGGCACGATCGGAGACCCAGATCCGGCGGCGCCCGCTCCCCTCGGCCCACTCGTGGTTGAAGAGGATCGTCGTCGGGTCGCCCGGCCGGAATGCGACGTGGGTGACCCAGCCATCGGGGACGTCGATGTCATCGACGATGCCACCCCGCTCGGCGTCGAACACGAGAAGGTGGCTCACGAGTCCTTCCGCGCGGACGGTTGCATCGATCGCGTGGAGGTCGGCGAACGCCGCCGCCGAGATGACGGGCAGGCAGTACCGGGAGCCGTCGTCGCTCAGGGCGCCGTAGCCCGTCACCTGCCCGGGGATGATCTCACCGATCTCGCGGTCGCGGCCGCTCGAGACGTCGACGCGGCGGACGACGTCGCCGTCGAGGTAGCAGACGATCGCGCGTGCCGCGGCGAGCGCGATGCTGCCCGGCGCGATGCCGGCATCCGGGTGGCCGCCGAAGTAGACGTACGAGCGCCGGATGCCGACGCGGTTGCTCGTGAGCCGGCCCAGGCCGCCGTCGATGCGATCGAGGACCCAGACGTCGACGAGCGCGTCGGGGTCGTACGGCCCGCGGGCCGGCCGCGCCGCGTCGCCGAGGAAGACGAGCGATCGATCGTCCGCGGTCGTGGATGGACCGGTGAAGTAGAGGAGCTGGTCGTTGGAGCGCGCGTCCGTCAGGCGCGTGGGACGGCGGTCCCAGTTCATCAGCTGAGCCTCACTCGAACGGTGCGATCGCGAAGCCGGACCCGGGCCGAACGGAGGTTGCCGGCGACGTCGACGGCGTACGGTCGAAGCTCGACCTCCGGATCGAACGGCTCCGAGCGGGCAAGCACGGCGCTCGCGACGACGCGCGCTCGGTCGCTCGGGAGGGACTCCGCGACCGCCGGCTGCTCGGCGTGCGGCCAGACGAGGTTCCGCCCCGCCGTAGCGGACGAGGATCCGGACGGTCGAACCTCGTCGTAGCCGGCGAGGGCCCGGATCGCGACCATCCGGTCGCCGCAGCGCGCGGCGGCCCAACCGTCGGACGTCGAGACCGTCCGCTCGATCGCCGTCGCCTCGGTGGCGCCGAGCGCGGGCGCACCCTCGACCGCCCGAACCGGAGCGCCGGGTGCCACGAGCGTGACCCGGACGTCGACGTCGCCGTCGGGCACCACCACCGTCGTCAGCTCGTGCCGGACGTCGCCGATGGCGACGATCGAACGCGACCGGGCTCGCGCGCGGGTCACGTCACCGGCCTCGGTCCGACCGCGGTGGCCGGTTCGGCCGTCGGCGGCGACGAGGATGACCGTGTCGTCCGGCGCGTACGACCCGTCGCGGCCCTCGACCGTGAACGGGAAGCGCGAGCGATAGGCGAGCTTGCCGTAGCCGGTCGCGTAGTCGTGGCCGGGGATGTCGTCGGCGTGCCCGCTGCGCGCCGAGAGCAGCCGCACGCCGGCCGCCGGCGACCACGTGACGAGCATCGCGGGCCCGCGGAGCGCGAGCGACCCGTGGCCGCGCTCGACGGGGAGTGGCACCTCCGGCGCACGCCAGAACGGATGCTCCGAACCGAGGACGAGCGGCACGAACGCGTGGGCCGCCCAGGCCGGCGAGCCGCGCGAGATGTAGCCCTCCAGGACGCCGGGGCGTTCGCCGGTGACCCCGCGCGTCAGCCAATCCGTCCCGGGGTCGAACGCGCCGTCGTCGAGCGCGCGGGCGATGCCCCGCGAGCCGATCGTTCGCGCGAGCCCCGGTGGGAGCGGGCTGACGCCGAGCGCCTCGGCCAGCCCGAACGGCGCGACCGACGCGAACCGGTATGCGAGCGAGCGGCCCCAGCGGACGTACGAGCCGTCGGCGTCGAAGAGGTGAACGGCGTCGGCGAGCCAGCGGCGCGCCCGCCGCCGGACCAGCGAGCGGGCACGCGGGCGGCGGGCGCCGTCGATCGCGGCCCACAGCAGCAGGTGCCAGTGGATCGCCCAGCCCGTGTACCAGTCGAGCGCCGGCCCGTCCCCGTCCGCGTACCAGCCGTCCCCGACGTGCCAGCCGAGCACCTCGTCGAGTCCGGCGTCGATCGCCTCGTCGGCGACGTGCTCGCCGAGCGCACGCCGGACGGCCGCGACGACGACCGGGAAGAGGAGCCAGTTGTCCGGATAGAGGTCGCGGCCGTCCACGCCCGCCAGCCAGCCCAGGACCGTGTGGAGTCGCTCACCGCCGAGCGCGGGGACGAGCCGCTCGCGCCCGAGCCAGAGTCCCGTAGCGAGCTCGGCGTCCTCGACGATCCGCTGGTCGCGGTCGTCGATGGGTCCCCACCCGAACCGGCCACCGGCCGTCGTCCCGTCGACCAGGCCGCGGACGACGAGCTCGAGCACGTCGACCTTCCGGCCGGCATGGACGAGCGCGCTCGGGTTCGGGCCCCCGAGCCAGGCGCCCCAGGCGACCGACATCCGCGCGAAGGCCTCGAGGCCCGAAACGACGTCGCCGGGCACGTCGCCGGCGAGGAGCGGCCGGGCCGGGGACCCGGACGCGGCCGCGGCCCGGTCGAAGCCGACCGTCAGGCGTGCGAGGACCCGGGCCCAGTCGTCGCGCGTCCAGGTTGGCACCGCCGGCGAGGCGCGATCCGGTTCGACGAGGAGCGCCACGTCAGCCGGTCGTCGCCATGTCGCCCGCCGCGGACGGCGGCCGCCGGCGCATCGACTCGAGGATCGAGCGGACGAATCGCGCCGCGGCCGGGAGCGCGACGGCGGCCGGCGCGAGGTCGGGGTGCCAGGCCCGCTCCCACTCGATGCTCAGGGGCGGCGATGGCGCGTTCGCCGACGCAAGCTCGAGTGCCGCCCGGAGGGGAACGTCGCCGTCGCCCAGGGCCGTCAGCCGCCACGTCTCCCCGCCGCCCGTTCCGTCCTTGAGCTGGACGTAGCGGACGAACGGCCCGAGGTTGGCGGACGTCGCGTCCGGCGTCTCGCCCACCGCCCACGCGTTGCCGACGTCCCAGACCGCACCGACGAGCGGGTCAGCGACCGCGTGCAGGATCCGCGCGACGAGATCCGCGGCGACGAACTCGTCGTGTGGCTCGACCGCGATTCCCACGCCAGTGCCGCGCATCCCGTCCGCCGCGCGCGCGAGTCCGTCCGCGGCGTGTGCGAGGACGTCGGGGTCGAGCGGCCGGTCATGCCGACCCACGAAGGCACGGACGAACCGCGCGCCGATCGATGCCGCGAGCTCGGCATGCGCGACGAGGTCGTCGACGCTCGCGGCACGGAGGTGCGGGTCGTCGGCTACGAGGTCCGAGTACGCCGTCACCGCGAGCGATCCGATCCCGGCGTCGGAGAGCCGGCCCCGCAGGTCCGACCGCTCGCGGGTTCCCCAGTCGGCGCGGACATGGCCATCAGGGCCGCCGCGCCACTCGATGGCGTCGAAGCCCATCCGGCTCGCCTCGCGAACGACCTCGTTCGCCGTCCACTCGGGACAGGCGAGGGTGCTGAACGCGAGCAGCGGCTCGGGTGGCATCAAAGAGATCATACGTCTGACATCAGGCGAGCGAGCGTGGCGGAAGGGCGCCCTTCCGGTCGGAGGTGAGACGACGCTCTCACCGTTTGAAAGGTTCGGGCGGCAGGCTCTTGTCGTCTCGCGCCGCGAGAGGCGCAGCGAGGGCCCTCACGTGCGACGCTCTCGTGACAGCACGGGAGGAACCGGCCGAATTCACGCTCACGAAGCCGATCGACCTGGGTTCGGTCCCGATCGAAGGGCAGAAGGTGAGCACTACGGCAAGCGGCACGCTGACGCTGCACGGCGTCACGCGCGACGTCGAGGTTCCACTGACGGCGACGCTGTCGGGAGGCTCGATCGTCGTCCAGGGCTCGCTCCCGGTCGCGTTCGCCGACTACGGGATCGAGAAGCCGAACTCGTTCGCCGTCCTCTCGATCGAGGACCGGGGGACGCTGGAGCTGCAGCTCTTCTTCACGCACGCCTGAGCGATCGGGGACGGCGGGGTATGCTCCGCCCGATGTCCGCGCCCGCACCGATCGCCTGCGACCGCATGCTTGCGACTCGCTCCACCTCCGGAGCGACCTGCGCCTGTCCATGGCGAGCGTCGGCGAGCGCGGCGGCAGGAGCGACGGCTCACTAGCCCTCGGCGCGCCGACCTCGCGGAGCTGTTGTCCGTTCAGGCATGCCGCTCGAGGTCCACGTCCGTGTCGTCCTTCCTCACGCCTCCCGCCCGTCAGGTCGACCCCCGAGGCCAGCGCTTCGGCGCCGGCGCCTCGGTC
>DASSHA010000025.1:0-2508 GCA_035693145.1 Candidatus Limnocylindrales bacterium
CACGGCCACGGCCTCGGGGAGCGGATCCGGCAGGCGCGTGACGCCGGCGCGCGCCAATGCGGCCGCGCCACCGACGGCGACGACCAGGTCCGGGCGAGCGGTGCGCAGCGCGTCCGCGACGGCGTCGGCCGCCGGGCGATCGCTGGCCGAGACAACACCGATCACCGCCGCCCGGGCACGATCGCGATCGCGAGGGGCGCCGGCGGCGCGGACCCAGTCGTCGACCGGGAGGTCGGGACCGAGGTAGAGGACCGCGAGCCCGGCTCGACGGGCCGCCGTCGCGAAGGCGAGCGCGCCGAGCTCGTGCCGGCTGCCCGGCGGCAGGCCGACGAGCACGCGACCGCTCGCTGCCGACGGCGCCCCCGCCGCCTCGTACGCGGCCGCCAGCCGGCGCAGGACCATGTGGCTCGCGGCATGCTCGGCGGCCACGCCGATCCGACCGTCGGCCCACGCCTCGCCGAGCGCGACCAGCGCCGGGTCCACGAGATCCGCCATCACCCGCTCGAACGTCCCCCGCGCAAACATCTCGTCGAGAACGCGTCCGAGCCCTGGCTGATCGAACCGCGCGGCCGCGGCGAGGAAGGCGTCGACGAGGGCGTCGTCTCGTGCCGGCGGCGCCTCCGTCGCGGCCGCTTCCGGCGGGATCCCGTCGGCGAGGATCCGTGCCGCTGCGGCGCTCGGTGACCAGCCGTCGTCGACGAGCGCTCGCGTGGCGCGCAGGCGCGCGATGTCCTCGTCGCCGTACAGGCGATAGCCGTGAGTGGTCCGTTCGGGGGCGACGATCCCGTACCGGCGCTCCCAGGCACGAAGAAGGGGAGCGGACACTCCGGCACGGCGCGCCGCTTCGGCGATTGTGTACATGGTTTGTCGAAGATATCACGCGACAAGGCTTGACAAGGCCTCGACGCGCAGCCTATAGTCCGGCCAGACCTTGAACGAAGGTTGAACAGACCTCCCGCGGCAAGTGGACGGGAGGCGGACCACAAGGAGTCGCATCGTGCGCTACATCAACGCCCTCGCCCTGCTGCTCGTGATCGTCGGCGCCGTGAACTGGCTGCTCGTCGGGATCGCGAAGTTCGATCTCGTCGCGCAGCTCACCGGAGCCACGTTCGGCGAGACGAACGCCATCTCGAGCCTCGTCTACATCGTCGTCGGCCTGGCCGGCATCGCCCTCCTGCCGACGCTTGCGCGTTGGGTCATGGGCGACGACGGCGAGCGAGTCGAGGCCGGCAGCCGCGCCTGACGTACCCCGAATTCCCTCCTCCCTTCGGGCGGCGGGTCGGATCCCTGGGGGGACCGATCCGCCGCTTCGCGTTTCGGGCCCTGTGCCGTGGCCTCCGCGTCAGGGGACGCGGCCGGCGGCGGTCCTCGCCTGCGGCGGAGGCGCCGCGAACCGGCGTGGCGGTTCGGCGTTCACGGCCGGTGGTCCTCCGGGACCGCGACAGGCGCGTCGGTGAGGAGGTCGTAGCCCACGCCGATCGCGCGCGTCGAGCCGTTGCTCAGCTTCATCACCAGAACCGACGGGTTGCCACCGCTTCGGTTCAGGAGAAACCGCTCGCCCGTGAGCGCGTCGCTGAACAGGCCCTCGGCATGGAGCTCCGACGACGCGACCGGCGCGTGCCCGGGATCGCGCTGGTCGAACCCCGCCAACCCGGCGGGCACGAGCTCGTCGCAGCGCACGGTGTCGTTGTCGCAGCTCAGGACGGGGCCGATCGGCCAGCCGTCGATGATCGGATCGCCGCCCGGCGTTGGCTGTTGTGACCGCACGACGGCCACCAGGATCAGGACGAGGACGGCACCGATTGCGCCGTTGAGGAGCCATCGCACGTCGGCAGTCAACACGCTGTCGGTGACTCGCGCAAGTGGCCGATCGACCCACTTCCGTGGTCCCTTGCGCCGTGATTCCTCGCCCGTACCGACGAGCTTGGCGCCGTCTCACGCGAATGTGAGTCAGGCGCGCTCGTAGCCGAGCTCGACCGCGCCCGAACCGAACTCGCGCCGCTCGAACAGCCGGAGGTTGCGCGGCCGGTCGAGCGCGGGCCAGAACGGCGTTCCTGCGCCGAGGACGACGGGGTGGACCACGAGCCGGTACACGTCGACGAGGTCCCTGCGAACGAACTCGGCCGCGAGTGAGGGTCCGCCGACGCTCAGGTCTCCCGGGATCTCGTCCTGGAGGCGTGCCAGCTCGGCGACGGGGTCGGTCCGGACGACGCGGGTGTTCGCCGCCGGATCTGCGGGTTCGGGCGCCGGGAGCGTGCTGGAGAAGACGATCTTCGGCCGCTGGCGCCAGATCCGGCCGAACTCGAGCATCGCCGGCGTCGCGTTGGGGTCCTCGTCGGACGTCTGCCAGTAGGCCATGACCTCGTGCAGCCGGCGACCGTAGAGGAAGGCATCGGTCCGCGCGGTCTCGTCGTTGAACCAGCTGTGCAGCTCCTCGTCAACCACGGTCCAGTCGACGCTGCCGTCGGGCGTGTTCACGAACCCGTCGAGCGACACGTTCATCAGGTA
>DASSHA010000026.1:0-14045 GCA_035693145.1 Candidatus Limnocylindrales bacterium
TTGCCCTGTGTGCCGTCCTGCTCGTGGTGGCGAGCTGGTTCCAGAAGCGGTTCGTCGAGACCGGCTGGGTGCCCGGCGGCAAGCAGCCGACCGAGGCTCCGCAGGCGCGTGCCAAGCAGGTGGCTGCCGGCGGCGCCTAGAGCGACCAGGTATCCCGCGGCCGCCCGGACTCGCTCCGGGCGGCCGCTACTCGGGCGCTCCCCGGCACCTTCGGGCGCCGTCCTGCGCCCGCCTCAACGATCGGAGCTGGCATGACCTCCCGGGACGTCGTGTTCCACGACCGCTATGGCCTGCACCCGCGGGCCGCGCGCCGGATCCAGGCGAGCCTGGATGGGATCGCGGCGCGCGTCTCGCTCGAGAACCTCGACGGCGACGGCTCGTCGATCGATGCCCGCGGCATGCTCGCCCTCATCAGCTCGGGCGTTCGGACCGGAGATCGGGTTCGCGTCACGGCCGATGGGTCGGACGAAGAGGCTGCCCTCGCGGCGGTCGCCGACCTCATCGATTCGGGGGTCTGCCACCCCGACGTTCCGCGATGAAGCACCTGCACGGCGTGTCCGCCGCTCCGGGCGTCGTGCGCGGCGCGTGGGTGAGGATCGACCCGAGCCCGGCCCCCGCCGGCGGGACGATCGACCCGGAGGCGATCGGAGCAGAGATCGCGCGCCTTGCCGCTGCGTCGACCGCGGCCGCCGCCGACCTCGGAACGATCGCCGGCCGTGTCCGCGAGGACGGCCACCCGGACGAAGCGGCGATCTTCGACGCACAGGCGGCCATCGCCCGCGATCCCGCCCTGGCGACGATGGCCTCCGAACGGATCGAACAGTCGCACGAGGACGCAATCCGGGCCGTCCGCGCGGCCGCGGAGGCGTTCGCGGCCCAGCTGCGTTCGCTCGACGACGAGCTGCTCGCTGCGCGCGCCGCGGACGTGGTCGACGTCGGTGGGCGGATTGCCCGGAGGTTGGCCGGACGTCCGGAGTCGACGGCCGGCCTCGACCGTCCTTCGATCGTCGTCGCCGACGATCTGGCGCCGTCAGTGACGGCGACGCTCCCGCGCGACAGGCTCCTCGGCATCGCCCTCGAAGGCTCGTCGCCGACGGCTCACGCCGCGATCCTCGCCCGCGCCTACGGCATTCCGGCCGTCGTCGGCGTGGCCGACCTGTTGACCGCGCTGGGCGATCCGTCGAACGGTGGCGGGTCGGCACCGAGCGAGCTGGCGATCGACGGAGCCTCGGGCGACGTCTATCTCGACCCCGACTCCGCGACCCGGGACCGATTCGACGCCGGTGCCGACGCCGGTCGCCGGCGCCATGAGTCCGACGTCATCGAGGCGGCTCTGCCCGCCGTGACCCTCGACGGAACCGAGGTCGCGCTCCTCGCGAACATCGGCACGCCCGACGAGAGCGAGGCCGCGATCGCCCTGGGCGCCGAGGGCGTCGGCCTGTTCCGGACCGAGTTCCTCTTCCTCGAGCGGACCGGCCCGCCATCCGAAAACGAGCAGGTCGCTGCCTACGATCGTGTCGTCCGCGCGTTCGCGCCCCATCCCGTGACGATCCGGCTCCTCGACGTCGGTGGCGACAAGCCGATCCCGTACCTGCCGATCGGCGAGGAGGCGAACCCGTTCCTCGGCGTCCGTGCGCTCCGCCTGGCGTACGGCCAACCCGACCTGTTCGTGACGCAGCTGCGCGCGTGCTACCGGGCCGCCGCCGCGGGCCACCTCAAGGTCATGGCGCCGATGGTCGCCGACGCCGGCGACGTCGATCTCTTGCTTGCGCTCGCCGAACACGCGCGCGGCGACCTCGCCGCCGCGGGCCAGCCGGTCGGCACGATCGCGCTCGGAGTCATGCTCGAGATCCCGGCGGCGATCCTCGTCGCTGACTCGTATGCCCCGCGCCTCGCGTTCGCGAGCCTGGGCACGAACGACCTCATGCAGTACACGATGGCCGTCGATCGCGGCAACGCCCGGCTGGACCGGTACCGCGACGCTCTCCATCCGGCGCTGCTGCGCCTCGTGAAGCAGGCGGTCGACGTCTCCGCGCGCGGCGGCCTGGAGCTGTCGGTGTGCGGCGAGATGGCCGGCGATCCGGCCGCGGCGCTGGCTCTCGTGGGTCTGGGGCTGCGCGAGCTCAGCATGGCGTCGTCGAGCCTGCCGGCGGTACGGCGGGCGATCCGCGGGGTCCGCCTGTCGACGCTCGCAGCAGAGGCGAGTGCCGCGCTGGACGATCCTTCGGCGCGCAGCATCCGCGCCCGCTTCGAGCCTCTCGTCGCCGTCGACGTACCGGCATGACGGGCCTCGACGCCCGTCGACGCTCAGCTGGCGGCCGGCTCCCCGAGTCCGGATTCGACGAGACCGACCAGGGCATCGATCGCGGCGTCCTCGTCCGGACCGTCAGCGACGAGACGAATCCGGTTGTCCTTCGAGACGCCCGCGGTCAGCAGCATGAGCATCGACTTCGCGTCAACCGGCGCCTTGGCACGGGTCAGGTTCTCGACGCTGACGCGGGCCGCGAATCCCGCCGCGGCCTCGGTGAACAGCGTCGCCGGCCGCGCGTGAAGGCCGCTCGGATTTCGCATCACGATCTCGACGGAACGCATGCATCGCAGCCTACCGCACCGTTCGCGCGCGGCTCCGACGCGGAAGGACGGTACGCACGATGAACGACCGACAGACCTGGGAGACCCTCGGGCGGCAGCTACGCATCGACTCGATCCGGGCGAGCTCGGCGGCCGGCTCCGGACACCCGACGTCGTCGATGTCGGCGGCCGACCTGATGAGCGTCCTCCTCGAACGCCATCTCCGCTACGACTTCGCCGCTCCGGAAGATCCGCACAACGATCACCTCGTGTTCAGCAAGGGCCACGCATCGCCCCTGCTGTACTCGATGTACCGCGCCGCTGGAGCGATCGACGACGCCGCGCTGCTGTCGTATCGCAGGCGCGGCAGCCCGTTCGAGGGGCACCCGACGCCCGTCCTGCCATGGGTCGACGTGGCGACGGGATCGCTCGGCCAGGGGCTGCCGATCGCCGTCGGCATCGCACTGGCCGGCAAACGCCTCGATCGGTTGCCGTATCGCGTCTGGGTGCTGACCGGCGACGGCGAGCTTGCCGAAGGCTCGATGTGGGAGGCATTCGAGCATGCCGCGGTGGCCGGGCTCGACAACCTGACGGCGATTCTCGACATCAACCGCCTCGGCCAGACGCGCGAGACGATGCACGGCTGGGATCTGTCGTCGTACACCGGGAGGCTGAGCGCGCTTGGCTGGCATGCCATCGAGATCGACGGCCACGACGTCGACGCCATCAGCGCTGCCTACGCCGAGGCCGGGGCGACGACCGGTCGCCCGACGGCGATCGTCGCCCGAACCGTCAAGGGCAGCGGGGTGAGCGCCGTCGCCGATCGAAACGGGATGCACGGCAAGCCGCTCGGTGACCTCGATGCCGCCCTCGCGGAGCTCGGGGCTGCGACGCACCAGCGGATCACGGTGGCCGTGCACAGGCCCGATGTCACGGCGCCGGCGCACGGCTTCGAAGCGCGCTCACTGGAGCTGCCGCGATACGACATCGGCTCGAGCGAGGCGACCCGGCGCGCGTACGCGGAGGCCCTCCTCGCGCTCGGCCGCGCGCGCGGCGACGTCGTGGCGCTCGACGGCGACGTCGACAACTCGACCTACACCGAGCTGTTCGCGTCGGCCCTGCCCGAGCGCTACTTCGAGATGTACATCGCCGAGCAGCAGATGGCGTCTGCCGCCGTGGGCCTCCAGGTCCGCGGCTGGATCCCGTTTGCCTCAACGTACGGGGCCTTCTGGAGCCGAGCCTTCGACTTCATCCGGATGGCCGCCGTCAGTCGGGCGAACATCCGGATCAGTGGATCGCATGCCGGCGTCAGCATCGGTCCCGACGGACCGAGCCAGATGGGGCTCGAGGACATCGCGAGCTTCCGCTCGATCTGGGGGAGCACGGTGCTCTACCCGTCCGACGCGAACGAGGCCGCCCGGCTCGTCGTCGCCATGGCCGACCGATCGGGCGTCGTCTACATGCGGACGACCCGCGGCAAGACGCCGGTCATCTACGGTGCCGACGAGGAGTTCGAGATCGGCGGCAGCCGGGTCGTCCGGTCGAGCCCCGACGACGCCGTCACGCTGATCGGTGCCGGCGTGACGCTCCACGAAGCGATCAAGGCGGCAACGAGCCTCGCCGATTCGGGGATCGCGGCGCGAGTGATCGACCTCTATTCGATCAAGCCGATCGACGCCTCGACCCTGGCGGTGGCTGCGCGTGAGACCGGTCGGATCGTCACCGTCGAGGACCATCGCCCCGAGGGCGGCCTCGGCGAGGCGGTTCTCGCCACCCTGGCCGAGACCGACGTTCAGCCGCGTGTCGGGCGTCTCGCCGTCGCGAACATGCCGGGATCGGCGACGCCGGAAGAGCAGCTGGCCGACGCCGGGATCGACGCCGCAGCGATCGCGGGGGCGGCCAGGCGGCTCGTCGAGGGGTAGCCCCGCGGTTGGGCTCGCGCCCGAGCGAGCATTCACCGGTTGTTCACGTTCCGTGCCCCGCGATGTTCACGGCCGGGCGATAGCGTCGGAGCTCCGGCGTCCCACCGGCGCCGACGACCAGGTCAGGAGCGCGGACATGACCGTACGGGTAGGAATCAACGGTTTCGGGCGGATCGGCCGCCAATCGCTCCGGGCGCTGATCCAGCGCACGCCTGACGTCGAGGTGGTTGCGGTCAACGACCTCGTCGACGCTCCCATGAACGCGTTGCTGTTCAAGCGCGACTCGACGTACGGGCCGTATCCGGGCGACGTCGACCATACGGACGATGCGCTCATCGTCGACGGCCGCGAGATCAAGGTCTTCAAGGAGACCGACCCGGCAGCGCTGCCGTGGGGCGACCTGGGCGTCGACATCGTCCTCGAATCGACCGGCAAGTTCCGGGGCCCGGGCAAGTCGCAGGCGCACCTCGACGCCGGCGCGAAGAAGGTGATCATCAGCGCCCCCGCCGACGGCGCCGACTTCACCGTCGTCCTCGGGGTCAACGAGGGGGGCTACGACCCCGCGCGCCACCACATCATCAGTAACGCCTCGTGCACGACGAACTGTCTCGTACCCGCGGTCAAGGTCGTCCACGATCTCGTCACGATCGAACGAGGGCTGATGAACACCGTGCACTCGTATACGACGTCGCAGCGGCTGCTCGACACGGCCCACAAGGACCCGCGTCGAGCTCGCGCCGCGGCACAGAACATCATCCCGACGACGAGTGGCGCGACCCGCAGCCTCGGCATCGTCATGCCGGAGCTCGAGGGAAAGTTCGACGGCTTCAGCCTGCGGGTCCCGACACCCAGCGTCAGCGTCGTCGACTTCACGGCCGACGTCGGCCGCTCAACCTCCGTCGAGGAGCTCAATGCGGCGTTCCGCGCCGCAGAGGCAGGTCCGATGCAGGGAATCCTCGGCGTGAGCGATGAGCCCCTCGTCTCGTCCGACTTCCGCGCCGACAGCCGCTCCTCGATCATCGATTCGTCGATGACGATGGTGATCGGCGGGACGCTGGTGAAGGTCCTCGCCTGGTACGACAACGAGTGGGGGTTCAGCTGCCGCGTGGCTGATCTCATCGGTCTCGTCGCGGCAAACCTGCCGGTCCCCGCAACGACGCCGGCCGCGGCAGCAACGCCGTCCGCGGTGCGCGCCTGATCGCGCGGTCAACCGCGTTCATACCGCGTTCACGCGCGACAGCGCCCATCTTCACGTTGGCTCCGTACGGTCATGGTCACGTCCCACGCAGAACCGAGAGGAGCCCGAACGTGGCCATTGCACAGCTTCCAGTGATCGCCGAGCGAACGGCCCGGACGATCTGGGAGGGGTCGCTCGCGACCGGGAAGGGCAGCATCACGTCCGGCAGCGGCGCGCTCGGCAGTCTGCCGGTCACGTGGGCCGCGCGGACGAAGCGCCCGGACGGCATGACGAGCCCGGAAGAGCTGGCTGCGGCGGCCCACGCTTCGTGCTTCTCGATGGCCCTCGCGCTCCGGCTCGGTGAGCATGGCGTCCCACCGCAACGACTCGACGTGACGGCGACGGTCTCGCTCGACGAGGTCGATGGCCGTCCGACCATCGTTTCGTCCGTCCTGCAGGTGGTCGCCCAGGTCAAGGATGTCGATCGCGGCACGTTCGACGCCATCGTCGGCGAGGCCGCCGAGCTGTGCCCCATCTCGCGGCTCTTCACGGGGGCGGCGATCACGATCGACGCGTCCCTCGAGGGGTCGTGAGCGCGATGACGGCAGCCGCGGCCTGGCCGGTCTTCGACACCGCGCTCGTCAGCCGCGAGCTCGTCGCCGACCGGACGATGGCGTTCCGCTTCGCCAAGCCCGCGGGCTGGGACTACCGGGCCGGCCAGTTCGTCGACATCACGCTGCACGACCCGCCCCAGACGGACCCCGAGGGCAACACCCGCGGCTTCTCGATCTCGAGCGCGCCGAGCGAGGACGTGATCATGATCACGACCCGCCTGCGCGACACGGCCTTCAAGCGCGTCCTCCGGACGATGCCGCTCGGGACCGGCGTCAGGATCGAAGGACCGTTCGGGGACCTCCGCCTCCATCATGCCGTTCGGCCGGCCGTCGTCCTCACCGGCGGAATCGGGATCACGCCGTTCCGGAGCATCCTCCTCGAGACGATCGCCACGGCCGGCCTGCGATACCCGGTCGTCGTCCTGTACGCGAACCGGCGACCGCAGGACGCCGCGTTCCTCGACGAGCTTCGGGAGCTCGCGGCGCGGGACTCGAACCTGACCTTCGTGCCGACGATGTCCGCGCTCTCGGAGACCGACCTTTGGGACGGCGAGCGCGGCCGAATCGACGCCGCGATGCTGGGGCGCCACGTCGGCGGCCTCGGGAACGCGATCTATTACCTGACCGGCCCGCCCGGCATGGTCGCCGGGCTGCGGACGCTGCTCGTGGACACCGGGGTCGACGAGGACGACATCCGGACCGAGGAATTCACCGGCTATTGAAAGGGTGACGAACATGAGGCTCGACTACCGGCACGTCCTTCCAGCGGCGTCGCGCGCGATGAGCGAGCTCGAACGCGTCGTCGACGCGAGCGGGCTCGACCCGAAGCTGCGGGAGCTGGTCAAGCTGCGCGCGTCGCAGATCAACGGCTGTGCCTACTGCGTCGACATGCACACGAAGGACGCGATGGCGATCGGCGAGGACGTCCAGCGCCTGCACCTCGTCGCGGTCTGGCGCGAGGCGCCGGTCTTCTCGCCGCGGGAGCGGGCGGCGCTCGAGTGGACCGAGTCGCTGACCCTCCTGTCGGAGACCGGAGCGCCCGACGACGTCTACGCCGAGGTGGCCCGGGAGTTCGGCCCCGAGCAGCTGGTGGCGCTGACGCTCGCGATCGTCGCGATCAACGGCTGGAACCGGCTCGCGGTCGGCTTCCGGCAGCCGGTCGGCACCTACGTCTCGCATCGCCATCCCGTGGCAGCCTGAGCGCGGGCGGGACGCCGATGACGATCCGGGTCAGGCGAGTCTACGATTCACCATCGAGGCAGGACGGCTACCGCGTGCTCGTGGATCGGCTCTGGCCGCGTGGTGTCAGCCAGGCGATGGGCCAGGTGGACCTCTGGCTTCGCGACCTCGCTCCGACGACCGAGCTGCGGCAGTGGTACGGCCACGAGACCGACCGCTGGCCCGAGTTCCAGGCCCGGTATCGAGAGGAGCTGGCGGGCCACGCCGAGCTGCTCGATCTCCTCCTGGACATCGAGCAGCATCGCAAGACCGTCACGCTCCTGTTCGGCGCGCGCGACGAGGAGCGCAACGAGGCGCAGGTCGTCGCCGAGGTGCTGAAGGGGCGACCGCGGCATTCGCATCACTGACCGGCGCCCGGACGAGGTGGTTCGACTCGCTCGAATTCACACGACGTTCATCCGGATTCCGGGGACGAGACGTCTGTCCTCGATACGGTCGTGGACATGATCTTCGGAGCTCGAGCTCGACCGGACAGCCACTCGGCTGGCGGCCGTGACCCGAGCACCGGGATCATCTCCTCCTCCTCCCCGCGCGAGTGCCGGTCCGCCCCCTCGGCCGGCACTCGCGCTCTCGCCCGTCGCCCCCGCGCAACCGGAGTCCGACGACGCGCCTCGAGAGGACATCCCAGCTTCAGGAAGGACGCTCACGCGATGACCGCCATGACCCTTTCGCCCGAACCCCGCCTCGGCCAGCGTGCGAAGGAGGTGCAGCGGTTCGGAACCCTCCGGCTGGCGCCGATTGCCTTGTCGGCCGAGGCGCGCGCGGAGAGCGCGCAGCTGCTCAACGGGATCCTCGCCGACACGACGATCCTCCACGCGCTCTACAAGAAGCACCATTGGGTCGTCTCGGGACCGACCTTCTACCAGCTCCATCTGCTGTTCGACAAGCACGCCGGGGAGCAGCTCGCGCTCGTCGACCTGCTCGCCGAACGGGTCCAGACGCTCGGCGGGATCGCCGTCGGGGATCCGCGGCACGCCGCCGAGCTGACGGCGATCGAACGCCCGCCCAACGGCGCGGAGGAGGTTCCGGTCATGATCGGACGGCTCCTCGACGCGCACGAGACGATCATCTCGAGGGTTCGGGAGGCGATCGAGGCGACCGAGAAGAGCAAGGACTGGGGGACGAACGACCTCCTCATGAGCGACGTCCTGCGGCGCAACGAGCTGCAGGTCTGGTTCCTCTCCGAGCACCTCGTCGACGTTCCGTTGGTCGAGGCATGACCGCGATGGTGCTGCTGCCCGAGGCCGAACCTTCCATCGGGCGGCAGGATCTTGCCGGCCACCTGGACCATACGGTCCTCCGGCCCGATGCGGGCAGGGCCGAGATCGAGGCCGCCTGCCGGCTCGCACGCGAGCTCGGCTGTGCCGGGCTGTGCATCAACCCGATCCACGTCGCGATCGCACGTCCGCTGCTCGACGGGTCACCGGTCAGGCTCGTCGCCGTCGTCGGCTTTCCGTTCGGGGCGACATACACGGCAGTGAAGGTCCTCGAGACCGAGCTCGCCGTCGGCGACGGCGCCGACGAGATCGACATGGTGCTCCCGATCGGTCAGCTCAAGGACGGTGACCTCGCCTTTGTCGAGCGGGACGTGTCTGCGGTCGTTCGGGCCGCGGCCGGCCGGCCGGTCAAGGTCGTCGTGGAGTGCGGGCTCCTGTCAGATGCGCAGAAGCGCGCGGGGGCACGCGTCGCCGTGGAGGCCGGTGCCGCTTTCGTCAAGACGTCGACGGGCTTCCTGGGCTCGGGCGCGACGGTCCATGACGTCGCGCTGCTGCATCGGACGGTCGGCGCTGCGGCCGGCGTCAAGGGCGCCGGTGGGATCCGGTTCTTCGAAGACGCGGCGGCGCTGCTCGCCGCGGGAGCGTCCCGGCTCGGGACGAGCCACAGCGAGGCCGTCCTGGATTCGCGCCTGGCGTAGCCGCACCCCGTTCGCCGCCTCGACGACGCCGGTGGTGGCAAACGTTCACGAGGAGTTCACGCATGTTCGCTCGCACTGTTCCCGGCGTCGCCGATGATCCGGGCATGGGTCCGGAAGACATCGTCACCACCGCCTCGCGCCATGCAGCCGTCCCGCCTGGGGCACACCCGCGAACCGGGCGCCCGACGCTAGGCATGGGCCGCAGGGCGATACGAATCGGGGCGCGCGACCGTCTCCGGTCGGAGCTTCGGGCGATCGCCATCGATCTTCTCGGGCCCTTCGCATCCGACGAGCTTCCATCAGACGTCTCGGCCTGGATCGATGGCGCGACCGAGAGCGCGGTCGCGTCCGTCTGCGACGCCTCGCTCAGCGGACTCATCGACGCGCTCGAGTCGCGCCGGGCGGTCGCGCCAGCGGCCGTGGTCCAGCGTCTCGACGACGCGGCTGCTCGACACGATGCCGGCATCGTGTGAAAGGGATTTGACGATGCGCATCTTCGCGGCGGTCGGCCGGGCGAGTGAGGCCTTCGATCGGTTTCCGATCGTGTCGCAGGCCGGCCTCGTCGTCATCGTCCTCGGGTTCGGCGCCGACCTCGTCGCCCGCGTCGGCCCGGGGGCCGATCGCGTCGCCGGGGCGACGACGGACTCGGTGCTTTCGGCCCATGTGGCCGTGTTGCTGGGGACACTGCTCGTCCTCATCGGCGTCGTCGTCGAGGGCATTCGCTCTGCCCACGCCGACGCCGTCGTAGCTGGGAGGTCATCAGATGCCATCCGTTGAGATCGTCGATCAGGTGTCCCAGGTTGTCGTGGCCGCGAGCGCGCTGGTCACCGGTGCATACCTCCTCGCGAAGTGGTTCGACGTCTCGCGTCGACTGCGGCGGCGCGCGGCAGCCGTCCGCGTCGAGGCGACCGGGACGCGTGTCGTCAGGCGTGCCGCCAGCGAACGCTGAAGGCTGAGCCGCCCGAGCCGAGCGCCGAGGTCGACGCCTTGGGCGTGCCCGTTCGCGAGACCATGTCGAAGCGGTAGTGGGCCCAGCCAGGGTCGTCGATGTCACGCCTGACACCGCCGACGATGGCTGTGCAGCCGGTCACGGCGACCGTTCCGAAGCTCGTCAGCGGCAGGACGTGCTGGCCCGGCTCGGACACCTGCGTCGAGGGCGCCTCGGCGACCCAGAGGGCCTGGGCGGCGACCGCTTGGCGCGTCCGGGCGATCGACCATTTCTGGCCGCTCGTCCGGTTCGCGATCGCGAGGATCCAGCGCGACCCCTCGTTGGTCACCGACGCGGTGAAGCGATCGCCGGGCTGGGCGCGGATCGGCACGCTGCGCGACAGCTCGGGGAACATCTCGTACCAGGCCGAGTAGTGGGGCGTCTTCGAGCCGGCGACACAGGAGACTTCCGTGCCGAGCTGCTCGAGGTTGCCGATCCCGTTGTCGTCGATCCCGACCCAGACCGAGAACGCGGTCGTCGAGCTGCCGCTGCAGGTCGCGCGTGGCTGGGTCCAGCTGCCGCTGACCTTCGAGACGTCGGCGCCCGGTTTCGTCGCCCCGTAGCCCGCGTAGTAGGTCGAGCTCCGCGTCGTCGGATAGCCCCAGTTCGGGACGCCCGGCGGGAACGGGTTCGGATCGGCCGATGACGTCGGGGTCGGTGTCGTCGTCGGCTCCGGCGTCGCCGGTGAGAGCTCGTCGAACCCCACGACGATGGATGCGAGCAGGCCGTTCGTGCCGAGCGGCAGGAGGTAGGTCAGGCGGTACGGTCCCTGCGTTCCGGTCTCGAACGTGACCCAACCGCTTGTTTCGTCGCCGACGTTGTCCAGGCGACCGTAGGCGAGCACCGGCTCGCGGCCGTTCGGGATCGGGCGGGCGAGCGTCCCGGAACCGTCCTGCAGCTGGTAGTACGCCGAGTCGAACGGAACGTCGGCGACCGTGGCGCTGACATGGACACGGACGGTTATGTAGATCCGGTCAGGATCGGCGGTCCGGTCCCAGCGCTCGGCTCGCTCGGCGACGTGCGTCTCCCGGCCGCCGACCGCCACGGACTCGCCGAGCGCATGGAGCGCCGGCGCGGGCGAGGGCGACGGAGACGGGGATGGCGACGTCGACGGGCTCGAGCGGATGGGGTCGGAGATCGAACCAGGGACGCTGCTGACCGGCGCCGGCGAGGCGACCGAACCGGGCGGGTTCGAGGTCCCCGCGCCCGCGACGCCGCGGAGCGCGAGGGCGGCGAGCGATGCCGTGAGGACGAGCGCGACGGCCAGGGCGATGGCGCGCCGCGGGCCGCCCTCCCGCGACTCGTTCGCGGGCTGCCGGACCGACGGATGGCCGACGGCCGGCACCTCGGCGGGCATCTCGGCGGGCAGCTCGACCGGCCTATCGAGCGGCGCCTGCCTCTCGTCCATTCGCGTCCTCCCGACGAGCGCTCCGCCGCATCTCGTCGAGCGAGTCTAGCCGCGCACGTCTCGGGCACCAGCCGTACCCCCGGCCCGGCCAGAAAGTACGGCTTGGCGCCTCCCGGCCCGGACTCCTACGCTCCGCCCATCAGCGAGCCCGACTCCACCCCTGGCCACCCCTGGCATCCCAGGCGGCACGGAGCGGCCGAAAGGCCCGCACACGAGGCGCGAACGCACATGGCTTCAATGGCCGTCAACGAACTCGGCCCGATGCTGACCGCGACCGAGGTCGCGGACATGCTCCACCTGCACGTGAACACGGTGAAACGGCTCGGCGACCGGGGAGAGCTGCCGTTCTACCGGGTCTGCAAGCGCGGCGACCGCCGGTTCCGGCTCGACGACGTCATCCAGTTCCTGGCCCGCAACCGCTAGCCATCGAGAGCGGCCCGCGCGCCGGCCCGCATTCACCCTCAGGCGCTCGTCGATCCCGACGGGCGCTTCTTCGTGTCAGCGATTCAGCTGCGCGATGCGGGCGTTGAGCACCGTGGCGAACGAGACCCAGGCGAGGTAGGGGACGAGAACGAGCGCCGCGTCCGCCCGAACCCGCGCCAACGCGACGATCGTCGCGGCGATCGAGAGCCACAGGAGGAGGATCTCGACAAGCGCCGCGTCGATCGCATGGGCGTTGAAGAACAGGATCGACCAGGCAGAGTTGAGGGCGAGCTGCAGCCCGAATGCCGCAGCCGCAGCCCGCACCGCCCCGCGATCCGCGCCCGCGTCGTTCGCCTGGCGAAGCCGCACCAGCGCGAGACCCATGGAGGCGTAGAGGAGCGTCCAGACCGGACCGAACACCTCGCCCGGAGGGGTGAAGCCGGGCTTCCGGATCGTTCTGTACCAGCCTCGGATCGAGCCCGCGGTCAGCGCGCTCGTCGCCCCGCCAACCGCGAGGGGCAGGACGACGAGGAGCCCATCGACGGGCCGGAAGCCGAGCGAATGAAGGGTCGGTCGCATGCCGCGATCGTCTGCGGCGCACCTCGCAGCAGCGGTCGAGCGACACGGCCGCGCCTACAATCGACGCCCCAACAAACCATCGAGGTCCGCGTGGTCGACTTCGCCCTGAGTGACGAGCAGCGGCTGATTCGGGAGACGGCGCGCTCGTTCGTGGAGGCCGAGGTCCTGCCGAACATTCGGCGCTGGGACGAGGAGGCCGTCGGCTTCCCTCGCGAGCTGTTCGGGCGGATGGCCGACCTCGGTTTCCTCGGGGCGCCGCTGCCCGAGCGCTACGGCGGCGGCGGCACGGACTACATCGCCTTCGCGCTGCTGTGCGAGGAGCTCGAGCGCGGCGACACCGCGTTCCGCGTCGTCCAGAGCGTCCACGTCGGGCTCAACTCGCTGGCGCTCCTCCAGTGGGGGACCGAGGAGCAGCGGCAGCGCTGGCTCGTGCCGCAGGCGCGCGGCGAGAAGCTAGCAACGTTCGCGCTGACCGAACCCGGCGCAGGCACGGACGCCGCCAATCTCCAGGCGACCGCGCGGCGCGACGGCAACGCCTACGTCCTCAGCGGGCAGAAGATGTGGATCAGCCTCGCCGACGTTGCGGACCACATCCTCGTCTTCGCCTCGGTCGACCGATCGAAGGGCTGGCGCGGGATCACGGCCTTCATGCTCGAGCGCGGAATGCCCGGCCTCTCGACAGGGACCCTCCACGGGAAGATGGGCATCCACGCCGGGAATACCGGGTTCGTCAACCTCGACGAGGTCCGCGTCCGAATGGACAACCGGATCGGCGAGGAGGGCGAGGGCTTCCTCGTTGCGATGAGCGCGATCGACCAGGGCCGCTACACCGTCGCCGCCGGTGCCGTCGGGCTCGCCCAGGCGTGTCTCGACGCGTCCGTTCGGTACGCCCGGGAGCGGCGAACGTTCGGCCAAGAGATCGGCCGCCACCAGCTCGTGCAGCAGATGATCGCGAACATGGTGAAGGGGATCGAGGCGGGCCGGCTGCTCGTCTGGCGCGCCGGAGCCCTCAAGAACCGGGGCCTGCGGAACACCCGCGAGACGAGCCTCGCGAAGTGGTTCGCCACGGACCATGCGGTCCAGTCCGCGCTCGACGCGATCCAGGTCCACGGCGCCAACGGTTATTCGAACGAGTTCCCGGTCGAGCGCTACCTGCGCAACTCGAAGGCCGCGGTCATCTACGAGGGAACGAGCCAGCTCCACACGCTC
>DASSHA010000027.1:0-3158 GCA_035693145.1 Candidatus Limnocylindrales bacterium
CGCCGAATCAGCCCCACGACGTCATGCGAGGTGGGACCGACCGGCTTCGCGACGACGAGGACGCCGTCCATCAGGCCGGCTGCGGTCGGCGGACTGCCGCGACGAGCCGCTCCGCTTCGGCGAGGACCCTCGGGCGCGCGCTGGCGACCGGCTCGGGCAGCGTCGCCCCGGACGCCCGGGCGTGACCGCCTCCGCCGAAGATGCCGGTCAGGACGGTCGCGTCGACGCCAGCCGGCTTCGTCCGGACGCTGAGCCGCGTCCCCTCCCCCGCCTCCTTGAACAGGATCGCGACCTCGGCCGACTCGCTCTGGGCAAGCAGGTCGATGATGCCCTCGCTGTGCGGCGGGATGGCGCCCACGGCCGCCAGGTCCGCGTCGAACAGCGACGAGTGGATGATCCGCCCCTCTGCGGCGGTCTCGATCCGATCGAGCACGCGCCCGAACAGCCGGAGCTGCTCGTCGGGCTTGGAGCGGTACAGGCGGCGCGAGATGTCGGACAGCGGCGCGCCCGCCTCGACGAGCGCGGCCGACACCGCGAGCGTCCGCGGGGTCGCGTTCGGATGGGCGAATGTCGCGGTGTCCATCACGATCCCCGACATCAGCTCCGCCGCGAGCGCGCCCTCATCCAGGTCGAGCGGCACGCCCAAGCGGACCGCCAGGAGCGTCGTCATCTCGCACGTCGCGGCGCTGCCGGGCTCGATCCAGTCGAGCCCGCCCACGGCGGCATTCGAGGCATGGTGGTCGATGACGACTCGCGGCAGTCGCTCGAACAGCTCGGGATGACGGCCCACGACCGCGCCGATCCGATCGAGCGTCCCACAGTCGCTCACGACGAGCAGGTCGTAGTCCGTCGATGGGTCGGGGTCGGTCCGCGCCCGAACGGCGGCGGGCAGGTAGTCGTAGATCGGTGGGACCGGGTCGCTGAAGACGGCGGTCGCCGCGCCGCCCGCGTGCTCCACGAACCGGCAGACCGCGAGCGTCGCCCCCAGCGTGTCGGCGTCCGGGTTCTCGTGACCGACCGCCAGCACGCGCCGGGCGGAGGCGATGCGTGCGACGACGGCGTCCGGGACGCCGCCGAGCCACGGCCCGAGGTCGATCACTTCGGGCGACGACGCGAGCCGGCGCCGCGCGGGGAGCCAGCGACGCGCGCGGAGCCGGCCCCGCGCGACCCACGCGGCAGAGCCCGGCGCGCCCGCTCCAACCGCGCCTGCCGCTCCGCCTCGTCCGCGGCGGCGCCGCCGTAGCCCTCGGCCCGCGCCCGTTCGTCGGCAGTGATCGGTCGCGGCGTCGGGAGCGTCTCGCCATCGGGCGGATCGTCCTCGGGCGCATGCCCCTGCTCGAGCTCGTCGAGGAGATGGAGGATCCGCGTCCCGCGCTCGACCGAGTCGTCGAGCTCCAGGTGGAACTGCGGAATCCGTTTGAGCCGTAGGCGCTTGCCCAGCTCGTGCCGGACGAACGGCATGCGCCGGCCCATCGCGACGATCGCCGCCTCGCGCTCCTCGGGCTTGCCGATCACGCTGACGAGGACCTTGGCGTGACGAAGATCCGGCGTCGTCTCGACGTCGGTGATCGTCGCGAAGCCGATCCGCGGGTCGTCGACCTCACGGGTCAGGATCTCCCCGATCTCCTGCCGGAACAGCTCGTCGATCCGGTCGGTCCGCTGCGTCATCGGATGCTACCGACGCCGCGCCGTCAGGCGCTCAGCACCCGGCTGACCGTCTGCGAGACGAAGCACTCGATGATGTCGCCTTCCTCGAGGTCGTTGTAGTTCGCGAGGCCGATGCCGCACTCGTAGTTCTGCTGGACCTCGCGAACGTCGTCGCGGAAGCGCCGGAGCGACTCGATCCGATCGGTCGCCACGACCTTGCCCGCCCGCCACACGCGGGCGCCGCCGCGAACGATCCGGCCGTCCGTGACGAAGCAGCCCGCGATGACCGTCGACTTGCCGACCCGGAAGATCTGGCGGACCTCCGCCCGGCCCTCCACGACCTCGATGATCTCCGGCTCGAGCAGGCCCTGGAGGGCCGCGCCGACGTCGTCGGTCAGCTTGTAGATGATGTCGTAGAGGCGGACATCGACGCCCTCGGCCTCGGCGGCGCGTCGCGCCGTCTCGGTGATCTTCGTGTTGAAGCCCACGATGATCGCGTCCGACGCGGAGGCCAGCATCACGTCGTTGTCGGTGATGTCGCCGGCTCCCTCGTGGAGGACGTTGATCCGGATCTCCTCCTGGTTGAGCTGGTCGAGGGCGTGGGTGATCGCCCCGAGCGAGCC
This sequence comes from Candidatus Limnocylindrales bacterium, assembly GCA_035693145.1. Classification (GTDB taxonomy): domain Bacteria; phylum Chloroflexota; class Limnocylindria; order Limnocylindrales; family CSP1-4; genus DASSHA01. The sequence goes on from DASSHA010000027.1 coordinate 2,271, forward strand.
CGACACGTCGGCCTTGAGGATGATCCGGAGCTCCTTGGCCTGGCCGGCCTGGATCTGGCGGTACAGGTCCTCGAGCGTCGCTCGGCCGCTGCCGTCGCCGCCCTTCGCGGCCGCGGCCGCCTGGCGCGTCTCGACGAGGGCGCGAGCCGCCTTCTCGTCGGGAACGACGCGCAGGATGTCACCGGCCTCGGGCACAGCCGACAGGCCGAGGACGACCACCGCCGACGACGGCCCCGCGGAGGTGATCCGCTTGCCCTCGTCGTTCTCGAGCGCGCGGACCTTGCCGAACGTCTCGCCGACGACGATGACGTCGCCGACACGGAGCGTTCCGGTCTGGACGATCGCGGTCGCGACGGCGCCACGATTCTTGTCGAGCTGCGCCTCGACGATCGTGCCGACGGCGTCGCGCTTCGGGTTCGCCTTGAGCTCCTGGAGGTCGGCGACGAGCAGGATCATCTCGATCAGCTCGTCGAGCCCGACGCGGGTCCGGGCGGACACCGGGACGAGCGGCGTGTCGCCGCCGTAGTCCTCGACGATCACGCCGGCCTCGGACAGCTCGGTCTTCACCCGGTCCGGGTTCGCGTCGGCCTTGTCGATCTTGTTCAGGGCGATGACGATCGGCACCCTGGCCGCCTTGGCGTGGCTGATCGCCTCGAGCGTCTGGGGCATCACGCCGTCATCGGCGGCGACGACGACGACCGCGATGTCGGTGACCTTCGCGCCGCGGGCGCGCATCGCGGTGAACGCCTCGTGGCCCGGCGTGTCGAGGAACACGACGCGCTTGCCGTCGTGGGTGACCTCGCTCGCGCCGATGTGCTGGGTGATCCCGCCGCGCTCGCCGGCCGCCACCTCGGTCGTCCGGATCGCGTCGAGGAGGCTCGTCTTGCC
>DASSHA010000028.1:0-2660 GCA_035693145.1 Candidatus Limnocylindrales bacterium
AGGGCCACGTCGAACGTGTCCATGGAAACGAATGCCTCCGGGCCCGTCGCCCGGGCCGACCATCTCATCGCCGCGATCTGCCCGAGCGTCTGCCCTGGCTGCGCGGGTCGTTGCAACCGCAACTACAATGCAAGGAGCCTACGGCCAGGCTGGTTAGCTGTCAAGCAACTCGCCGCGGGACCCGGCGCCGGCGCCCGCGGTCGTGCCGACGCGGTAGAGGGCCCTCGCGCCGGCCAGTCCCTTGAGCTCCTGCGGAGGGCGCGCCTCGAGGTCGACGCCCGAGCCCTCGAGCAGGTCGCGGGTCGTAGACGACACGAGCACCTCGCCGGGTCCGGCGGCCGACATGATCCGGGCCGCCGCATGGACCGCGACCCCGCGGGCGTTGCCGCCGATGATCTCGACCTCGCCGGTGTGGACCCCGACGCGGATCTCGAGCCCCAGCTGCTCGGCGGCGCGCGCCATCGCGACGCCGCACCGGACGGCCCGCGTCGCGCCGTCGAACAGCGCGAGGACGCCGTCGCCGGTGCCGGCGATCTCGCGACCGCGGAACTCGTTGAGCTGCTGGCGGAGCCGCGCGTTGTGGGCGAGCAGGAGGTCCCGCCAGGCCGCGTCGCCGACGCGCGCGAGCGTCGCTGTCGAGCCGACGATGTCGGTGAAGAGGATCGTCGCGAGGACACGCTCACCCGGTCCTTCGGGCGCCCGGCCCACCGTCCGCGAGCTCGTCCATTCGACCGTCACGAATGGCTCGTCGCCCACGACCCAGGCGTCGTGCCCGGGCGGGATCTCGAAGACGCTCCCGCCGACGATCTCCAGCCGCTGACCATCGTCGGTCACGACCTCGAGTCGCCCCGACAGCGCGTACCCAAGGTGGAGGAACTGGCAGCTCGCCGTGCCCGCAAGCGCGGCGAGATCCTCCTTCCAGTGCCAGCCCGGCTCCCAGGTCGCCAGCCCGACCGTCGTCTCGTCGAGGTTCACGACGCGCGCGAATGCGCGGGGCAGGTTCCGCACCTCGTCCGCGTCGTCGAAGCTCTTCGCCTGCAGTCGGGACATCAGCCGCTGGGCTTCAGCTCGTCGCGATGACCGGCTGCGTCGCAACCGGGCCCGAGCGGTGTCGGAGCACCAACAGGATCGCGCCGAGGCCCAGCAGGACGACGACGAGCTTGATCAGGCCGCCGACGATGGGCAGCGACGTCAGCACGACGACGACCGCAACCCCGACGATGAACGGCAGCAGGTCGGACCAGCGCGCCGTTCGATCGAGCGCCGCGGCGTCGCGCGTGAGCGAAGTGTCGCCGCCCGAACGGGAGACGACCGCGCGCGCCAGCGCGAGCGCGACGATCGCGTCGGCGACGAACGCGACGACGACGATGAAGGCGAGCGTGAGCGCCGAGGTCGACACGAACGCGGCGAAGATGTCGATCCCGAGCAGGGCGCCGAAGCCCAGCGCCGCGAGGACGAGCCCGACGATCGTCGCGACGACGAAGATGAGGATGACGACGACGAAGTAGCCGATCGAAGCGACGATGCCCCAGCCGAACGACGGCAGCGGGCGGTCTCGAACGGCGGCCTCGGCCGCGCGGAACAGGCGTGGCCAGAGCCATAGCAGCAGCAGACCGATCAGGACGACCGCGATGAAGTGGCGGATCGCGTCGAGCACGGGGTTCGAAGCGGCGAGCGTCGGCCCCTGCGGCGCCTGCGAGATCGTGATCGCGTCCGTGCCACTGACCGTGCCCGCCTTGTCGTACGTGCCGACGCCGCCGGTCGCGCTCCCCGCCACCGTCCCGTCGAGCCGGAGCTGCCCGGCCGACACGATGAGATCGCCGCCGACCGAGCCGCCACGGTCGATCGCGACCTGGCCGCCGGCCGCGAGCACGTCCTTGGCGACCGACCCGGCGACCGTCACCTGCCCGCCGGCCGCGCGAACGTGCCCGCCGACGGAGCCGTTGATCGTGATCTGGCCACCGGTCGCGATGACGTCGCCCTGGACCGAGCCGTCGACGAGGATCGTCCCGCCGGCGGCGACCAGCTCCCCGTTGATCGTCGCGTTCGAGGTGACGCGGCCGCCGAAGGCGTAGACGTCGTGGTCGACCGTGCCGGTCGGAATCGTGATGTCCGAGCCAGTCAGGAGCTTGCCGTCGAGATCGGATCCCTGGGCTAGCACGATCCCGGAGCCGAAAGCGGCGAGCAGGCCGCCGAGCACGAGGGACAGGAACAGGAGACGTCGCGGTCGCATGGAGTTCCCCCTTCCACTGCGGGCGCCGGGCAAGGCGCTGTTCTCGCGGTCGCGTCCACCTTAGCCGCCGTCCCCCGGCCGTGCCGAATCGTCCCAGGGCTCGCGCGGTACCGCGGCCCGGTCGCCGTCGTCGTTCCGATTTCCGTCATCTGATCGCCTGGCGTGCACTAACGGTCCTCGGCCGCCCGCGCGTGCTCATACGCACGCCAGCCGAGCATTAAATGCACTCGGACGGGTCGGCCCGGCCGATGTCGCGGGCGTTCACGCACGAATCCGACCCGGCGCTCCCCCGCCGACCCGCCTGCGAGCGGTCGGCGGGTTGCTAGTGATGCCCTGGCGTGCGTATGAGAGATCCCGTGATGTCGGACCCGGCGCGCCGGCGGCGTGATCGGCGCGACCGATCGGAATCCCCGCGGGCGAGGCCGCG
>DASSHA010000029.1:0-16323 GCA_035693145.1 Candidatus Limnocylindrales bacterium
GCGCCCTGGGGCTCACCGTCGTCCAGCACTCGCTCGACCTGGTCGACCTCGGCGTCGGCGCTCGACGTATCGACGACGAGGCCACGGCCGTCAGCGTGGCCGCGCGGCGCGCGGGCCTCGTGGTCGCCTCGACCTTCACGGGTCTCGCGCTTTACTCGCGGAACCTCCTGCTCGACCCGGATCCGGCCGCGCGGACGGAGGCCGAGCGATCGCTGGCACAGGCCATCGAGTTCACGGCGGCACTCGGAGGCACAGCGACGGGTGGCCACGTCGGCGCCTTCTCCGTCGCCGACTGGAACGAGCCGCGTCGCCGCACGGAGCTGTGGGACGGCCTCCGGGTAACGCTCGCGAAACTCGCCCGCCGAGCACGCGATGCGGGCCTCGAATGCCTTCTCGTCGAGAACCTCGCGGCCGCGCGGGAACCCTCGACGATGGCGATGATCGACGAGATCCTCGATGATGGCGACGAGGCGCGTGCCCCGATCCGGCTCTGCCTGGACGTCGGGCACATGTGCGTCCCGGGCACCGCCGGCGACGACCGGGACCCCTACGCCTGGGCGCGAAGATTCGGCCGTCGGTCGCCGATTGTCCAACTCCAGCAGTCCGACGCCCACGGCGATCACCACTGGCCGTTCACCCCGGACCGAAACCTCGCCGGACGGATCGAGGCGGACCGCCTCATCGACGCGCTCGGCGAGGCCGGCGTCGAGGCTGCGACGCTCGTCCTCGAGGTCATCCCGCCGTTCGAGCAGGACGACGACGGGGTCGTCGACGACCTGGTCGTCTCGGTCGGCTACTGGCGTGAGGCGCTCGTCCGTCGAGGAGTCGCCGCCGGTTAGTGACGGACCTCCTCGGGCGTCTCGTACCAGCGGATCCGCTCTCCGACGCGCGCGCGAGCACGCCACGAGAGCGACTTCGGGGCCCGGACGACCGCTTCGGTCAGGATCTCGACCTGGCGACGCGGATCGTGCGGGGCGTCTGGAAACACGTCCTCCGCGACGAGCGACGCCAGCCGGCCGAGGTTCCGCTCGAGCGTATGGCAGAGCCCCCAGTCATCCCGGGCGAGCCCCGCGATCCGGTCGACATCGACCAGGTCGGTTGCGGGCCGACCGCCGTTCGGTGCGATCTGATGGTCGGCGAGCACCGCGCCGGCGTCCGCCAGGTCCTTGCGGTTGATCTCCCAGATCTGGAGCTTCGTCAACAGCAGGTCGGCCAGGTCGATCGTCGGACCCGCCGTCCGGAGGCGCCCGCGGAGGTCGATCGTGTGCGACATGCGGAGCTGATCGAGGAGGACATCGATGGTCCAACGCCCATCCCGACGGGCGAAGTTCAGCCGCTGTGCGCCGTGCAGCGCGTTGAACATGCGCTCCGCGACGTACCCGTGGTCGGCGAAGAACGTCTTGATCGCGGCGTTGGAGCTGGACTCGCCGATCACGTCGATGTCGGCATATGGGCGGGCGACGCCCCGGGAACGGATCGAGGGGGAGGTGACCCAGACCGCCAAGCCACCCATGAGTCGGAGCGGCAGTCCTGCTGCGACGGCCGCCGCGCCGAGCCGCGCGGCCTCCTCGTGGATGTCGTCGACGCCGGGTTCAGTCGTCACGACCGGGAATTGTAGGCCGGTCGGATCCTCCGACCGGTTCGGTCGGCCACGTATACTCGGCTTCCAGTCTGCATAAGGAGTATGCACTCGGCCGGGAGCGCGATCGATCGCGCCCGCCGGCGCGACATCTGTGAGGAGAACCAGTGTCCACCGCCCCGGCACGCCCAGAGCAGGAAGCCATGACCGCCCCGTACCTCGTGACCGAGATCCCGGGCCCCAGGGCGCGCGCGGCGGTGGCGTTCGACGAGGCGTGGACATCGCCGAGCCTGCCGCGGGCGTACCCGATCGTGCCGGTTCGGGGCGAGGGCTGCGTCGTCGAGGACGTCGACGGCAACCGGTTCCTGGATTTCGCCGCCGGGATCGCCGTCAACTCGACCGGGCACGCGCATCCGAAGGTCGTCCGCGCGATCCAGGAGCAGGCCGCGGAGCTCATCCATTACTCGGGCTCGGACTTCTACCTGCCGATCTACGCCCAGCTGTGCCGCGAGCTGGCGCGCATCGCCCCGATCGAGGGGCGGGCCCGGACCTACCTGGGCAACAGCGGGACCGAGATCGTCGAGGCGGCGATCAAGCTCGCCCGTCACGCGACGGGCCGCCAGTACCTCGTGTCGTTCCTCGGCGGGTTCCACGGCCGGACGTACGGCTCGGTCACGCTCACGGCTTCGAAGGCGAAGTACCACGCCGGGTTCGGACCGATGCTGCCGGGCGTGTTCCACGCCCCGTACGGGCGGGTCGCGGATCTCCGCTGGTTCGACGAGGTCCTCTTCGACAAGCTCGTGCCGGCGAACGAGGTCGCCGCCGTCATCGTCGAGCCGATCCAGGGCGAAGGCGGGTACATCGTCCCCGAGGACGGGTTCCTCCAGGGCCTGCGCGAGCTGACGACGCGCCACGGGATCGTCCTGATCGCCGACGAGGTCCAGTCCGGGGCCGGCCGAACGGGCCGGATGTGGGCCGTCGACCACTGGGACGTGAAGCCCGACATTCTCCTCACGGCGAAGGGGATCGCATCGGGGATGCCGATCGGCGCGATGGTCGCCCGCGCGGAGCTGCTCGAGTCGTGGGGCAGGGGCGCGCACGGCTCGACGTTCGGCGGGAACCCGGTCGCCTGCGCGGCCGCGCTCGCCACGATCGAGCTGCTCGAGACGGGACTGACGGCCAACGCGGCGATCCGCGGCGAGCAGGCCCTCGCCGGCCTGCGCGACATCGCGGTGCGGCACGGCGACGTCGTCGTCGACGTCCGCGGCAGGGGACTGATGATCGGCGTCGAGCTCGATACGCCCGAGCGCGCCGAGGAGGTCCAGTTCGCTGCCTTCCGGCGCGGCCTGCTGCTCCTCGAATGCGGCCGCAAGGCCGTCCGGCTCTCGCCCCCGCTCGTCGTGTCGGAGTCGGAGGTCCAGACCGCGTTGCGCATCCTCGACGAAGCGATCGACGAGGCAGCGAACCATCCCACCGAGGTTGCGGCCGCGGCGGCCGCCGTCGGCGCGATGAGCGAGGTCGAGGCCGGTACGTAACCGGCGCGACGCTCTCGGGCACGTGGTCGAGGCCGGCACGCAGCCGATTCGCGCGACGGGGGTCGCGCGGCCTCGTGGCAAGACCAAACCGCTATCGTCGGCGACATGCCGACCTCGCCGGACGGGCGCCGCGCGTGAGCCTCGTCGTCGTCCTGAGCCGTCGTGCCCGGAGCGAGGGCGGGATCGCGTCGCTCGTCGCGGCGCTCCGGCTCGAGCTCGGTCGCGTGGGGCCGTCCGCAGAGCGAGAGGGAGAGGGCGAGCTGCGCGCGCTGGCGATCGCCAGCCGCGAGAACGTCGAGCGTGAGCTGCGCGAAGCCGATCCGGGCGACGTGACCGTGACCTATGCGACGACGGACCCGGGCGCGCTCGAGGCGGCGCTCGAGCGGGCGATCGCCTCCGGCGGCACGCAGCTGCTCGTCATGCCGCTCGCCGTGGCCGTCCAGGAGCCCACGCCGCCGGATGAGCTCGACGAGCTCGATCGCCGCGTCGAGATCGTGAAGGCGAGCCACCCGGGACTCGAGGTCGTGTACGTGGGACCGCCGTTCGACGACGCGCCCACCCTCGAGGCCGTGATCCGGCTGCTGGGCCTCGGCGCGGAGCCGGGACCGACGGAGTTCCTCGAGGAGCTCGTGCACCGTGCGTTCGACGGCGACTGGGATCGCTACGCGGCGTTCGTCGCGACGCTCCGCGGCGCGCTACCGCCAGACACCCGGATCGTCGTCCGCGGCAGCGCGGTCCAGGGCGAGAGCTACAAATCCGGAGACGCCTTCGACGCGCGCGGTCCGCGCTCGAGCGATCTCGACGTCGTCCTGCTCGGCGAGGCCGCGATGGCGCTCTGGCGCGAGGACGCGTTCTACCTCCGCGGCCTGAACACCGTTCCGCTCGACGACGAGGCGCGGTGGGTCGCGCCGGAGCTCGAACCGACCCGCGCCGCGGCCCAGGCGATCGCGCGTCGGCCGGTCGCCATCCAGTCGATGGCGCCCTGGTTCCTGGAGCTCCGCTCCGCGCTGCAGGGAACTCCGTACCTGCTCCTGGACGGCTGAGGAGCGTCGGGATGCGCCTCCTGAGCTACAACATCCGCTTCGGCGGGAGCAGGCGACGCGCGCTCATCGCCGACGTCATCGGCTCGCTCGATCCGGACGTCGTCGTGCTCCAGGAGGCGACCGAACCGCCGGTCGTCGACTGGATCGCCCGGCGCGTCGGGATGCCGAACGTCGTTCGACGAGACGACTGGTCCGTCGCGGCGCTGGCCCGGCTGCCGCTGACCACCCGCGCCTGGCACCGGCCGCGCCCCGGCCGTGGCTTCCTGGAGATCGACAGCCCGGAGTTCCCCGTCCGGATCCTCGGCGTTCACCTGACGGCCGGGCTGACGGCGAGAGGCGAGCGGATCCGGCTGCGCGAGGCCGAACGGCTCGTCACGCTCGTCGGCTCGGCCCCCAAGCCGTCGGTCGTCGTCGGCGACTTCAACTCGATCGCGCCCGGCGACCGCGTCGTGGTCGGACGTTGGCCGCTCTGGATCCGGATCCTGCTTCGTGTCGACGGTGGGATCCGGCACGACGTCCTCCGGTTCCTCACCGGCAACGGGCTTGTCGACACGTACCGCCATCTCCACCCCGAGGACGCCGGGTACACGCTTCCGCCGCGCGACCCGAGCGTCCGGCTCGACTACCTGCTGTCCACGTCGGATGCGCTGCCACTGGTGCGCGCCTGCGCGCCGGTCCTCCCGGGCGACGAGCCGCTCGTCATCCGGGCCTCGGACCACCTCCCGCTGCTGTCGGTGATCGACACCTAGCCGGCATACTCCGCCCGTGTCCAAGGTCGCCTCGATGCGGGATGCCGTCGCGGAGCTCGTGCGCGACGGCGACACCGTCGCGATCGAGGGATTCACCCACCTGATCTGCTTCGCGGCCGGGCACGAGATCATCCGCCAGGGTCGGCGCGACCTCACGCTCGCCCGGATGACGCCGGACCTCATCTACGACCAGATGGTCGCGGCCGGCGTCGCCCGCAAGCTCGTCTTCTCGTGGCTCGGCAATCCCGGCGTCGGCAGCCTCCATGCGATCCGACGCGTGACCGAGGGTGACGATGCGACCCTCGAGCTCGAGGAGTACAGCCACTTCGGCATGGTCGCGCGCTACCAGGCCGGCGCCGCGAAGCTCCCGTTCATGCCGCTGCGGAGCTACTTCGAGACCGACATGCCGAAGGCCAACGGGCTCATCCGGCCGATCCGCTCGCCGTACGGCGAGGAGACGGTCTACGCCGTCCCGCCGCTGAACCCCGACGTGGCGATCGTGCACGCGCAGCGCGCCTCGGCGGACGGGGATTCGCAGGTGTGGGGCCTGCTCGGCTGTCAGAAGGAGGCCGCGTTCGCCGCCGACCGCGTCATCGTCGTCGTCGAGGAGCTCGTGGACGAGGCGGTCATCCGGGCCGACCCGAACCGGACGATCATCCCGGGCCTGATCGTCGATGCGGTCGTCGTCGAGCCGTGGGGCGCGCACCCCTCCTATGTCCAGGGCGCCTACGACCGCGACAACCGCTTCTACCTGGACTGGGACCCGATCAGCCGCTCGCGCGAAGGCACGGAAGCCTGGCTCCGCGAGTGGGTGTACGACCTTCCCGATCGAACCGCCTACGTCGAGAAGCTCGGGTCCGAACGCCTCGCCTCCCTTCGGCCGTCCGAACCGGCGCCGTCCGGTTCGGTCGACTACGGAAGCTACCGATGAGGAGGCTCGAATGAAGCCCCGGCTGTCGATCCTGACGCTCGGCGTCGACGACCTCGAGCGTGCGCTCAGCTTCTACCGCGACGGGCTCGGGCTGGAGACCGAGGGCATCGTCGGGACCGAGTTCGAGCACGGGGCGGTCGCGTTCTTCGAGCTCGAGGGCGGCCTCCAGCTCGCGCTCTGGCCGCGCGAGAGCCTGGCCTACGACACGGGCCTCCCGCTCTCGACGCACAACCCGACCGAGCTCACGCTCGGCCAGCTCCTCGCCTCGCCGGCCGAGGTCGATTCGGCCGTCGAGCAGGCCAGGGCCGCCGGCGCCGTCGTGCTCAAGGAGCCCGGTGAGACGTTCTGGGGCGGCTACTCGGGCTACATCCAGGATCCGGACGGTCACGTGTGGGAGATCGCCTGGAACCCGCAGTCGGACGTTTCGGCGTGAGCGCCGCGAGGACCCAGCCGTTCTCGCGGACCGAGATGATGATCGTCGCGGCGGCGCGCGAGCTCGCGGGGCAGCGCGTCTGCTTCGTTGGCGTGGGGCTCCCGAACATCGCCGTCAACCTCGCCCAACGCACGGTCGCGCCGGACATCCGGATGGTCTACGAGGCGGGCGTGTTCGGCGCCCGTCCGGCGCGCCTCCCGCTGAGCATCGGCGACCCGACGATCGTCAGCGGCGCGACGGCCGTCGTGAGCATGTGGGAGCTGTTCGCCTTCTACCTCCAGGGCGGGCTCGTCGACGTCGGCTTCCTCGGCGCGGCCCAGATCGACCGGTTCGGCAACATCAACACGACCGTCATCGGCGCGTACGACCGGCCGACGACGCGGCTGCCGGGCAGCGGCGGCGCCTGCGACATCGCGATCAACGCCCGCCAGGTCTTCGTGATCATGCGCCAGTCAACGCGGAGCTTCGTCGAGCGGATCGACTTCCGGACCTCGCCCGGCAATCTCGGCGGCGCCGCACAGGCCGAGGCGATCCGCCGCGCCGGCGGCTGGAACGGCCGCGGCCCATCGCTTGTCGTCACGGACCTCGGGATCTGGCATTTCGACGACAGCGGCGAGATGCGGCTCGACGCCCTCCACCCGGGCACATCGATCGACGCCGTTGCCTCGACGATCGGGTGGCAGCCCAAGGTCTCGGAGGCGCTCGTGACGACGCCGGAACCGACCGCCGAGGAGCTCCGGCTCATCCGCGAGGAGCTCGATCCCGAGGGCGCCTACACGCGCTGACGCTGCAACGCGCGCGCAAGGCCCGCCGTCGCGATCCGCTGCAGAATGCGCCCCCTCGGCACCCGGACAGGCCAGCACTCACGGGAGGACCAGGATGTCCGCATCTCGATTCGGTCGCCATCGCCATCTCGGTGGAGTGCTCGTCGGCGCGGCCTCGCTGGCCCTCGCCCTGGGCGCGGGAGGCGTCCTCGCCGAGGACGGCGACGACATCGTCCAGCCGATCGACTTCCTTCACAACGTCGTCGGCGCCCCGGCACCCGTCACCGGAACGGTCTGGTCGAACGGCCCGAAGACCCGGACCGGGACGGCGATCTGCACCACCGCGACCTCCACGGCGGCCAACGTCGTGACCGACTGCGAGTCGGGCCCGCACAACGAGACGTCGATCGCGGTCAACCCGACCGACGCGAACAACATCATCGGGGGGCTCAACGACTACCAGCTCTCGATCAACCCGGGCGGCCACGTCGGCGAGACGGTCCATTCGCGCGCGCACGTCACGTTCGACGGCGGCAGCACCTGGTCCGAGTACCCACTCTGGTCCAACCTCCCATACCAGGCGACGGGCGACCCAGCGGTCGCGTTCGATGCGGCGGGCCGGGCCTACTACGCGACCCTCGGCTTCAAGTTCGTCGGCCCGACGAACTCGCAGGCACCGGACATCCTCGTCTCGAACTCGACGGACAAGGGTCGGACGTGGGCCACGAGCCGGGTCGCGACGGGGAGCGGCGTGTTCACGAGCGCCGGGGACGTCCTCGACAAGGAGTATGTCGCGGCCTGGGGCGACGGCAACGCCATCGTCACCTGGGGCGATTTCCGCCAGGGCCCCCACGGCGCGTTCGTCAGCGTGAGGATCATGTCGTCGGTGACCCATGACGGCGGGGCGACGTGGTCAGCGCCGCTGACGATCTCGGGCGACCTGACCGAATCGTTCGCGCCGTATCCGGCAGTCAGCGCGGACGGCCAGCATGTCTTCGTCGCCTTCCTGAACACGACCGACGACACTACGGGTCGCGACGACTACGAGGTCGTCGAGGTCAGCCCGAGCACGGGCGCCCGAATCGCCGGCCCGTTCAAGGTCGCGACGACGATCGACGGCTTCACCGACTACCCGATCGCCCTCGGTCGCCAGACCTACCAGGACAGCCTCTTCCGGACGTGGGCGTCCGGCAACATCACCGTCGACCCGACGGACGGTACACACATCGCCGTGATCTGGTCCGACATGCGCAACTCGACGATCCCCGCTCCCGCCGACCCGTACAGCGCGACGACGAACTCGGACGTCGTCGTCAGCCAGTCGACTGACAGTGGTCGCCACTGGAGCGCGCCCGTCGCGCTCGAGCTCGACGGTGACCAGTGGATGCCGTGGGGCGCGTATGACGCGAATGGCCTGCTTCGAATCGGGTTCTTCGATCGACAGTACGACCCGTCGAACCACGAGTACGGCTACACCCTCGCGACGGAAGGTACGGCCGGGTCGCTCGCATTCTCGACGACACAGCTGTCCACCGGCCTGAGCGATCCGACGAAGGACAACCGCTGGTTCGCCGCAACGGTCGACCCATCGTTCCCGTTCGCCACGACGTTCCTCGGCGACTACTCGAACATCGCACCAACCGCCGACGGCGGCGTCGTCGCGCTGTGGACCGATCTCCGCCGCGACGCGACATTCGCCGGCCGAACCGGCCACGGCGAGAACAGCGTCTTCGCCACGGCCCCCTGACGGCGCCTGTACCAGCCAGGAATCGAAACGCCGCGACCGGCCCGGAGGCCGGTCGCGGCAGGTGCTGTCGGGGCGGGTTGGTGCAGCCGCACCGCCCCGCTTCTGTCAGCCGAGGACGTACCGGAGGGCGGGGGACCGCCGGACCGTCTCCGTCTTCTCGATGATGGCGTCGAGGCCGTAGAACTCGCCCGCTCCGGCGTAGGTCAGGAAGGCCGCGACGACCGCGTACATGAACTGCTCGTTGAACGGGCCGTTCGCGAAGCTGAAGTTCGCGATCCAGAACAGGGCCATCATCAGCGTCGCCGCGACCCCGGCGAAGCGGGTGGCCAGACCGACGATGAGCGCGACGCCGATCGCGACCTCACCGAAGACGACCAGCGTGTTGACGACGCTCATCAGCCCGGCGTTGCCGGCGAGCGCGACCCAGACGTCGTGGGTCGGATTCACGATGGCGTTCTCTGCCGAGCCGGGCAGCGCCCCACCGGTCGCGAACTTGAGGAAGCCTGCGGCGTCGAACGGCTTCGTCGCGCCGTCGAAATGGAGGACCTTCTCGAGGCCGGCAAACAGGAAGCCCGCGCCGAGCGCGACGCGGAGAGCCGCCAGGCCCTTCCCGATGTTCCGCGTTTCCATCACAGCACCTCTGCTCTTGCTGGACCCGCCGTCCCTCGGCGGTCCGTGCCCTGGATCTCTGTCGGGATGAACGTACGGCCGCTGCGGTGCATGCCAACCGTGCCAAGCGGCCCGGAATGCCGGGACGCGAGCGGGCCGATCGGACGTCCGCCGGGACCGGACGGCAGGGGCCGGTCGGTCCTCGCGTGACTGGTACGCTGCGGGGGCATGACGATCGACGTCGCGGAGATCGAGCGCCTGCGCGCAGCGCTCGCCCGGGCCGATGCGCGTCGCGACGCACTCGACGCGGCGAGCCGGGCGATCTCCGGGCTGCTGGAGCCGGGCGCCGTGCTCCAGCTGATCGTCGACCGGGTGCGCGTCCTCGTCGAAGCGAGCTACGCCGCGCTGGGGATCGTCGATGCGTACGGCTTCATCGAGCGCTTCATCACGAGCGGGATCTCAGCGGAGGAGCGCGAGCGGATCGGTGCGCCGCCGCTGGGCCACGGCCTGCTGGGCCTCATCATCCGCGAGGCGCGCGCCTATCGGATCCCGGAGATCTCCGCGCACCCCGACAGCTCGGGCTTCCCGCCGCACCACCCCGAGATGCACTCGTTCCTCGGCGTGCCGATCGTCCTCAAAGGCCGAACGATCGGCAACTTCTACCTTACGGACAAGGTCGCGGCGGGCGAGTTCAGTGCGGACGACCAGCAAATTGTCGAGATGTTCGCCGGTCACGCTGCGATCGCGATCGACAACGCGCGGCTCCACGCCGAGGTCCGCCGGCTGGCGGTCGTCGACGAACGCGAACGGATCGGGCGAGACCTCCACGACGGGATCATCCAGAGCCTGTATGCGGTCTCGCTCTCGCTCGAGGACGTGGCCGAGCTGACGACCGAGGCGCCGGCCGAGGCCGAGCAGCGCCTGGAGCGCGCGATCGAATCGATCCAGTCGACGATCCAGGACCTCCGCAACTTCATCTTCGGGCTGCGCCCCGAGCTGCTCGTCCGCGCGACGCTCGTCGAGTCGCTCCGTGGGCTCGTCGACGAGCTGGCGGACAACGCCGGGATCGCGGTCGACAGCGTCCTGGATCCGGTCGCCGGCGACGCCCTCCCGGTTGACGTCCAGGGCGAGCTGCTCCAGGTCGCCCGCGAGGCGCTCTCGAACGTGTCGCGCCATGCGGGTGCGCGACACGCGAGCGTCGAGCTCCGATCGGACGGGCGCGACATCATCCTCGTCGTGGCCGACGACGGGCGCGGCTTCGACCCCACCGTCGAGCGGCCGGCCCGTCACCAGGGCCTGCCGAACATGCGCCGCCGGCTCGATGACCTGGGTGGCCGGCTCACGATCGAGAGCACGGCCGGTGCCGGCGCCCGTATCATCGCCCGCGTGCCGCGACCGGACGACCGGGCCGTGCGGCCGGCACCGCTCGAGGAGCACGCGTGAACGGCCAACCTGTCTCGCCGCTCCGGCTCCTCGTCGTCGACGACCACGAGGTCGTCCGCCAGGGCCTCGTCGCGCTGCTTGCCCGTCGCGAGAGCTTCCAGGTCGTGGCCGAGGCGGGCACGGTCGCCGAGGCGGTGGAGCAGGCGCACCGCTTCGAGCCCGACATCGTGATCATGGACGTCCGCCTCCCGGACGGGTCGGGCATCGAAGCCTGCCGCGACATCAGGGCCGAGCGACCGACGACGCGGGTCATCATGCTGACGTCGTATCCGGACGAGGAGGCCGTCCTCGCCTCGATCGTCGCCGGCGCGTCCGGGTACCTCCTCAAGCAGATCCGCGGCCGCGACCTCGTCGCGGCGATCGAGACGGTGGGACGAGGCGAATCGCTCCTCGATCCGGCCGTCACGGAGCGCGTCCTCGAGCGGGTCCGGCGGATCGCGACCGGAACGCAGAACGAGGAGCTCGCCCAGCTCACGCCGCAGGAGCAGAAGATCCTCATGCTCGTCGCCGAGGGCAAGACGAACAAGGAGATCGCGTCGGACGTGTTCCTGTCGGACAAGACCGTGAAGAACTACGTCAGCTCCATCCTCGCCAAGCTCAACCTCGAGCGGCGCGCTCAGGTCGCCGCGTTCGTCGCGAAGCACCATCTCGGGCCTTCCGACTGACCCCCGCTTCGGCGCGCGCGGATGAACGCGCGGACATGGAGAGCCGAGGCGAGCGCGACGAGCGAGGCTGCCCAGGCCGGGATCGTCCGGGCGACGACCTGGGGCAAGAAGATGTCCGAGACGCGGCCGTCGACGGCGCCGTAGCGTTCCGCGAGCGGCGTCAGTGGGCAGACGCCGCGGTTCGCGACGAAGACGGCGGATTCGGCTCCAACCAGGGCGGCCGCGAGCGCGACCGAGCGATCGCGCCTGCCGAGGAGGCCGCTGGCCACGAGCCAGCCGATCGCTGCGAGCTCGGCCACGAACACTGCCGAGTGGACGGCCTTGATCGTGACGAGCCTCACCCGCAGCGGTTCTGCGGCTGACAGCTCGCCGAACACGCGCCGGCTTCGGGTCATCCGCCGAGGGATGACGGCGTCCAGCTGACGATGATCGCCGCCCAGAGCAGCAGGGCGTCGATCCCGATCCCGACGACGAGCCACGGGTGGAAGAAGAGCGCGAGCAGCCCGAGCGAGGCGACGGCGCCGACGACGAGGGCGGGTGCCCAGGCGCTCTCCGGAAGGAGCCCGAGTGTGCCGAGCGCGGCGAGGGCGAAGCCCGCCACCGTGGCGGCAACGAGCGCCGTGCCGACGAGCCGGGTCGTCTCGGGATCGATGCCGAGCGGCGAGAGGATCCACGACCGCGTGAGCTCGAACGGCCACGCCGGGCCGCCCGCTGTCGCCGCCGGACGGGGCGAGATGAACCCGCTGTGGATGGCGCCATGGGCCAGAAGGAACCCGGCGATGAGCAGCTTCGTGATCATCGATCCACCTCCGGTCGCATCCTCGTGTCGCGGCGGCGCGCGCACGAGTGCCGCTCGTCCCGGGCCGCGGGAGCCGAAGGACCCGACGCCGCAGAGCCGGCCGAACGGACCCCGAGAACGGGCCACCCGTCCCTGACGCCCGACCCGGCCGTCCCGCGAACCTTCGGCCATGCAGGTGAATGTCGACCCCTGGCCGGCCCGCGACTCCTCGCCCGCAACCGCCGCGGTCGACGGGCCGCAGCCCCGGTTCCCCGGCATCGAAGCGATCGTCGACGGGTCCGAGGCCGTCGCCCACGTCGAGACGAGGATCGCCGAGGTCGCCTGCGTCTATCCCATCACGCCGTCGACGACGATGGCCGCGCTCTTCCAGGCCGCAGTCGCCGAGGGGAAGGCGAATCTGTGGGGGACGCCGCTCGCGTTCGTGGAGCCCGAATCCGAGCACTCGTCCGCCTCGGCCGCGGAAGGAGTGGCGCTGGCCGGTGGACGGGCCGTCAACTTCACCGCGGGCCAGGGCCTCCTCCTCATGAAGGAGGTCCTCCACGTCATCAGCGGCAAGCGGCTGCCCGTCGTCTTTCATGTCGGGGCTCGAGCGCTGACCTCGCAGGCGCTGAACATCCACGCCGGACACGACGACGTGATGGCCGTCGCGGACTCGGGCTGGGGCGTCCTGTTCGCCCGCAACGCCCAGGAGGCGGTCGATCTTGCGGCGATCGCCAGGCGGGTCGCCGAGGAGAGCGAGACCCCCTTCCTCCTTGCCCAGGACGGCTTCCTCACGACCCATACGCTCGAGAACGTCCGGCTCCCGGAGGACGAGCTCCTCCGGACGTTCGTCGGGGACCCGCGCGAACGGCTGCACAACCTGTTCGATCCGGCCCGGCCGGTGATGTCCGGCGTCGTCGAGAACCAGGATGCGTACATGAAAGGCCGAATCGCACAGCGCTCGTTCTACGACCGGCTGCCGGCGGTCTATGCAGAGGCCTGCGACGAGTACGAGCGACTGACCGGCCGGCGCTATGGGCCGATCGCAGCCCACCGGACCGACGGAGCGAGCGAGGTGGTCGTCGCGATGGGCACGATCGCCGACAGCGCGACCGCCGTCGTGGACGCGCTGCGTTCGGCCGGCCGGCCCGTCGGCTGCGTCGCCGTCACGTCGTTCCGCCCGTTCCCGCGGGAGGCGCTCGCCGCTGCGTTGCGTGGCGCCCGGAGCGTTGCCGTCGTGGAGCGGACCGACGAGCCCGCCGCCGCCGACAACCCGCTGACCCGGGAGACGAAGGCGGCCCTCTACGACCTCGCCGCATTGGGCATCCCCGTACCGCGTATCCGGTCCGTCTCGGCGGGGCTGGGCTCACGTGATATCGCCAGCGGCGACCTCGTCGCCGTCTTCGACTGGCTCGCCGGCCGTGCCGCACACCCGGTCACCGGCCGGCATGCCGTGCTCGGCATCCACCATCCCCTCGCGCTCGAGCGCTCGACCGTGGAGCTTCGACCGCGCGGCGCGTACTCCGTGCGCGGTCACTCGATCGGCGGGCTCGGCGCCGTCACGACGAACAAGCTCCTCGCCTCGCTCGTTGGGGAGCTGTTCGGCAAGCAGGTCCAGGCGTATCCGCGCTACGGCTCCGAGAAGAAGGGCCTGCCGACGACGTTCTTCCTGACGATCGCCGACGAGCGCATCCGCATGCACTCCGAGCTGAGCCGCGTCGAGTTCGTGCCGGTCCATGGTCCGCGAGCGTTCTCGGTCGCTGCGCCGTTGGCGGGCCTCATCGACGGCGGGACCGTGTTCCTCCAGTCACCACTGCCGGACCGCGCCGCGATCTGGGCGTCGATCCCGACCGCGGCGCGTGCGGAGATCGAGGCGCGCGATATCCGGGTCGTCGCGCTCGATACTGCGGCACTCGCCCGCAGCCACGCCCCGCGGCCGGACCTCGTGATCCGCATGCAGGGCGTCGCCCTGGCCGGCGTGTTCCTGCGCGTCGCGCCGTTTGCCGCCGCCGCGGGGCTCGATCGTGACGCCCTCATGACCGCGCTGCGCCGGCAGCTCGTCCGCTTCTTCGGCAAGCGAGGTGGGCGCGTCGTCGACGCAAACCTCGCCGTCATCGAAGCCGCGTACGACGGGCTGATCGAGGTCCGCCCGCTGTCACGGTCCTACCCGCAGTCCGAGGCCTGCCGGCCGTCGAGGGGGTCGAACGATGCGTGAGGTGCCGGTCCTCGACGAGATTCGGAACCAGGTCCTGCGCGCCTACGGCGAGGTGGGCGGTGACGACGGGCTCGCGGCGGACGAGTCGTTCGCCCGGAGCCTGCTGCCGCCGGCGACGGCGGGCGCGCGTGACGTGCGACGGCTCGCGGCATCGCTGCCGGTCCTGGATCCGGAACGCTGCGTCGGCTGCATGGCCTGCGTGAGCGCCTGCCCGGACGCCGCGATCGTCGCGATGGCGCAGCCCGAGGCGGTGCTGGAGACCCACGCGTGCAACGCGCCGGACGGCGCGCTGGCGGGGCACTTCACCCGCACGCAGAAGTACGCCGAGGTGCCGGCGCGACGCGGCCTGCCGCCCGCGTTGTTCGGGCTCTTCATCGATCCCGACACCTGCAAGGGCTGTGGCGAGTGCGTCGAGGTCTGCACGGACCTTGGGCACCGGGCGCTGCGACTCGTCGACAAGGACGAGCCGGCCCGCGCCCGTTCGATGGCGCCGGCAGCGGATTCGACGACCGGGCCGCCGGCCGAGCCCGCTCAACAGACCGTCCTCGACGCGGCGCTCGCCGACGTCGCGTGGGCACGAACCCTGCCGCCGACCCCGCCGGCGTACCGGAACGAGAAGGCGCTCGCCGACCTCATGCTCGGCGAGCACGCCCGCGGTTTCGTCGGTGGGGCGGGCGCCTGCGCCGGCTGCGGCGAATCGACCGCCCTGCGGATGCTCATCGCCGCGACCCGCCAGGTCCACGGACCGGATTCGATGGGCATCGTCGCGGCGACCGGCTGCAACAGCGTCGCGGGGAGCACGTTCCCGTACAACCCCTACCTCGTCTCGTGGACGAACTCACTGTTCGAGAACGCACCCGCGGTCGCGTTGGGAATCCGGACGCGCTGGGAGCAGGCGGGGTTGTCGGACCGGCGCCTCTGGGTGGTCGGCGGCGACGGCGCCATGTACGACATCGGCTTCCAGGCTCTGTCACGGCTCGTCGCGTCGGACAAGGACGTGAAGGTGCTCGTGCTCGACACGCAGGTCTACTCGAACACGGGCGGCCAGGCCTCGACGGCGTCGTTCGGTGGGCAGGTGACGAAGCTCTCGGCATACGGCGCGTCGCTGCACGGTCGGCCGGAGCGTCGCAAGGAGCTCGGCCGGATCCTCATGGCCCACGGCGACGTGTACGTCGCCCAGACGACGCCCGCCCACCTGAACCACTTCTACCGCGCGGTCATGGAGGCGAACACGTACCCGGGACCCGCGGTCGTCGTCGTCTACTCGGCGTGCATGCCGGAGCACGGGATCGCGGACGACGCAGGCATGCGCCAGGCGCGATTGGCGGTCGACTCTCGCGCCTTCCCGCTGTTCACGTACGACCCGCGCCGCGGCGACACGATCGCCGAGCGGCTGTCGCTCCAGGGCAACCCGTCGACGAAGGCCGACTGGCACAGGACCGCCGAAGGCGCGCCGGTCGACTTCCTCGCCTTCGCCCGGACCGAGATGCGGTTCGCCCCGCACTTCGCGGCTGACGGTGCGCCGATGCCGGAGATCGAGGCGACCCAGGCCGACCGGCTGGCGAACTGGCGGATGCTTCAGGAGCTCGCCGGGATCCGTTGAGCGACCCGGCCGGTGTCCGAACCGACGGCCGCGTTTCCGACGCAACAGACGACCGCGTCCACCGGGACGCAGAGGGGCCTCGCCCCTGAGCGCGCGGGCGCAGGCGAAGCGACGCTCCCCTCGGGTGGCCGCCGCTTCGCCCGCACGAGCACGATGTCTTGCTGGGTGAGATCGCACGCCGCCCATCGCTCCGGCATGCGTTGGCGCGAGCCCCCCAATGAGTCGGGGG
>DASSHA010000030.1:0-11966 GCA_035693145.1 Candidatus Limnocylindrales bacterium
TCGACCGGGACCCGGGCCCGGATCGCGAGGACGCATTCGTGGATCGCCGCCGATGCGTCCGGACAGGCCATCGCCGCTCCGACGAGCTGGCGCGATCCCCGGTCGACGACGATCGTCACGTGTCCGAGCGTCGCCTCGACCGCGTATCCCCGCGCGCTGCGGGCGAAGTCGGCGACCTCCTCGAACGCGTCCAGACCGGCCGCCCGTGCCTCGTCGAGGGTCATGCCGACGAAGGCCGCCTCCGGGTCGGTGTACGTCGCGCGCGGCAACGCGCGGTAGTCGGGCAGGACGTCGGCGCCGAGCGCCATCCGGACCGCCAGCTCGCCCTGGTAGTGGCCCTGGTGGGTGTGGAGCTCGGGACCGGCCGGATCACCGATGAGCCACAGGCCGTCGGCGATGCGGAGGCGGCCATCGGGAGGCAGCGCCGTCCGATCGGCCGGATCGATCCCGTAGTGCTCGAGGCCGAGGTCGCGCAGCGGAAAGTCGCGGCCCACGGCGAGCAGGAGCACGTGCCCTTCGGCGATCGCGCCATCGTCGAGGTCGACGAGATGCGCGTCTTCGGTTCCCGCCGAGGCGCGGGCGCGGACGGCGCGGACGCCCGTCCGGACCTCGACGCCGTCACGGCGGAGCGCCGCGGTCACCACCTCGGAGTTGCGCGGATGGTCGCGCGGCATGATCCGGTCGCCCGACTGCACGATCGTGACCGGGACGCCGAAACGCGCGAACACCTGGGCGAGCTCGGCACCGGTCGGCCCCCCGCCCAGGACGAGCAGGCTGCGCGGCAGCTCCCGGGTGAGCGTCGCCTCGCGGTTCGTCCAGAAGCGGATCGCGTCGATGCCGGCCAGGTCTGGGACGCGCGATGTCGAGCCGACGGCGACGATGACCTCGCGACCGGCGATCGTGCGGGCGCGGCCGCCGTATCGGACCTCGACCCGACCCCGGCCGACGATCCGGGCGTCGCCCCGGACGACCTCCGCGCCGGCCTCCTCCAGCGCCCGGACGTGGCTCGTGTCGTCCGGCTCGTCGGCGTCGGGCGCCCGGTTGACCATGTAGTCGCGGCGCTCCGAGGCGCGCTGCCACGGATAGCCCTCGCCGCGCGCCGCGTGCTCCGCGGCCGAATGGAGCAGTGCCTTCGACGGGATGCAGCCGATGAACGCGCAGCTGCCGCCGAACCAGCGACGATCGGCGATCGCGACGGAGGCGCCGAGCTCGCGCGCCTCGTGGGCGGCGGCCTCGCCGGCCGACCCGGCGCCGATGATCACGAAGTCGTAGGTGTCCATCCTCTCCTCAGTCGTCGCTCCTTGGCAGGCCCCTGGATCCGGCGTCGCGTTGCCGGCGGCTTTCGTACAGCAGGATCGCGGCCGCCGTCGAGACGTTCAGGCTGTCCGCGATGCCCAGCATCGGGAGGCGGATGCCGACGACGTCGTCGCCACGCCAACCGTCCGAGAGCCCGCGCGACTCGCTTCCGAGCGCGATGGCGAGCGGACCCGTGAGATCCACCCGGTCGTGGCGCGTCGCCCCGTCCACCCGCGCGGCGACGATCCGCATGCCTCGGCGGCGGAGCCAGCCGAGGACGTCGGCGGTCGGCGCGGCGGCGAGTGGCAGGGCAAAGATCGTGCCGATGCTCGCGCGGATCGCGTTCGGGTTCCAGAGATCCGTTCGTGGGTCGGCCGCGACGAGCGCCGATGCGCCGGCCCCGTCGGCGGACCGCAGGACCGCACCGAGGTTGCCGGGCTTTTCGACGGCCTCGAGCACGACGACGAGCGGGTCCGGCGGCAGCCGATCGTCGACGTCGTCGAGCGAGGTGGAGGGGATCCGGACGACCGCCACGATCCCGTCGCTGCGGTCACCGAAGGCCAACCGCTCGAACGCCGCCGGGCTGAGCTCGACGCTCGGGATGCCGGCCTCGGCCGCGCGGGCAACGGCGGATCGCGCGTCGTCACCGCGGACGAGCTCGGGGGCGACGAACAGCTCCTCGAGCGTGATGGCGGCGTCGATCGCGCGCAGCGTCTCGCGCCCGCCGTCGACGAGGGTGAGGCCGCGTGCCGTTCGTTCCCCGCGGTCGCGGAGCGCCGCCGCTGCGCGCAGGCGCGGGTTCGAGCGCGAGGTGATCATGCAGGGGGTGACGCGGACGCCGCGGCAGACCAGCGGGCGAACGCGCCGAGTGGCAGCCGGGCGCCGGTCTCGGCCGTCAGCCCCAGCTCGCCGGCCTCGATGCTCCAGTCGTCGAGCGCCGAGCCGAGGTACCCGGCCAGCACCTGCGGCCCGAAGCCCGGCGTGTGGGCGGTGAGCAGGAGGAACCGCTGCGGCCCTTCGAGGAGGCCGACGACGCCGCGCAGGAGGCCATCCAGCCGCTCCGACAGCCGCCACGCGCGCCCGGCGGGCCCGTGCCCGTAGCTCGGTGGGTCGACGATTGCGCCGACGTACGAGCGTCGTCGGGTCAGCTCGCGCCCGACGAACCGTTCCGCATCGTCGACGAGCCAACGGATCGGGCGATCGCCGAGACCCGACAGCTCGGCGTTCCGCCTTGCCCACGCGACGGCTGAGCGCGACGCGTCCACGTGCGCGACGGATGCGCCGGCCGCCGCCGCGACGAGGCTGAGCGCGCCTGTGTACGCGAATAGATGGAGGACGGCGCCACCGCCCGCCTCGACGACGCGATCGCGCAGCCAGTCGGCGTGCTGGAGGTGCTCGGGGAAGAGGCCCACCTGTCCGCCCGCCGCGAGTCGAAGCTCGAGCCTCAGGTCGCGGATGCCGAGCTGCCACGGCTCGCGATCGCGTGCGACCCATCTGCCCGTTGACCCTGCCTCGCGCTCGTAGACCGCGGACGCGCCCGACCACCGATCCGGATCCCGTCGTGGCGACGTCGCGCCCGGCGCCGGTCGCAGGACCGTGCGATCGCCGAAGCGTTCGAGCCGGCGGGCGTCGCCGGCATCGAGGAGTGTGTATTCCGGTGGCACGCCGCCATGATCGCCGAACGAGGTAGAGCGGGATGATCGGGTACGCTCGGCGGCCCGGGGATGCCGCCGGTTAGCTCAGTGGGTCGGAGCGCAGACCCGCCTCGGCGGGGCCTGAGGTTCGGAGGTTCGAGTCCTCCACCGCGGCGTTCCCGGGCGAAACGGCGAGCCCGCCGCTCGCGCGGCGGGCTCGAGGGAGGAGGGTTTGGCCGGCTTCAACCGACCCTGCACGTCGCCGGACGCGCAGGAGGAATCGTCCCGGTGGGCCGCCTGCGGACGTATGCGATCGCGACGCGGGAGCGTTACGGGCGCGCGTCGCCGCGGCGGAGGCTGCCCCCGCGGGCACGGGGCACCTCGGGGACCGCGGCCGTCTCGGGCGCCGAGGCTCGTTCTCCCGCCCGCCGGTAGACTCGATCCGCGGCCGCCATCCGCGGCCCATGCGCGAAGGCCCATGACGAACGTTCCCCGATCGAAGCGCACTCGCTTCGCGCTGCCCGCGCACGACGACCACCGGGCCGTCGAGGCGATCGATGCCCTGCTCGGACCGCGCGGCGAGCCCGACGCCGACGTCCGCGTGGAGGAGCGGGGCCGAGGGCGCGCAGGCGCGACGAGCACGTTCGGTGGTCTCGACCCGCGCCTCGCGTTCCTCGAGGCCGTCCGCCGCGAGGACGAGCGTGTCCGGCGGTATCGTCGCCCCGCCGCCGTTGCCGTCCTCGCGCTCATCCCGTCGAACGGCAGCACGAGTCCCGGGCAGGACGTCGAACGGGCGTCCTGGCAGCTCGTCGAGGCCACGACCGGCACCGTCCGCGAGACGGATCGCGTCGCGCGCGTCGCTGCCGGACGCCTCCACCTGCTCATGCCCGAGACGCGGACGCGTCAGGCGGAGCGCGTCGTCGAGCGGATCCGCGACGAGTGGGAAACGCGGATGGCAGCAGCTTCGGGCTCGCTGCGGCTTCTCTGCGCGGTCGCGGCGGTCCCGCCTGGGGAGGGGGTCGCAGCCGCGCTCGAACGAGCCGAAGACGTCGTCAGCGTGCGTGCGGCCGCCGACTGATCGAACCGACGCGTCAAGCCGACGTGTGAGCGCACGAGGTCGACGGGCCGGGCGACAGCCGAGTCTGCCCGAACGACCGTGCCGGCGGCTAGTTGGTTCCCGGACGGATCGGTGGCGGCGTGGTCCGTCGGTTAGCGTCCGTCACGGGCGTGTCTTCGTCGCTGCTGCGGGCAGCCTCCCAGATTTCCGACGCGATCTCTTGCGTGTCCCGGGCGGCCACATGGAACGGCAGGGTGGATGGCGTGGCGTTCGCCCGGCGCCCCTCGGCCTCGTGAAGCTTCGCGATCCACTCGACCATGTGCTGTGCCGACAGCCGTTGGAACTCGTCGCGCTGGTCCGCGACCTCCTGGGCGAGGGCATCCGCATCGCCGTCGACCGCCCCCGCCAGGCGTCGCTCCGCATCACGCCAGCCCGCAAGGGCAGCTTCGATGGCTTCTCTCCGTGCCATGGTGGCCCAACTTCCTGGGCCTCGGGTCGGAGGAGACGGACAAATGCCCGCTGAACGGCTTCGGCCTGAGGTTTGCGCCCGCCCATCATAGTCCCGCATTGCAAGCGTCCTACGCGACGAGCGGCCAAGCGTGGCAAAGGCCACGGCCCACGCGCCGAGCGACCCTCGGACGTCGGCATGAGTGCGCGGCGTCCGGTTCGGTAGAATGACGCGCTCGGGAAGTCGATCGCCATCGCGCCGGATACCGCCACGAGTCGATCGAACCGGCCGGCATGCGGTATGCGAGCGGTGCAGGCCACTCCCGACGTGGGAACCGGGAAGCATCAGGCAACCTGGGACTCGGGACATCGGGCGGTTAGCTCAGATGGTTAGAGCGCATGCTTGACATGCATGAGGTCAGAGGTTCAAGTCCTCTACCGCCCACCAGCACGAACACGAGAACGCGTCGAGCGGGACACGCCGGCGCCGGGATGCGTCAGAGAGCCGCGAGCATGCGCTGAGATCGCGGTCGCAGACCCGGCGAGGAGCACCACCCGCGAGTGGCCGGCGAACCGGTCCGGGATCCGCCCGTTAGCGCGGCCAGAGCGCGGCGCGGCCGGGTCCGACGGGCTCGGCGGCATGCCGAAGGCGGGTGGAACCGCGGGAGATCGAACGACCTCTCGTCCTGTCGAGGACGGGAGGTTTTCTGTGTGGAGGACGCGATGAGCGAGCAGGCCGGTGAACGCATCACGGGCGAGGGCCCGGTCGCGACGCTGCCCGCGGACGCGGACGAGGGCGAGGACCTCAACCTCGTCGTGCCGGAGCGTGGATCGGCCGACGAGCTCCTCGACGCGACCGCGGGTGACGCGCTCGATCCGATGCGCCACTCGACGGCGCATGTCATGGCGGAGGCCGTCCTGGACCTCTTCCCGGGCACGAAGCTCGGCATCGGACCGGCGATCCGGGACGGCTTCTATTACGACTTCCGGATCGAGCGACCGTTGACCCCGGCCGACCTCGAGCGCATCGAGGCGCGGATGGCCGAGAGTGTGGCGGCCGACCACCCGTTCGTTCGGTCCGAGGTCCCGTTCGCCGAGGCGCGCGCGCGAGAGGAGCAGGCGGACCAGCCGTTCAAGGTCGAGATCCTCGACGATCTCGCGGCGAAGGCCGCCGGGGAGGGGAGTGAGCTCCCCTCGGCCAGCTTCTTCGAGCACGGATCGTTCAGCGACCTGTGCAAGGGCCCACATGTCGAGAGCACCGGGAAGATCGGGCCGTTCAAGCTGCTCGCCGTCTCCGGGGCCTACTGGCGCGGCGACGAGAAGCGGCCGATGCTCCAGCGCATCTACGGCACGGTCTTCGCCGACCAGGAGGCGCTCGACGCGTTCCTCTGGCGTCGCGACGAGGCGAAGAAGCGCGACCACCGCCGGCTGGGCGTCCAGCTGGACCTCTACAGCTTCCACGATGTCTCCCCGGGTTCGGCCTTCTGGCACCCGAAGGGGCAGCGGATCTGGCGGACCCTCGAGTCGGCGATGCGCGAGCTCCAGGAGCGCCGCGGCTACCAGGAGATCTCGACGCCCGTGCTCGTGTCCGAGCGTCTCTGGCGCCAGTCGGGCCACTGGGAGCACTACGCCGAGAACATGTTCCTCGTCGAGTCGGAGAACCAGGTCTTCAGCCTCAAGCCGATGAACTGCCCCGAGTCGACCTTCGTCTACCGCTCGCGCGTCCGCTCGTATCGCGACCTCCCACTCCGCTATGCCGAGTACGGTCGCCTCCACCGCAACGAGCGATCCGGCGTGTTGCACGGGTTGACCCGGGTCCGCCAGTTCACGCAGGACGACGCCCACGTGTACGTCCGGCCGGACCAGCTTGCGGACGAGCTGGGTGCGCTGTTCGAGATGGTCCGCGAGGTCTACTCCTGGTTCGGGCTCCAGCCGCGCTACACGTTCGCGACGCGGCCGGATGACGCGCTCGGGACGGCCGAACAGTGGGATCGCGCCGAGGCGCTCATCCGCGAGGCGCTCGACCGAGCGGGCGCCGCCTACACGGTCAAGCCCAAGGACGGCACGTTCTACGCACCGAAGATCGACATCTACATCGACGACGCGCTCGGCCGCGAATGGCAGATGGCGACGATCCAGGTGGACCTCCTCATGCTTCCCGAGCGGTTCGACCTGAGCTACGTCGACGAGCACGGCGAGCATCAGCGGCCGATCGCCATCCATCGCGCGATCTACGGCTCGCTCGAGCGGTTCATCGGGATCCTCGTCGAGCACTTCGCCGGCGCGTTCCCGCTCTGGCTCGCTCCCGTCCAGGCCGTCGTCATCCCGATTGCGGACCGCCACGGCGAGGCGGCCGAGGAGCTCGCGGCGGTGCTCCGCGGGCGCGGGCTCCGGGTCGAGGTCGACCGATCCGACGGGCGGATGCAGAACAAGATCCGCGTCGCCCAGGAGCAGAAGGTGCCGGTCATGCTCGTCCTCGGTGACCGCGAGATCGAGGCGCGGACGGCCTCGGTCCGACGCCGCGGTGCCGAGAAGGGCGCGCCGCAGGAGACCGTCGGCTGGGACCAGCTCGCCGATCAGCTCGCGCAGGAGGCGGCCGAGAAGCGGGTGGGATAGCCGCCGGCGCCCGCTGGTCGGTCGGCGGCGCGGTCGGGCGGCGCGGGGGGCGGCGCGATGGGCGCCTTGGCGGCACCGCGGTCCGCCGGCGCGGTCGGGCGGCGCGGTGGGGCGGCGCGCCGGGCGCTGTAGCGGATGACGCTGGCCCGGGAAAGTGCCGGATATCGACCCCGGTAATCAAAAGAACGTCCTGGCCCCCGACTCGGCACGTCGAGCCCGGAAAGGCTGACGTCGCGGGCTAACAACGCGTCGATGGAGCGGTCGTTTCGGGTCCGAACGGCCGCTTGTACCACCCCCATCGATCATTGGCGCGAAACGACGTCGACAGGGACCGAATATCGCGGGAGGCGATATTCGGCGCGAACCAGCCGGCCCGCGCTTCGGGCACCGCGCCCTGCCGCGCACCGCCGCCGCACCGCCGCGCCGCCGCACCGCCGCGCCGCCGCACCGCCGCACCGCCGCACCGCCGCGCCGCCGCATCGCCGCATCGCCGCCACCCGCATTCGTTGTTCGTCGCAGAACCCCTGTGCTATCCTCCCGCGGCGCCCGGCGGGCGGCGTGAGCCTGCGCGTCGGTCGTGTCGAATCCACGAACAACTCGTCAAGGGGAACACGCCATCAGCCGAGACCTGCGCGTGAATCAGATGATCCGGATCCCGACGGTCCGGGTGGTCGATGAGAACGGAAGCCAGCTGGGGGTGATGCCCACGGCCCAGGCTCTCTCGATGGCGCAGGAGCGAGGCTACGACCTCGTCGAGGTCGCCCCGATGGCGTCGCCGCCGGTCACCCGGTTCCTCGATTTCGGCCAGTACAAGTACGAGCTGGCGAAACGGGAGAAGGAAGCCAAGCGGCGCTCGCGCTCGGTGGAGTTCAAGGAGGTCCGCCTTCGGCCGAAGATCGGCGTCGGCGACTTCGAGACGAAGGTCCACCGGGCAATGGAGTTCCTCGGCGACGGGGACCGGATCAAGGTGACCGTCCAGTTCCGGGGTCGCGAGCTCACGCACCCGGAGATCGGACGCAACCTGCTCAACCGGTTCGCGGAGGCGATCAAGGACGACGGGTCGGTCGATCGGGCGCCGCTCCTCGAGGGGCGGGCGATGTCGATGACCGTGACGTCGACGCACAAGCCGAAGGTCCACGAAGCGACGGGCAAGGCGCGGGACGACGAAGCGGCCGGCGAGAGCCAGCGACCCGCCGGGACGCCCGACGGGGCGACGCCGCCGACCGATACAGCGCCGACGGCGACAGCGCCGACCGCGACAGCGCCGACCGCGACAGCGCCGACCGAAACGGCGCCGAGCGATACAGCGCCGACGAAATCGAAGCCAAGGGAACAACCGAAGCCCAGCGAACCCAAGGTCGAGCCGACGGCGGCGACCACAGCACCGGTCGGGCGACCGGACGGCGAGACCGGTCGAACGGTCGAGCCGACGCCGGAGCCCGCGACGGCAGGAGACTGACGTGCCGAAGATCAGGAGCCACAAGGCGGCCGCAAAGCGACTCGGGGTCACCGGGTCGGGACGTGTCGTGCGCGTCAAGTCGTGGCGGGGCCATCATCTCGAGATCAAGTCTTCGCGCCGGACCCGGCGCTACGCGGGCAAGGCGATCCTCGATCCCGCGCAGGAGAAGCAGGTCAAGCGCCTGCTTCCGTACCTCTAGGAGCCGCGCAGTCACATGAGCCGAGTCAAGCGCGGCGTCGCCGCCCACAAGCGCCACAAGCGTCTGCTGAACGCGGCCGAGGGCCGGCGAGGCACGCGGTCGAGGCTCGTGCGCCCGGCGCGCGAGGCGCTCCTGCATGCCCTCGCGTACGCGACCCGCGATCGCAAGCAGCGCAAGCGTCAGATGCGCGGCCTGTGGATCATCCGGATCAACGCCGGCGCCCGCGCGCACGGGTTGACGTACTCGGCGCTCATCACGGGCCTCAAGGCAGCGAACGTCGGCATCGACCGCAAGATCCTGGCGGACCTCGCCGTCCGCGACGAGCGGACGTTCGCGAGGATCGTCGACATCGCAAAGGGCGGCTGAGAGCCCTCGAGGATCCGACGCCGGCCCCTCCGTGGGCCGAGCGCGCGTTCCGGAGCGGATCGGCCCGAGGAGTCCCTCGACTCGCCGACGCGAGTTCGAGGGTTCCTGATTCGATGGAGAGCACGTGGATCTCGGCCAGCTGACCGGCGAGCTCGAACGCCTCCGGGAGGAGGCGTTGGTGTCGCTCGGGGCCGCGACCGACGTCGCGGCCGTCGATGCGCTCGAGGTCGATGTCCTGGGGCGAAAGGGGTCGCTCACCGCGATCCTCCGAGGGATCGGCCAGCTTCCGCCCGACGATCGCCCCAAGGTCGGCGCGGTCGTCAACCCACTCCGCGAACGCCTCGATGCGGCCTTCGCGGAGCGACGCAGGACGCTCGGCGCGGCGGGCCTCGCTGCTCGACTGGCCTCGGAGGCTGTCGACGTCACGACGCCCGGCCGTGCGATCCCGCGGGGGACGCTCCACCCGATCATGGAGACCGCGGCCGCGATCGCGAACGTCCTCGGCCAGTTCGGCTTCGTCGTCTACGAGGGCCCGGAGGTCGAGGACGACCTGACGAACTTCCGGATGCTCAACATCCCGCCCGATCATCCCGCGCGTGACCTGTGGGACACCCTCTACGTCGACGTCCCGGGGATGCTCCTGCGGACGCACACCTCACCGGGGCAGATCCGGGTGATGCAGACCGAGACGCCGCCGATCCGCGCGCTGCTGCCGGGCCGCTGCTTCCGCTACGAGTCGATCGACGCGTCGCACCAGACCGAGTTCTGGCAGGTCGAGGGGCTGATGGTCGACGAGGCCACGACGCTCGGCGACCTGCGCGGCCTGCTGGACGAGTTCGCGCACGCGATGTTCCCGGCGGCTCGCCGGACCCGCTTTCGGCCCGGCTACTACCCCTTCACCGAACCGTCCGTCGCCTTCGACGTCGAGTGCCTCGTCTGCGGCGGAGCCGGATGCCCGGCCTGCTCCAGGACGGGCTGGATGACGATCCTGGGGGCCGGGATGGTCCATCCGGTCGTCCTCCGCTACGGCGGCATCGACCCCGAGCAGTACCAGGGCTTTGCGTTCGGCATGGGCGTCGAGCGGATCGCGAACCTTCGCCACGGCGTCCCGGACCTGCGCCTGTACCTCGACGACGACCTCCGCTTCCTCGAGCAGTTCCGATGAGGGTGCCGCTGTCGTGGTTGGGCGACTATGTCGACATCGCTGTCGAACCGACCGCCCTCGCCGAGCGTCTGACCGTGCTCGGGATGGAGGTCAAGGGCCTCGAGCGCTGGGGTGAGGACTGGCGCAACGTCGTCGTCGGCGAGCTCCTCGAGGTCCGAAAGCACCCCCGCGCCGATCGCCTGTCACTCACGACCGTGACCGTGGGGGAGGGGACGGAGCCTCTCGAGATCGTCTGCGGCGCGACGAACATCGCCGCTGGCCAACGCGTCCCCGTGGCGCTGCCGGGAGCCGTCCTCCCGGGTGATCGGCGCATCGAACGGACCGAAAAGATGGGCGTCGTGAGCAACGGCATGCTCTGCTCCGGCGAGGAGCTCCGCATGACCGCGGACGGCGACGGCATCCTGATCCTGCCGCCGTCGACGCCACTCGGACAGTCCCTCACCGACCTCTATGGCGACTGGGTGCTCGACGTCGACGTCAAGCCGAACCGCGGCGATTGCCTGTCGCTCGTCGGGCTGGCCCGCGAGGTCGCGGTCGCGACCGGCGGCGCTGCGGCCGACGTCCGGTGGCCCGCCACCACGGTCGATGAGGCCGAAGGCAATCGCACCGTCGAACGACTTGCCGTCCGGATCGATGAGACCGACCTCTGCTCGCGCTTCGTCGGACGGTGGGTCGCCATCCCTTCGCTCGGACCTTCCCCGGACCGGGTCCAGATGCGGCTGCTCGCGGCGGGAATGCGACCGGTCAGCAGCGTCGTCGATGCCTCCAACTACGTCATGCTCGAGCTCGGCAAGCCGATTCACACGTTCGATGCGGCCGGCGTCGCGCGCGACCAGACGGGCCAGGCGCGGCTCGTCGTTCGCCTCGCGAGGCCCGGAGAGCGGCTCGAGACGCTCGACCATGTCGAGCGGGAGCTGGCGCCAGACACGCTCGTCATCGCCGACGAGGAGCGCCCGCTCGCGATCGCCGGCGTGATGGGCGGGGCAAACTCGGAGGTCTCGGACGCCACCCGCGCCGTGATCATCGAGTCCGCGATCTTCGACCCCGTCTCGATCCGCCGGACGGCGTTTCGCTACGGCCTCCGCTCCGAGGCGAGTCTCCGGTTCGAGAAGGGCCAGGAGTCCCGGCTGGCACGTCTCGGCGCCGACAGGACGGCACGGCTGATCCAGGAGTGGGCAGGCGGGAGCGTCTCGCGCGGTCAGATCGACAGCGCGCCTGACGAGCCCGGCCCGCTGCGCGTCGCGTTCCGCCCCGGCCGGGTCAATCGCCTCCTCGGGACGGACATCGGGCGCGAGGAGCAGCGCGACCTGCTCGAACGGGCAGGCGTCGCGACGGAGGAGTCCGCGGCGGCTACCGTCGTCACGGTCGCGACGGCCCCCGACCTCCTCGTCGTGGAGCCGACGCCGGGCGAGGCGATCGACGCGCTCGTCCCGACATGGCGACGCGACATCGCGATCGAGGCCGACGTGGCCGAGGAGGTGGCGCGTCTCGCCGGCTACGAGACCGTCCCGCCGTCCACGCCGGACACCGAGATGCCGCGCTGGCGTCCGAACCCGCTCGAGGTCCGGGACCTCGTCCGGGCGACGCTCGCGGGCGCCGGCCTCCACGAGGCCGCGACGTACGCGCTCGTGGCGCCGGCCGAGCTCGAGCAGCTCCCGCTCAGGCCTGACGTCGCGCTGCCCGAGGGCGAGACGGCGGCCGGCGGTCGACCCATCCGGGTCACGAAT
>DASSHA010000031.1:0-11869 GCA_035693145.1 Candidatus Limnocylindrales bacterium
CGCCGGCTCGCGGCGCGCGCGTACACGCGGGAGTTCGGCGACGACCCGCCCGAGGTGAAGGACAGGCACTGGCCGGCATGACGGCAGGGACGGGCAGCGCGCTCGTCCTCAATGCCGGCTCGCGGACGATCAAGGCGAGCCTCGTCGACCGATCGAACCGGACGCTCGCCACAGCCGACGCCGATCGACTCGACGGATCCGGCGACGCGGACGACCGGGCGACGCTCGAGCGACTGGTCGGGGCGGTTCGCGCCGCGGCCGGCGACCGGGCCCCCTCGGTCGTCGGACACCGCGTCGTCCACGGCGGCTCCGTCTTTCGGTCGCCGGTGGTCGTCGACGACGCCGTCCTGGCCCGGATCGACGAGCTGTCGACGCTCGCGCCGCTCCACAACCCGGTCGCGCTCGGCGTCATCCGGGCCGCGCGGACGCTCCTGCCCGACGTCCCCCATGTCGCCTGCTTCGACACCGCGTTCCACGCGACGCTGCCAGAGGTTGCCTGGCGCTACCCGCTCCCCGATCGCTGGCTCGACGACTGGGGCGTTCGACGCTACGGGTTCCACGGCCTGTCGATCGAATGGTCGGTCGGACGGGCGGCCGAACGCCTGGACCGGCCGGCTCGTGCGCTCGATCTCGTCGTCGCCCACCTCGGCGGTGGCTGCTCGGTGACCGCGGTTCGCGGCGGTCGCTCGGCCTGGACATCGATGGGGCTGACGCCGCTCGAGGGCTTGATGATGACGACGCGCTCGGGCTCGATCGACCCGGGGGCGTTGGTCCTCGCGTTGCGGCGCGGGCTTTCGGCCGACGAGCTGGAGGCGGCCCTCGACCACGATTCGGGGCTGCGCGGCGTCGCGGGGAGCGGCGACCTGCGGGTGGTCGAGGCGGCGGCACGGGACGGGGACGCGCGGGCGCGGCTGGCGATCGCCATGTTCGTCGACCGGGCGGCGGCGGAGATCGCGGCGGCCGCGACACGATTGCGGCGGATCGACGCGCTCGTCTTCACCGGCGGCATCGGCGAGCATTCGGTCCGCGTTCGCGGCTCGATCGTCCGGCGGCTGGCGGCCCTGCGCGCTGGCGCCCCGCCCGTGCTCGTCGTCGAGGCCCGCGAGGATCTCGTCATCGCCCGTGCCGCGCTCCGTCATGCACGACCCGGGGGCTCGTGACATGCGAGCGGCCGTCGTCCGTCGGCCCGGCGGGATCGCTTCGGGACCGCTCCGGATCGAGGAACGCCCCGAGCCGCAGCCGGCCGCCCGCGAGCTTCGGCTCCGCGTTCGAGCGTGCGCGGTATGCCGCACGGACCTCCAGCTCGCGACCGGCGACATCGCGCCGCACCGCGACGCCGTCGTCCCGGGGCACCAGGTCGTGGGCGTCGTCGACGCGGTCGGCTCGAGCGTCGAGGGCTGGTCGATCGGCGAACGGGCCGGCGTGACGTGGCTCGCCGGGTTCGACGGGACCTGCCGGTTCTGCCATTCGGGTCGCGAGAGCCTCTGCCCGAGCGCGACGTTCACGGGCTGGGACCGCGACGGCGGCTACGCCGAGTCGTGCACCGTTCGTGCGGACGTCGCCGTCCACCTGCCGGACGAGTTCGCGGACCTCGATGCGGCACCGCTCCTGTGCGGCGGCGTCATCGGCTACCGGGCCCTGCGGCTTTCGGGGATCCAGCCCGGCGGGCGGCTCGGCCTGTACGGGTTCGGCGCATCGGCGCTGCTTGCGATCCAGGTCGCGACCCACTGGGGCTGCCGCGTCCACGTCGCTACCCGTTAGCCGCGAATTTCGCTCATACGCACGCCAGCCGATCCCTGGGCGCAGGGCGGGACACGGTTCGGGCGTTCGCGCGGTTCGCGGGCGCGATTTCACGCTCGACCTCGGCGTCAGCTCGGCCGCCGTCCAGCCTGCGCCGCCGTCCGCGTGCGTCCAGTGACGTCGTGGCGTTCGTATGACGCGAATCCGGGCTTCCACGCCGCGTAACGAACGCCAGGCACGCAGGAGATTGAAACGGGCCCGCCGCCGAAGGGGAACGGCGCGTTGCGACGGCACCGCTCAGAACCGGAGGATCCCGAGTCCCTCCGCGATGAGCGCCACGCCGAAGACGACGAACGCGGCGGCCGCGCCGAGCTTGATCGTCCGCTCCGGGAGCCGCCGGCCGAGCAGCGCGCCGACCCCGATCGCGAGCGCGTCGGCGACGACCATGCCCGCGGTCGAGCCGAGCCAGGTCGCCCATGGCTCGGCGGTCGTGGCGAGGGTGATCGTCGCCAGCATCGTCTTGTCGCCGAGCTCGGCGATGAAGAACGCCGAGCCGATGGTGAGGATCGCCCAACGGCCGGTTCGGGCCGCGCGGGCTTCGTCGTCCGCGCCGAGGACGTCGCCGACCAGGGTCCAGGCGGCGAACCCGAGGAAGGCGACGCCTGCCGCAAGGCGGATCGCCTCGACCGGGAGCGTCGTGAGCGCCGATCCGACGAGCACGGACGCGGCATGGACGAGGAGCGTTGCCAGGGTCACGGCGAGCAGCACGATCGGCGCCCGATAGCGCGACGCGAAGGCGAGGGCCATGAGCTGGCTCTTGTCGCCGAGCTCGGCGAGGAAGATGACGCCGAATGAGAGGGCGAAGGCGTTCATTGCGGGCTCCGGTGATGGCATCGGGTTCCGACGCGAACGCCTTCGACCCGACACCAGGGCTGGTGTCGACAGTCGAAGGTCTCGTCCGTCCGCGCTGCGGACCCGGCGACCGGGCGCCCACGGGCGCCAGCATGTCGATCGACCGGCGAAGGCCTACTCCCCTTCAGCGGGAGTGTCGGCTGTCGGGCGGGACCGCGTCAAACGAGGCCGATCCCCAGCCTCGCGGCACGTGCGAGCCGCCCGGGCGCGACGCGAAGACCGAACCGCAGCGCCTCCTCGCCCGTCCGTGTCGACCCCCCGACGTCCTGCGGTGGCCCCGCCGGGACGATGAGGATCGATCCTCGCCGGCGGAGAACACGGTGGGCCGCCGAACCGTCCGGGCGGCGCTCGAACCGGAGGTCCACGGTCGCCCGGCCGACGCGAAGGTTTCGGACGGTGACTGCGGGGAGCCATTCCGGGAGGCGCGGTCGGACGAGGGCGAGCAGGTGCAACGGGGCGAACGGGTACAGCCCGAGCATGATCTGGACGACCTGGACGACGGCGCTCGCCGACCAGGCCTGCGGGCTGTTGGCGGTCGGATAGCGGACGGGCCCCGTGAATTCCGCACGGTCGTGGCCGCTGAGCGCCTCGGGAAGCCGCGCATCCGGGAACGCGACCGCGGCGTCGAGCACCGCCGCGACGAGTCGCTCGACGTGGTCGTCGAGGCCATAGCGCTTGAACCCGAGCACGAACGTCGCCTGCTCCACCGGCCACACGGCGCCAAGGTGGTAGGCGAACGGGTTGAACGACGGGTGCCGGTTCGAGAGCGACCGAACGCCCCAGCCGGAGAAGAGGTCCCCCTCGAGCAGCCGGTCGGCCACGACCCGAGCCTGTTCGGGCGGAACGATCCCGGCGCCCAGGGCGTGTCCGGCGTTCGAGGCGATCGAGCGGACCTGGCGCTTGTCCGCGTCGAGTGCGAGCGCGTAGAAGCCCTCGTCCGGCATCCAGAACGCCTCGTGCCACCGCTCGCGCAGGCGCGCCGCCCGGGCCTCGAACCGGTCGGCCGCCTCGTCCTCGCCGAGGGCCACGAGGATCTCGGCCATCCGGACGAGCGCGACGTAGTGGAACGCCTGCTCCTCGACGGTCGCGATCGGGTTGGCGACGAGCCGGCCATCCGGATATCGGACCGCCTCGTTCGAGTCCTTCCAGCCGTGGTTCTTGAGGCCCTTCGGGGAGCGCTGTCGGTACTCGAGGAAGCCGTCGGTGTCGAGGTCGCCGAAGGTCTCGGCCCACTCGAATGCGCGGAGGGCGGCGTCGCGGTAGCGGCGCAGGAGAGTCGTATCGCCCGTCCAGTGCCACGCCTCGCTGAGCGCGATCACGAACATCGCCGGGGTGGTCTGGGTGCCGTAGTACGCATCGCGTGGGCTGAGGCCGATCTCCGTGAGCGGACCCCGGCGCATCTCGTGAATCATCTTCCCGGGCTCCGCGTCGCGCCACGGATCGTCGGCCGTCGCCTGGGTCGCCGCGGCGACGGCGAGGGCGCCGAGCGTCGCCCGCGGCCCGAGCATCGCCGACTGCCAGCCGACCGTCAGCGCGTCGCGCCCGAAGAAGCCGGTGAACATCGGCATCCCGGCATTCACGACCCATGCAGCGCCGTCGTCGTTCGAGGTCCAGCGCCGCTCGAGCTCGAAGTTGCGCAGGTCGAACAGGTCGTCGGCCGCCCGAGCGAAGGGGGCGGCCAGCCGCTCGTCGGCGTCGATCCGGAGGCGACCCGCGGCCCATCGGGCGCGCTGGCGCGATCGTCGATCGTGCTCGGCCGCGTCGGGCGTTCGGACGTCCGACCCGACGACCGAGGCGTACTCGAGCTGGGCCGACCACTCGCCGTTCGGCTCGAGTGCGATGCCGAACTCGAAGCCGGCGTCCACCGGCTTCGGCGGCGAGGTCGCCAGCACGACGCCAACGCGCACGCCGCGTATGGCCGTGCGACCCTCGTGCTCCGCGCGGTAGTCGAAGCGGAGCGTCGTGAGCGCCTCGTCCCAGCCCCGCTCGACCCGGCTCGGGGGATCGCCATCATATTCGGCGAGCCGGTCGCGGAAGTCGGCATCGAACTCGAGCAGCAGGGTCGTCTGGCAGCCGACCGCCGAGTGGTTTTGAACCCTGATCGTCTCGTGCAGAACGGGTCCGATCCACCGACGGACGTCGATCTCGAGCGCATCCTGGGGCAGCTGCGGCCCCGCATCGCTGCCGCCCGTGCGTGCCACGCGGAGCACCGCCTCCCAGCGATCCGCCGACGGTTGGCCCGACGAGACGACGGTCGGCCGCGTGTCTGCGATGGACAGGCGATGGCGCGACAGGATCCGGCAATCGTGGTCCCAGAGGCCTTCCTGGCCGTCGCCGATCGAACCGTCGGCCGCCGAGCACAGCACCGTGTAGCCGGAATAGGCGATCACTCGGGTCAGCAGGTCTTCGTCCACGCTCGCTCGCTCGTCACGTCCCCGGACGTCGCCCGTGCATCATGTGCCGGGATCCGACCGGTCCGTCATCGAACCCCGTGGCCGGCTGAATGCGCGCTGGCGATGTGGAGCCCGGCGTGACGACGACGCGCCAGTCGACGTCATGGGACCCGCGATCGGCAACACGCCAGATGGTTCGGGGTCGCGAGGCCATGTCCCGCCGAGCGGCACGTACGGCGGATGGCGAGCCGAAACCTCGCGATTCGTGCCGGCGCGTGGCACGACCGACGGAGGAACGTTCGATCCCCGTGCGTCGTTGGTCCATGACGCCCGTTGAGCGGGACGGACAGGTCCGGACAACGGTCGAATGCGGCAAGGTGGTGATGGGCGCGCGTGGCGGGGTTCGCGACGGAGGTCGCGGAGGCGTACCGTGAGGGTGATGTGTTCCTTGACGCCGGGCAGTTGCCGTCGCCCCGCTCAGGCCCGGGTGGGCCCGCACGAATGACCGACACCGACGACCCGTCGATCGACTCGCTCGCGGCGGCGTGGCTCGAGCTCGAGCGCCGTTCGGCGTCCGATCCGACCTTCTCGATCGAACCGGCCCGCGAGGCGAGCTACCGCTTCGAAGCGGCCATCCTGGGCGCGACGCAGGAGGAGCTCCGGCTGGCCTGGGAGGCCGCGCGGCAGACGCAGGCCGGGAACGAGATCGGCTCGGAGGAATGGGTCCATGCCCGGTCGGTCTCGGAGCTGCTCCGGGTCGAGTACGAGGCCTCGAGGGCCGACGGCCGCGAATAGGCTCCCAACCCGGCCCACCCGCCTCTGTCAGGCGGGCGCGGGCAGTCGCGCGAGGCGTTCCGCCGCGGCACGGAGCGTCTCGAGCCGCTTCGGGAAGGCGAAGCGGAGCTTCGATCGGCCGAGCTCCGGGCGCGCGTAGAACGACGACCCGGGCACGGCGGCGACGCCGGGATCGGCGATGAGCCGGCGCGCGAACGTGACGTCGTCCTCGTCGCTCACGCCGGCGATGTCGGCCATCGCGTAGTAGGCGCCCGCGGGCGTGACGACGCGAAGGCCCGCGGCCTCGAGCGCCGGCAGGAGCGTGTCGCGGCGCTCGCGGTACTCCTGCGCGAGCAGCTCGTAAAAGGCGTCGGGGAGCTGGAGCGCCACGACGGCGGCCGCCTGGAGCGGGGCTGCTGCGCCGACGGTCAGGAAGTCGTGGACGCGCCGGATGCCCAGGCTCAGCGCAGGCGACGCGATCGCCCAACCGACCCGCCAGCCGGTCACCGAGTACGTCTTGGAGAGCGAGTTGATCGTGACGGTCCGGCGTGCCATGCCGGGCAACGTCGCGAGCGGGACATGCTCGCCTTCGTAGACGATGTGCTCGTAGATCTCATCCGTGAAGGCGAGCAGGTCGTTGGCCTGGCAGACGTCCGCGATGAGCTCGAGCTCGTCTCGCCGGAACACCTTGCCGGTGGGATTGTGCGGCGAGTTCACGACGATGGCCCGGGTCCCGGGCGTGACCGCCGCCCGCAGCTCGTCCGGGTCGATCGACCAGTCGGGCTCGTGGAGCGTGACGTAGCGCGGGACCGCGCCCGTGAGGATCGCGTCGGGCCCATAATTCTCGTAGAACGGCTCGAAGACGATGACCTCATCGCCCGGGTTCAGCAGCCCGAGCATCGTCGCGATCATCGCTTCGGTCGCGCCGCAGGTCACGGTCACGTCCGTCTCCGGATCCGGCGCCCAGCCGGGATGGAAGCGGGCCGTCTTGGCCGCGATCGCCTCACGAAGCGGCCTCGAGCCCCACGTGAGGGCGTACTGGTTCAGATCCCCGTGAACGGCCGCCGCGGCCGCCTCCTTGAGCTCGGGCGGGCATGAGAAGTCCGGGAAGCCCTGAGCGAGGCTGACCGCGCCGGCGTCGACCGCAAGGCGATTCATCTCGCGAATGACCGACTCCGTGAACGACTGCGCCTTCCGGCTGATCGTCGGCATCCTCGGCAGTCTAACGAGCGGCCCGGTCAGATGGCCTTCGCCGACTCCTCGAGCCGGTCGCTCGCGTCGGACTCGATCGCCGCGATCGCCCCTCGTCGCCGGGCCCGGGTCCGGGCCGCGACCGCCACGAGGGCGACGATCGTGGCGAGGTACGGCAGCATCGCGACGAACTGCGGGGGGATGCCGACGCTCTGAAGCCGGAGCGTGAGCGCGTAGGCGAAACCGAACAGCAGGCTCGCGCCGAGGACCCCGAGTGGCGTCGCGCGCCCGAACATCACC
This sequence comes from Candidatus Limnocylindrales bacterium, assembly GCA_035693145.1. Lineage (GTDB taxonomy): Bacteria > Chloroflexota > Limnocylindria > Limnocylindrales > CSP1-4 > DASSHA01. The sequence goes on from DASSHA010000031.1 coordinate 7,311, forward strand.
GCGACGAGGGCGATGAAGCCGCGCCCGGCGGTCATCCCCTGGACGAACTGCGTGACGAGCGAGATCGAGAGCTGGGCGCCCGCGAGCCCGCACAGGACGCCTGACAGGATGATCGCGGCGAACCGGACGCGTCGGACCGAGATGCCGACCGAGGCCGCCGCCGCCGGCGCCTCTCCGACGGCGCGCAGCCGGATTCCCCACGGGTGTCGGTACAGCAGCACCTGACCGACGGCGGCGAGTGCGAACGCGAGGTACACGAGGATCGAGTAGCCCGAGAGCAGCGTCCCGAGCACCGGGACCCCGTCGAGCACCGGGATCTGGATGTCGGGCAGCCCCACGAGCGATGGGTCGTAGTAGCTGCCGGTGACGCCGAAGACCGGCTTCACGAGATACGTCGTGAGGCCGAGCGCGAGGAGGTTGATCGCGAGCCCGCCGACGATCGCATCGCCTCCGAGGTCGACGACGATCGCGAGGACGACCGCGGTCAGGGCGGCGGCAAGGACCGCCAGGGCGACCCCGGCCAGCGGCTCTCCTGTCCAGAACGCGCCGGCGACCGCGAAGAACGCGCCGATCAGCATCAGTCCCTCGAGCGCGACGTTGAAGACGCCCGCCCGCTCCGTGAGCAGGCCGCCGAGCGCGGCGAGAAGGATTGGCGCGACAAGCCGGATGGTCGACGCGAGAAGCGCAATGTCGAGGACGGCGAAGATGTCCATCAGGCGCCACCCCGCCCGCCGGCGCGCTTGAGGAGCGCGGCCTGGATGCCCGCCCGGACAGCCACGACGAGGATGATCGCGGCCTGGACGATGTCGACGAGCTGGAGCGGCACGGAGGTCGCCCGGGTCATCCCGAGGCCACCAACCTGAAGCGCACCCAGGAACACGCCGGCGACGACCGTCAGGATCGGAGACGCGAGGGCCAGGACTGCGGCGATGAAGCCTGACCAGGCGAACCCGGCGGACGTCACCAGGCCGTCGATGTATCGATGATTCACACCGAGGACGAGGACGACGCCGGCGAGACCGCACAGCGCGCCGCTGACGAGCGTCGCGCCGACGATCGATCGTGCCGCGTCGACACCGCCGTATTCGGCGAACTCGCGGTTCGCGCCGACCATCCGGAGCTCGTACCCCGCGACCGTCCGGCGGAGCGCCCACGCGGCGATGAACGGGAGGACGGCAAGGAGCACCACGCCGGCGTTCAGCCTGGTCGCGCCGATCGCCGGCAGCCAGGTGGCTTCGGGAACCATCGCGGTCTGGGCGACTCCGCCGCCGGCGAGGTCGCGCAGCGGGTAGGTCACGACCCACGCGGCCAGCAGCGCGGCGACGTAGTTGAGGAGGAGGGTCGTGATCAGCATCGGGACGCCGAGCCGAATCTCGAGGAGCGCGGGGCCGAACGCCCACAGTGCGCCGGCGAGGCACCCTGCGGCGATCGCGAGGAGGGTCCCGAGCGGCGCCGGGAGTGCCGGCAGGGCATTCGCGGCAACGGCGCCGACGAGTGCGCCGGCGATCATCTGCCCCTCCCCGCCGAGGTTGAACGCCCCGCCCTTGAAGGCGATCGCGACACCGAGCCCGGTGATCGCGATGGGCGTGCTCCGGATGAACGTTGCCGCGATGTTGCTCGGCGTACCCACGGCGCCGTGAACGAGGGCTCCGTAGGCGTCGAGCGGACTGTCTCCGGCGACGATCACGATCACCGCGCCGAGGGCGAGCGCGAGCGCGATCGCGATCGCGGGAACCGCGACCCCGACCGCGATTCGCCCGAACGGCATGCGCGCCCGCAGCGCGCCGAGCTGTTTCGGTCTCCCCTCAGCGACCACCGGCCACGCCTGCCATGTCGAGCCCGAGCCGGACGAGGTCGACCTGCGAGGCTGGCGTCTCGCTCACGATCCGGCCGCCGTGGAGGACAACGATCCGATCCGACAGGGAGCGGACCTCGTCGAGGTCGGCGCTGATGAGCAGGACGCCCGAACCGGTCGCCCGTCGGTCGAGCAGGGCGCGCCGAACGAACTCCGACGCCGCCACATCGATCCCGCGGGTCGGCTGCGCCGCGACGACGAGCGGGTGCGGATCGGCGAGCTCGCGCGCGACGACGATCCGCTGGGCGTTCCCTCCGGAGAGCGTCCGCGCCGGCGCCCCGAGGTCGGCGGTCCGGATCCGGAACGACGCCACGAGCCGTTCGACCCGACGCGCGGCGCCCTCCCGGTCGAGCAGGACGCGCCGTGCGCCGGCCTTGCCTGCGTGGCGGCCCATGATCAGGTTGTCGCGGACGCTCGCGTCGCCCGCCAGCCCACGCCGGAACCGATCGTCGGGGATGTAGGCGAGGCCCGCGGCGCGGCGTTCGGCGGTCGTCGCGTTCGTCACGTCGCGCCCGTCGATCCGCACCGTCCCGGCCGTCGGCCGCAGGAGTCCCGCGACGACCTCCGCGAGCTCAGCCTGGCCGTTGCCGGCGACGCCGGCGACGCCGACGATCTCGCCCGCCCGAACCTCGAGGTCGATGCGGTGCAGGCCCGGCGCGCGCACGCCGTCGAGCGTGAGCACGGATCTGCCCGTCGTCGTCGGAGGGCGGTCCAGCGCGAGCGCGACGTCGCGGCCGACCATCGCCCGGGCGAGCTCGGCAGCGTTCGTCTCGGCCGATCGCAGCCGAGCCGTGACCCGGCCGTCCCGCAGGACCGTGATCCGCGTCGCGCTGGCGAGGATCTCCTCGAGCCGATGGCTGACAAGAACGATCGTCCGGCCGGCTGCGGCGAGCTCGCGCAGCACGCGAAAGAGGCCTTCGGCTTCCGGCGGCGAGAGGATCGCGGTCGGCTCGTCGAGGATGAGGATCGCGGCGCCCCGGAAGAGGGCGCGCAGGATCTCGACGCGCTGGAGCGCGCCGACGCCGAGGTCGCGGACACGAGCGTCGGGATCGACGCCGAGCCCGAAGCGGTCCGCGAGGTCCACGACGGCCCGCCGAGCGGCGGCGCGGTCGACGAGGAACCCGTTGCGCGGTTCCTGGCCGAGCGTCAGGTTCTCGGCGACCGTGAGCGACGGCACGAGCATGAAGTGCTGGTGGACCATCGAGATGCCGAGCGTGTTCGCGGCGGACACGCTGCCGATCGCGACCTCGCGGCCGTCGATCGAGATCCGGCCCGCGTCCGGAAGCGTGACGCCGGCGAGGACCTGCATGAGCGTCGTCTTGCCGGCTCCGTTCTCGCCGACGAGCCCGTGGATCTCGGAGCCGGCGAGCTCCAGGTCGACGTCGTCGACGGCCGTCAGCCGGCCGTAGCGCTTGACGATCCCGCGCATCGCGACGACGGGCACGGCGACATCCGCCGTACCCGCTGCCGAGGGCAGGGCCGGGGAGCGGCCGGCACCGCTCCCCGGCATCGTTGTCACTTCGCCAGGTAGTCCGTGACCTTGATCTCGCCGGACACCACCTTCGCGGCGAGATCCTTGACCTGGTCCTGGACTGCCTGGGGCAGGCGCGTCGGAAGGGCCGGGTTGTCGAGCACGATGAACGCCGGTCCGACGGCGTTCTGGGCGAGGCCGTAGGCCTTCGCGCCGCCGCTGAACTGGTTCTTCGCGAGGTCGCAGACCGCGTCGTGAACGCCGACGTCGCTGCGCTTGACCATCGACTCGATGACGTGGTCCGGATCGAGCAGGCGTTGATCGGTGTCGACGCCAGAGGTGAAGAAGTTCTTCTCCTTCGCGGCCTCGAAGATCCCGGTGTTGCCGGCCGCCGAGAATGCGAACACGTACTTCGCGCCCTTCTCGTTCTGCGCGATCGCGAGCTCCTTGCTCGTGGCCGGGTCGTTGAACCCGGTCGCCCAGCCGAGGTCGAGCGTCGCGCTCGGGTTGACCTTCTTCACGCCCTCCTCGAAGCCGACGTACCAGCGCCGGATGAAGGGCTGGTCGACGGCGCCGACCGCGCCGATCCGGGCGGATGCCGGGTAGCCCTCGTACTGGCCAGTCGCGAGGAGGCCGAAGATCGCGCCGAGCAGGTAGGACCCCTCGTGCTCGTTGAACACGAGGCCGCGGACGTTCTGGTTGCCCTCGATCGAGGTGTCGACGAGCGCCCATTTCTGGTCCGGATGGTCCTTCGAGAGGGCCGTCACCGCGTCGACGGAGTCGAACGAGTTCGCGACGATGAGGTCGTAGCCCTCGTCGACGGCCGCCTGGAGGTTCGCGTTGAGCGCCGTGGTGTCAGCCGATTCGACGACCTTGGTCTCGACGCCGCATTCGGTGCCGCCGTCCTGAAGACCCTTGGCGATCAGCTGGAGAAACGGGTTGACGCCGATCGGCTCGGTGCTCACGTAGATCGCCTTGAGCCCAGTCGGCGATGCCCCCGCGGAACCCGACGCGACGGCCGAACCGGACGCTCCGGATGAGGCCGCGACGCTCGGGGCGCTCGAGGCCGAACCGCCCGAGCTCGCCGCCGGCGACGGCGCGGCGCTGCCGGAGCAGGCTGCGAGGACGATGGTTGCGGCGGCCACGAGGGCCGCCCAGGGCTTGCTGATCGGCGTCGGACGCCGAAGGATCGTGGTCATCTTCTGCTCCCTCTGTCCTGCTCGCGGTCCGCGG
>DASSHA010000032.1:0-5697 GCA_035693145.1 Candidatus Limnocylindrales bacterium
GGCAGCGGCACGGCCTGGTCGACGTGGAGCTGCGTCGTCTCGATCCCCTGCTGCTTGAGCTGGATCGGCTCGTTGTTGATGAACCCGGTCGCGGCGTCGACCTGGCCACGCGCGACCGCCGTCGCCTGGGTGAAGTCGGGATAGGTCTGGACGGTGATGTCCGACGTCGTCAGCCCGGCGGTCGAGAGCAGCGCCTGGAGCATGATCCAGCTGCTCCCGTAGGTGCCCGGCGTGCCGATTCGCTTGCCCTTCAGGTCGGCAGCGTCCGTGATCCCGCTCGACGCCTTCGAGAAGACGATGTTCGGGAACTTCGCGTAGATCGTCGCGACGTAGCGGACGGGGATGCCCTGGCTGACGGCTGGGATGAGGCTCGTCCCGTCGGAGAGGCCGACGTCGACCGTGCCCTGCCCGATGAGCGTGATCAGCTCGGGGTCGATCTTGTTCTGGAACGTCACGTCGAGTCCCGCGTCGCGGTAGTAGCCGGCCTCTTGCGCTCGGTAGAACTGGGCGAACTGGACGCTCGGGATGTAGCCGAGGCCGACGGTCAGCTTCGTCAGGGCCGAAGGGCTCGGGCTCGGGCTGGCGCCCGCGCTCGGGACGGGGCTCGAACCGCCCGAACAGGCGGCCAGGACGACCGCGAGCGGCAGCAGCGCCAGGCGGACGAGCGAACGACGATTCATCGAACCCGAAACCTCCGAAAGCGTCGCGCTCAGCCGCGGTCGCCGACGAGCCGATGCTCGAGGACGACGACCGCGCCGTACAGCACGATTCCGAGCAACGCGATCGTGATCAGCGTTGCGAACATCAACGGGATGTCGAACAGCGAGCCCTGCGCGATGAGGATCAGCCGGCCCAAACCGCGGTCCGCGCCGGCCCATTCGGCGACGATGGCGCCGACGACCGCCAGCGTGACGCCGACGCGGATCCCGCCGAGGATCGCGGGCAGGGCCGCCGGCAGCTCGAGCGTCGCGAACCGCTGACGCGGCGTCGCCCGCAGGCTCGAGGCAAGCTCGACCAGGCCGCGGTCCACGGAACGGAAGCCGACCATCGTCGAGACCGCGACGGGGAAGAACACGATGAGCGCGCAGATGAGGACGCGCGGCAGGAGGCCCGTTCCGAACCAGACGGTCAGGACCGGAGCGAGCGCGATGACCGGCGTCGACTGCGCCGCGACGAGGTAGGGCGACAGGACGAGTCCGGCCAGGCGCGAGCGGGCGAGCAGCCAGCCGACCGCGAGCGCGGATCCTCCACCGACCACGAACCCGAGCACGACCTCGACGAGCGTCGCCCAGACGTGCGGCTCGATCGTTCCTTCCGTCCACGCTCGGACGAATCGGGCGGCGACGGTCTCCGGCGGCGGCAGGACGAACGTCTCGAGGCCGAGCAGCGTGACGACGAGCCGCCACGCGACGAGGAAGAGGGCGAGCCCGCCGACGAGCGAGAGGAGGAGCGGCAACCGGCCGCGTTCGAGCGTCACGTCGCGGTCCGCTCGGCAGCGTGCACGGCCTCGTCGTCGGTCGCCGCGATGAGACCCGCGCGGAGCTCGGCGGCGGCCTCCGCGAGCGCCGGCGCGGCGAGGTCGTCCAGCGTTCGCGGTCGGCCGAGCGGGCTTTCGCGTTCTGCGACGACGTGACCCGGGCCGGGCGACAGGACGACGACGCGGTCGGCGACGAACAGCGCTTCGGGGATGCTGTGGGTGACGAGGAGGATGGTGGTCCGTGTCTGCTGCCACAGCCGCAGGATCTCGAGGTTGAACCGCTCCCGGGTGAGGGCGTCGAGCGCGCTGAACGGCTCGTCGAGGAGGAGGATCGACGGCTCGAGCGCGAGCGCGCGCGCGATCGCGACCCGCTGGCGCATCCCGCCCGACAGCTCGTGCGGTCGTGCATCCGCGGATCCGGCCACGCCGACGAGTCGGAGGAGATCGAGCGCACGCCGCCGACGTTCGGTTCGGCCGGCCCCGCCGAGCTCGAGCGGGTAGGCAACGTTGTCGACCGCCGATCGCCACGGCAGGAGGCGCGGCTCCTGGAAGACGAACCCGACCGCGCGATCCGGGCCGTGGACCGGGCGGCCCTCGACCTCGACCCGTCCCGCGTCCGGCCCGAGGAGACCGTCGACGACCCGGAGGAGTGTGCTCTTGCCGCTCCCGTTGGGCCCGAGGACCGCGACGATCTCGCCGCGCGCGATGTCGAGCGAGAGGCCGTCCAGGGCGGTCACGGTCCCGCCACCGCGCCTGGGGAACGTCACCCGGACGTCCGTGAGCCGAACCGCCACGGATTCCGAGCCCAAGGCGCGGGCGGCCGTCGGTTCGGTCGTTCGGTCGGTGATCGTTCGGTTGGTCGTCGTCGTCAAGCCGAGGTCTCCATGCCTCGGGGCGACGCACGATCAGGGGCGCGCGAACCCTGGTTCGCGGCCTGCCTTCTTCCATCCGGACTGTCACCGTCGGCTCCGATTGGGCGTCGGCCTCGCGCCGTCGCCGTTCGGATCTGCTGGCACCCGTCGCGCTCGCATCGGCTTGCGCGCCGGGCCGCTCGTGGGCTCGCCGTCCTTCGGCGCTCGCGCGCCTCGGTCTGGCTCTACCACCGGTCGGGTATCGCACCCTGCCCCGAAGGCCGGCTCGATCGTAGCACGGCCCCCAGCTCGATCTCCAAACCAGCGCCCGCCGGCTACTCTCGGTCAGCACCCGCCGCGCTATTCATCGAGCGAATGAACGCGACCGAATCGCGGTCCTGCGCGCGATTTTCATGCCCCGCATGCATAGAGCCCGCTCTCCGGGCGACCGAACCGCCGAATCGCGCGCGGTTGATGCACCGGATGAATGGCGATCACCGACCACGTCGCATTCATTCGTGGCGTGAATAGGCATCCACCGAGGGTGGCTCGCGCCCGCCGCGCTTCGGTCCTAGGCGGTCGCCGTTTCGACCGGTACGGGCTCCGGCTCCGGCATGCGGACGCCCGCCTCCGACGCGAGCAGCTCGGCCTTGTCGGTCCGCTCCCAGGGCAGGTCGAGGTCCGGCCGGCCGAAGTGGCCGTACGCGGCGGTCTGGCGGTAGATCGGCCGGCGCAGGTCGAGCGCCGAGATGATCGACGCCGGGCGGAGGTCGAAGTGCCGCTCGATGAGCCCCTGGATCTGCTCGTCGGGCACCCGGCCGGTGCCGAACGTCTCGAGGGAGAGCGAGATCGGCCGGGCGATCCCGATGCCGTACGCGAGCTCGAGCTCGAACCGGTCCGCGAGGCCCGCCGCGACGACGTTCTTCGCGACCCAGCGTGCGGCATACGCCGCGGAGCGGTCCACCTTCGTCGGGTCCTTGCCGCTGAAGCAGCCGCCACCGTGGCGCGCCATCCCGCCGTACGAGTCGACGATGATCTTGCGTCCCGTGAGGCCGGCATCGCCCATTGGGCCGCCGACGACGAAGCGGCCGGTCGGGTTCACGTGCATGACCGGATCGGTCTCGCGGAGCTCGGCCGGGATCGTCGGCAGGATCACGTACTCGACGATGTCGCGTCGGATTCGCTCGGCGCGAGTGTCGGCGTCGTGCTGGGCGGCGACGACGACGGTCTTCACCCGCTTCGGGACGCCGCGCTCGTACTCGACCGTCACCTGGGTCTTCCCGTCGGGTCGGAGGTACGGCAGCTGGCCCGACTTGCGGGCCTCGGCGAGGCGGCGCGCCATGCGGTGCGCGAGCGCGATCGGCAGCGGCATGAGCTCGGGCGTCTCGCGGCAGGCGAAGCCGAACATCATCCCCTGGTCGCCCGCACCCAGCTCGTTGACCGACGCGTCGTCGCGGACCTCGAGCGCGGCATCGACGCCCTGCGCGATGTCCTGCGACTGCTCCTTGACGGACACGAGCGCGCCGCACGTCTGGTAGTCGAACCCGTACTCGGCGCGGGTGTAGCCGATCTCGCGAACGGTGTCGCGCACGACCGACTGGAAGTCGACGTAGGTCGAGGTCGTGATCTCGCCGAGGACGATGACGAGCCCGGTCGTCGTCGCGGTCTCGCAGGCGACCCGGGCGTCGGGATCCTCCCGGATGATCGCGTCGAGGATGGCGTCCGAGATCTGGTCGCACATCTTGTCCGGGTGACCCTCGGTCACCGACTCCGACGTGAACAGGTACTGATCCGACTCGACGATGCTTGTCACGCGTGCCTCCGAATGGGTCATCGGGAGGTTAGCACCGCGGTCTGGACCCGCAGCGGATCGCAGCCCATCATTTCGCCGTGGCCATCCTGCCGAGCGGCACCGTCACGTTCCTGTTCACCGACATCGAGGGGTCCACGAAGCTCCTGCGCGAGATCGGAGCGGCCTACGCCGCCGAACTCGCGGCGCACCGCCGCGTGGTTCGCGATGCCGTCGCCGGCCGGGGCGGCGTCGAGGTCGACACGCAGGGCGACGCGTTCTTCGTCGCGTTCGGCCGTGCGTCAGATGCCATCGCTGCCGCTCGCGCCGTACAGGAAGCGCTCGACGGCCGGCTGAAGGTTCGGATGGGCATCCACACGGGCGAACCGTCGATGACGGACGAGGGCTACGTCGGCATGGACGTGCACCGGGCCGCCCGGATCGCCGCCGCGGGGCACGGTGGTCAGGTCCTCGTGTCGCAGTCGACGCGGGACCTCGTCCCCGGCGAGGCGCTGCGCGACCTCGGCAGCCACCGGCTGAAGGACCTGGCCGCACCCGAGCGGATCTACCAGCTCGGTGACGCGACGTTCCCGCCCCTCAGGACGCTCGACCGGTCGAACCTCCCGCTCGCGCCGAGCCCGCTCGTGGGCCGGCAGCGCGAGGTCGGCGAGCTTCTCGCCCTCTTCCGCGAGGGCCGCCGCCTGGTCACGCTGACCGGTGCCGGCGGAAGCGGCAAGTCGCGGCTCGCGCTCCAGGTCGCGGCCGAGATCACCGACGACGTCGATGCGGTCTTCTTCGTGCCGCTTGCGCCGGTTCACGATCCTGCGCTCGTCCCGTCGGCGATCGCCGAGGCCGCCGGCGTCCGAACCGTCGACGACCTGCGCGAGCTCGAGGCGTTCCTCGTCCTCGACAACTTCGAGCACCTGCTCGACGCCGCTCCGGCGCTCGGCGAGCTCCTCGCACAGGCACGGGGCCTGCGGCTCCTCGTGACGAGCCGGACCCGCCTCCGGCTGACCGCCGAGGAGGAGTTCCCGCTCGATCCGCTGCCGGTCGACGACGCGGTCAGCCTGTTCGTCCAGCGGGCGCGCACGGTCCGCAGGGAGGTGGTCGCCGACGCCGCCGTCCTGGAGATCTGTCGCCACCTCGACGGGCTGCCGCTCGCGCTGGAGCTCGCGGCGTCGCGAGTGAAGGTGCTCGAACCCTCGATGCTCCTCGAGCGCCTGGGGCGGCGGCTGCCCCTCCTCACGGGCGGCGCGCGCGACGCACCGGAGCGCCAGCGGACGCTCCGAGCGACGATCGACTGGAGCTATGGGCTCCTGAACCCCAACGTCCAGCAGCTCCTCCGGCGGCTGTCGGTCTTCGCCGGCAGCTTCTCGCTCGAGGCCGCCGAGCAGGTCGCCGAAGCGGAGCTCGACGGGGTCGAGGCCCTCGCGGACTGGAGTCTGCTCACGTCATCGGACGACGGCCGATTCCTCATGCTCGAGACGATCCGCGAGTACGCCTCCGAGCGGCTCGAGGAGAGCGACGAACGGGAGGCAGTTCGGAGTCGCCACCTCGACGTGTTCCTCGCGCTCGCCGAG
>DASSHA010000033.1:0-2536 GCA_035693145.1 Candidatus Limnocylindrales bacterium
CAGCCCCGACAACATCGGAAAGTGCCGCACGTTCAAGGTGAGCAGCTCGGCGCCGAGATGCTCCGTGGTGGCGGCGAGCAGGTAGTCGACGGTGTCGATGCCCGGGTGTGATCGCACGAAGGGCTGCGCGATCCGGCCCGCGGTATCGGCGAGCTCCATCGTGACGTCCAGCCACCGAAGCTGACCCAGCAGCAGATCGATGCGATCGCGCTCGTCCGGCAACGCTCCGGCCAGGATCTCCGTCCGCACGGGCGTCACGCTCCAGAGCTCGTCGCCGGCGTCCGAGGCGGCGCGCAACACCTCGGTCGCGCGCTGGTCGCCCCGAAGATGATCGATGAGCACCGACGTGTCGACGACCCGGATCACTCGTCGGGACGCGGCTCGTACAGGCGCGCAAGCCGCCCGGAACGGATCCGCTCGACGTATTGCTCGCCCGTCTCCGTCCGATCTGCCCAGAGCCCCTGGGTCTGTGCAAGCGCCTCCTCGAGCTCCGTCGCATCGGGACCGGCCAGGTACTGCGTGGCGATGGCCTCCCGGATCAACTGCGAGCGGGTCCGCCCGGTCTGCTTCGAAAGTCGCGCCAGAACGGTGCTCTCTCGACGGGTCAGGTAAATCTGCGTCCGCTCCACGATGTATGTATACATCATGCGAGGCCCGGTGTCGAGGTCAGGCGGTGTCGAGCCAGATCGTGAAGGGGCCGTCGTTGACGAGCTCGACCGCCATCTCCGAGCCGAACGAGCCCGTCTGGACGTCGCCCACGCCGTTCGCGCGAAGCTGCTCCGCGAACCGCAGGTAGAGCCGCTCCGCAAGCTCGGGCGGTGCGGCATTCGTGAAGCCGGGACGCCGACCACGCGCCGTATCGGCGTAGAGCGTGAACTGGCTCACGACCAGCGCGGCACCGCCGACGTCGAGGATCGAGCGGTTCGTTCGACCTTCCTCGTCGCGGAAGATCCGCAGCTCGGTCGCGCGCCGCGCGAGCGCGTCGGTCGTGGCCTCATCGTCGCCGTGGCCCACACCGAGGAGCACGAGCAGCCCCGGCCCGATCGACGCGATTGGCGCCGCCTCGACGGCGACGGACGCGCGCGAGACCCGCTGCAGGAGCGCGCGCACGTCAGGCGCCGGTGGCGCCGGGCGCCTGGTCGCGTTCGAGCTCGGCGCGCCGGGCCGCGAAGCGCTCGGTGGCGGCGGCCTCGGCCGACGTGGGCAGCAGCAGGTCCCAGTGTCGGTCGTCGTCGTCCATCTCGGCCGGGTCGTCCGCCGAACGGAAGAGAAGCACGGGAATGCCCGCAGCCTCGATCTCCGCGCTGAGCGTGCGCGCCTGCGGTCGTGGCAGCGACGCGAACATCGACATGCGATCGCGCGGGATCGGCGGCCGCCCGTCGTTGCGCTGGTACTGATAGCCCTCGTCGGCGAGCGCCCGGATCAGGCGGATCTCGCGGGCCATGTCGCGGCCCTTGAGCCACAACGCCGACCCGACGACCAGGATGTCGACCCCGAGCCCGCCGACGAGCTCCGCCGTGTCGCGATTCACGCCGCCATCGACGTGGACCTCGCCGCCGTGCAGCTTGTGCGAGAGGTAGGTGCGCGCCTCGGGGATACGGGCCTTCGCGACGTCGACCATGAGTGGCTGACCGCCGAACCCCGGCTCGATCGTCATGACCATCACGATGTCCAGCAGCTGGCGGTACGGCTCGAGCGCGGTCATCGGGGTCTTCGGCTTGATCGCCAGGCCCGCGGCTCGCCCGGCGCCGCGGATGGCCCGCAGCGTCGGCTCGATCGGCTCGTCGATCTCGACGTGGATCGTCACGGAGTCGCAGCCCGCGTCCAGGAAGTCGTCGATGAACGTGCCGGGGTTGGCAATCATCAGGTGGGCATCGAACGGGATGCGCGTGCGCTTACGGAGCGCCTTGATCGTCTTGGCGCCGAAGGTGAGGTTCGGGACGAAGTGGCCATCCATGACGTCGAGGTGGATCCGGTCCGCGCCTTCACGCTCGGCGCGCGTGACCGCGTGGGCGAGGTTGCCGAGGTCGGCGTCGAGGATGCTCGCTGCGACGCGGGCGCGGGCGTTGGCGCTGTCGTCCGGGCGGGATGGCTCGCGACGCATCAGTCGACGCCAGCCGGAAGCGGCTCGTCGCTCCGATCGCCACGCAGGGCACGGGCGCTGGCCATCTCGAGTCGTTGGCGACGCCAGACAACGGCCGGCGCGGCTGGCTCCCCTGCCCGCTCGGCAGCGAGCTGGCCGCACGCCGCACCGATCTCCTGACCGCGGTTGCGCCGGATGGTCGTCGGGATGCCGGCCGCCTCGACACGAGCCGCGAAGGCCTCGATCACGGGCATCGGGCTGGCGGTCCACGGTGTGTGGGCGACGGGGTTCATCGGGATCAGGTTGACGTGAGCGAGGTCGCCGCGCAGCAGGGTCGCGATCGCGTCGGCGTCGGCGTTCGTGTCGTTCACGCCGCCGATCATCGTGACCTCGTAGCTGATGCGCCGGCCGGTGGCCTTCGCGTGTTCGCGGGCAGCCGCGACGACCTCGGCG
>DASSHA010000034.1:0-7514 GCA_035693145.1 Candidatus Limnocylindrales bacterium
CGAGGAGCAGGGATCCTGCCCGTGTCACGCCGCCGCCGAGGGCGATCCGGTTCGGGTTGAAGACGTCGAGGATCGTCCCCAGCCCGGCACCCAGGACCTCGCAGGTCTCGTCCCAGATTCGGCCGGCGAGCGGATCCCCCGCGCCGGCGAGGGCCGAAACGTCCGCCGCGGTGATCGTCTCGACGGAAGCCGCGCGCTCCACGAGGGCGCGTCCCTCGGTCGGAGAGGCAGCGGCCGCCGCGCGCGCCCGTCGCGCAATGTTCGTGCCCGATGCGAACGCCTCGAGACAGCCGCGGCGCCCGCAGCCCGGGCACGGCCAGCCGTGGTAGTCGACCGTGATGTGGCCGAGCTCGCCGGCGTTGCCGTTCGCGCCTCGTTCGAGCCGCCCGTCGAGCACGATCCCACCGCCGATACCGGTCGAGATCGTCATGTAGATGAACGAGCGACAGCCCCGGCCGCTCCCCCACCACGCCTCGGCGAGGGCCGCCGCCGACGCGTCGTTCTCCACGTAGACCGGGCGGTCGAGCGCCCGCCGGACGATGGCCGCGAGCGGGACCTCGTCCCAGCCGGGCAGGTTCGGGGGCGACTGGATGATCCCGCGCTCGGGATCGAGCGGCCCACCGATCCCGATCCCGACGATGCCGATCGAATCCCAGCCCACGCCGGCGTCGTCGACGACCAGACGCGCGAGCTCCAGGTGGCGCTCGATCATGCGTTCGGGGCCCTGCTCGGCGCGAGCCGGGATCGTTCGGAATCCCTCGACCCGGCCGCCCCGCGTGACGAGGCCTGCGGCAAGCTTCGTGCCGCCGACGTCGATCCCCAGGATTCGGTCCGGCTCGCTCATCGAACCGCCGCCTCCCGGCCGGGCTCGGGCAACCCGTGACGTGACCGCCAGCGACCCCAGACGTCGCGGATCGCGGCGTAGTCATCGTCGCGGAGGTCCTCGTCGGCCGGATGAAGTCGGTCGGCGAAGTAGAGCGATGGGATGCCGAGGTCCGCCTTGATCGCCAGGAACGAGCGCCACTCCTCGCGACTCGGGATCGCCCAATCGTCGGTCTCGACGAGCAGCTCCGGGCAGGCCGCGCGGGCGATCGCCGCGCGATGCCGGACCTGGGCGACGATCGGGACGAGCGGATCCGCGTCGTCGAGCCGGAGCAGGTCGTTCAGCCGCACGGCGTCGGCGACGTGCACGAAGCCCGGGTTCGGCGCGTGCGCCACCACGAACGCATCGGGGCGAGCGGCCTTCGCAGCGTCGTGGATCGTCCGGAGCAGAAGGCGCAGCAGCTCGATCCCCCACTCCGATCCGTTCCGCTCCAGGCCCGGGCCCATCGGCGTCTGGGCGGTGAAGTCGAGCTTCACGCCGTCGGCTCCGTGGCCGGCGGGCGGCGCCGTGACCAGCCGCCCGATCTGCTCGGCGAGGTAGTCGCGGTACGCCGGGTTCGACGGATCGACCGCGACGGCATGCCCGGCGCGTGTCCGGACGCACCATTCGGGCGGCAGCCCCTCGGGATCCCACGCCTTCCACCAGAGCAGGACTCGCTGACCGCGCTCGTGCCGCCGGGCGATCCAGCCCTCGAGGTCCGGCCAGCGCCCGGTGTCCGGATCCGCGGCCGCGTATGTCGCCTGCCAGCGATCGTCGATCACCACCGTTCCCGGCACGACGCCGTGCGCCTCGAGCGTGTCGAGGAAGCGCTCGTAGTTCGCCTGCGTCGAGTACCACGGAGCCCGCGAGCCGTCACCGTCCGAACGCGCGAGCGCCGACTGCGCGCCCCAGCCGCAGAAGATGGGCTGCGACCACCAGGCAGGCCGCCCGTCTGCGCGCGACGGCGGTGGCGTCGGTGCGAGGCCGAGCGCCCGAAGACGACGGACCTCGTCCGCGATCGCCGCGTACGGATCGGCGGCACCGAACCGGAGGACGACCCCCGGCGACGACCAGCGACCGTCGACCGGCGTCTGGCCGTCGTACGGCAGGCGGAGGTGGAAGCCGTTGTCGTACGGCTCGTACTCGATCGACGTGAACGTCTGCTCCCCCATCGCCGACCGAACCGACAGCGACGTCCAGGGCCCTGCCGGCAGCTCGATCGGCGAGGCGCGGCGCTCCCGCGAGAACCCGAGCACGAACGGCGGCGGGGTGAAGAACCACGTGCCCCGCCCCGGCTGCCCGCCCCCGGACGCGGCCAGGCTCACCGCCTCGTTCGGGTCGCAGGCGATCTTCACGGGGTCCGCCGGGGCCGGCGAGAAGAGCGTCCGGGCCGCGACCGCGCTCCGGTACCAGCCCGCACCCCAGCGGCGGTCGGTGGGATACCAGCCGCCGAGGAGGCGCACGTCCGCGAGGGCGCCCTCGCCCTCGATCTCGACGTGCAGCTCGAGCTCGTCCTCGCGGCAGGTGACGACCGCCCGCTTCGAATGCCAGCGCGTGCTCTCGATTGGCAGGGTCACCCGGATCTCGCCCTCGGCCTCCTCGATCTCCGCCCGCCCGATCGAGGCCGTCCCGTCCAACCCGTCGGTCGTGTCGAGGGCACCGATCGGGTTGAGACGCGCGATCCGCCGGCCGTCGACCTCCACGAGCTCGACGAACGGTCGCGCCTCGACGAGCGCGAGGACATAGGCCTCGGCCTCGACGCGGACGACCCCGTCCGCGCGTTCGGCCCTCATGACGTCCGAACCTCCACGAGGACGCCCGCCTCGGGCCCGAGCTCGAAGCGACCGCTCGCCGGCTCACCGACGGCCCGGTCGGGGTCCGACGACGCCCGAACGATGCCGTCGAGCTCGACCGAAACGGGTTCGGTCCCGAAGTTGAGCGCGACGCGCCACCGTTCGGTGCCGATCCGTCGTTCGTACAGGTAGGTGCCGTCGGGAGCACCCCGGACCGTGGAGTAGACGCCGGCCGTCAGTGCGGGCGTTCCGCGCCGCAGCGCGATGAGCGACCGTGTGAACGCGAGCATCGACCGTGGATCGTCGCGCTGCGCCTCGACGTTCACGATTCGCGATTCGGGCGAGACCGGCAGCCACGGCGCGCCGGTCGTGAAGCCGCCGCTCGGCCCATCGTCCCATTGCATCGGCGTCCGTTCGGGATCGCGGCCGTCGACATCGACGATCCGATCGGGCGGGACCGGCCCGTCGGCCATCGCGATCTCCTCGCCCTGGTAGAGGAACGGCGTCCCCCGCAGCGTGAGGAGCATGAGCATGAGCAGCCGCGCGCGACGTCGACCGCGGGCGAGGTCCTCGCCGGGCGCGTAGCGAGAGACGGCGCGCGGGTGGTCGTGGTTCGAGAGGGTGTAGTCGGGCCAGGCATCGGGCGGCAGCAGCGCCTCGAACTCCTCGACGCTCCGCCGGAACGCATCGGCCGAGAACGGCGCCCGCAGGAACGAGAAGTTGAACGCGAGGTCGAGCTCGTCGGCGCCAGAGCCGTAGTACTCGACCATCCGTTTCGGATCGAGCAGGTAGACCTCGCCGACGTCCATCCGGTCCCGGCCGTAGGAATCGAGGGTCCTGCGCCACGAGCGAAGGATGTCGTGGACTGCCGGCTGGTCGGCGTTGAACATCCGGGCACTGCGCAGGAAGTCGAGCCAGTCCTGTCCGGGCGCCGGGACGGGATTGTCCCGGAGGTCGGGGTCCTTGGCCATCATGTGGGCGACGTCGATCCGGAAGCCGTCGACGCCCCGATCGAGCCAGAAGCGGAGGATCCCGTCGAACGCCCGCCGTACCTCAGGGTTCGCCCAGTTGAGGTCCGGCTGCTCGGGCAGAAACGAGTGGAGGTACATCTGCCCGGTCGACGGGTCCAGCGTCCAGGCACTGTCCTGGACGCGGCTGAACGTGCTCTTCCAGTTGTTCGGCGGTTCACCGTGCGGGCCCGGGTCGCGCCAGACGTACCAGTCGCGCTTCGCGTTGGTGCGTGACGAGCGGGATTCGCGGAACCACGGGTGCTCGCTGGAGCTGTGGTTCGGGACGAGGTCGACGATGATCCGGATCCCGCGCTCGTGGGCCTGGTCCAGCAGCTCGTCGAAGTCGGCGAGCGTGCCGAACGTCGGGTCGACGTCGCAGTAGTCGGCGACGTCGTAGCCGAAATCGGCCATCGGCGAGGGGTAGAACGGGCTGATCCAGATCCCGTCGATGCCGAGGGAGTCGGAGCGGCCGCCGAGGTGGTCCAGGCGGCTCGTGATCCCGGGCAGATCCCCGACGCCGTCGCCGTTCGAGTCCTGGTAGCTGCGCGGGTAGATCTGGTAGAGCACGCCGTGGCGCCACCAGTGGCGCGGGTCTCGAGCGGGTGGTGTGGCCGTGCGCTCGGCTCCCTTCGCGTCTGTCACGTGTCGGATTGTCCGCGAGCGAAGCGCAGTCCGCCGTGCCGCGGCCGGCGGCGACGATACGGCTGCGTCGCGGCGCCCGCCTCGCTGGTCCTCGCATCCGCCGCGTTATTGGCAGATGTCGCCACCGGCGACGCAAGGCGATGCGCACCGGTCCGGCCGACCGGCGCTGCCGTCGATTCGGCGCGATTTCCTGTCACGCGTCGCCCACAGCGACGCCTGTCCGCGTATCGCGCCCCGCACCGTCAGCTCGGCCCGATGGCCCCGCCGAACGTCGCCACCAGCGACGGATGTCAAGAACCGCAGGTCGCTACTTCGGCTGGACGACGGCGAGGACGTTGCAGCTCGGGTCGATGAACCAGGCCGCCCACGAGTGACCCATGTCCGCGATGCCGTCGGTCGTCACGGGATCCGGCGCCTCGTACTCCTCGATCCGGACGCCTCGGGAGCGGAGATCCGCCACGGCGGCATGGATGTCCGGCACGCGCCAGGCCAGCTGCGTCTGAGTATCGGAGGTGCCGACCGTGCTCTTCGTGACCACCAGCTGCGTCCCGCCGCCGCAACGGAAGACGATCCGGTCGTCCTCGTCCTCGCGCGCGATCTCGAGACCGAGGACGTCGCGATAGAAGGTCCGGCTGGCATCCAGGTCCTTCGAGAGCAGGATCGGGAAGACGACATGATCGCCAAGCATGCGAAACCTCCTTGTGTTTGTGCGGCGGTACCGATCATGCTCGCGCGGACCGGGAGGTGGCCATGGATCGTGACATCCTGGGTTACGCCGGCTGGCGCGACTACTCGCCGTCCTCAGCGGTCGATCCTCGAGTCGTCGGGCGAGCGCCGGGAGCTCGTCGTACGTCATCGAAGCCACTTGATCCTTGGGATCACCCCTGCGGGGTGCCGCCCAGGAGCGATCGTGAATGTCGCGAATCAGGTCAGACGATGCCCGCTCTGCTCCATCACGTGGCCCTTCGTGTCGTCAAAGCGAACGTGCATCGTGTCGCCGTCCTCGTTCACATGCCACTGCGCCACGAAGACGACGGCGTCTCCACTGTGGTCGGATTCCTCGATCGTCCTGCCGTCGAGCCAACGCACCGAGACGCCGGTAAATCGAGCATCGCCGACATAGGGCGCGACAGTCCCGTCGAGCGGCGCCCGAAAGGACCGTCCCCACCGATCCCGCATCTCGAGGGCGCCATCGACGATCCGGTAGGTCGTGTCCTCATCGTGGTTCACCATGTCGGTCTCGATTTCGCTCCATCTGCCTGAGAGGAGATGGGCCCCGGCCGGCGGCGGGCCGACGCGACGCCACCGCGTCGCCAGCACGATCAACCGGCCGTTGGATTGGACGACGTTTCGGGTGTCGACGCGGTCGCTGCCATCGGTGTCGATGACGCTCGTCGATTCGAGGACGGTCAATCCTGCCCTCCGGCCGATCCGGCGAACCGTGCGTTCGTCGACCACGGTGATGGCGAGGACGTCAAGACGCGGATGGCCGTCGAGAGCATGATCGCGGCCATCGGCTGGGAGCTGGTAGGGCGGATCGCACGTCAGGCACGCGAAGAACTCGTCGGACAGCAGGAGCTCCTCGGGGGGTTCGCCGGGTCGGGGGCGCTGCGGGTCCGGGCGCCACCTGCCGTCGAAGAGAGACATTGAGGTTCCTCATTACGCTCGAATGGGCCAGCCATCGGCTTCCGTTGTCCCTCGCGATGGTGACAGCAAGGAACCGCGTGATGTGCCGCGCGCGATCAGCTCGCCTGCCCCGACTAGCGTGATCTCACTCGCGGGAGAGTGACGCCTCGATCGCACGCTCGACACCGAGGCGATTCGAGACGAGGAGCGTCGCGGGCATCGTGAAGACCCAGACGATTTCGGCAGCGAACGGGCTGACGAGCGCGACCGGGATCGAGATCGCGAACAGCGCCGGTCCGACGAGCCCACGAAGCGCGACGGAGCGCGAGAGCTCGGGCGACACGCGTGGTGCCAGGCCGCCGACGCGCGTCGCATAGAGCCACAGCGAGTTCGAGACGAGGCCGGTCACGGCCCCGAATGCCGCGTACGCGATGGCCCCCAGCGAGAGGTCGCCGTGCTGGGCGATGACCGACGTCGGGAAGGGCAGCAGCGCAATGAAGAACAGGAACAGGAGGTTGAGCGCGACGAACCGCGAGTTCGTTCGTTCGGTCGCCCGCATCGTCCGCAGATGACCCATCCAGAACGTGGCGACGATGAAGAAGCTCAGAGCGAACGCGAACAGCTCGGGCAGTGCGTCATGGAAAGCGGCGGCGAGGCTTCCGTTGTCGTTCGGGCTGAGCGTTGCCGGCAGTCGCAGGTCGATCGCCAGCAGCGTGATCGCGATCGCGAAGACGGCGTCGGAGAAGAAGACGAGCCGTTCGAGGGTGGACGGTCTTTCGAGCACGCCGCGATTGTGCGTCAGCCAGAACGTGCGGGTAACCGCGACATAGACTCGCGGGCATGGCCCCGGACATAGCTCCAAGGCGTCCGTTCGAGATCGGCCTCGTCCTGCCGATGGGAGAAGTGTTCGGAGGCGCGGCAACGGCTCGTTGGGCCAACATCCGCGACCTCGCACTGCGTGCCGAGGAGATCGGGTTCGACATCGTCTGGACGTGCGACGAGCTCCTGTGGCGCCCGCCCGAACGGGATCCGCAGGGATTCTGGGAGGGCGTTGCCATGACGGGCGCCGTCGCCGCGGCGACCTCGAGGATCAAGGTCGGCACCTGGATCCTGTCCGCGCTCCATCGGAACCCGGGCATCACCGCCAAGGCCGTCGAGACGTTCGACGAGATCAGCGGCGGTCGTTTCGTGTTCGGCCTCGGCGCCGGCCATGCCGGTCGCCAGGCGCACGCCTTCGGGCTGCCCGAGGACCACGTGTATGCCCGATTCGAGCAGGCGATCGAGATCATCATTCCGCTCCTGCGCGAGGGGCACGCCGAGTTCGACGGCAGGTTCCATGCCGCCCGGGACCTCGAACAGCGTCCGCTCGGGCCGCGACCCGGTCGGATCCCGATCATGATCGGCGCGAAGGGGCCGAAGATGCTGCGCCTGGCTGCCCTCAACGCCGATATCTGGAGCTGGTTCGTGGAGGAGCGCAGCGACATCGCCGAGTTCGCGCCCCGGCTGGCCGCCCTCGTCGCCGCTTGCGAGGATGCCGGTCGGGATCCGGGCACGATTGGCAAGTCGGCCGGCGTCGTCGTC
>DASSHA010000035.1:0-8991 GCA_035693145.1 Candidatus Limnocylindrales bacterium
GAGGACGCCGTCGTGTCGCGCGTCGGGCGCGAGCTGTACGAGCTGTTCTTTCGCGGCTACACCCGCAAGCAGTGGGGCCTGGACCCGAGCGAGCTCGATGCGTCAGTCACCGCGCGCATCCCCGTTCGGACGAACCGCGACGGCCGCTACTTCGGCGACACGTTCCAGGCCATGCCGGCCCAGGGCTACACCGCGATCGTCGCACGGATGCTCGACCATCCACGGATCACGACGAGCCTCGCGACCGACTGGCACGAGGCCCGGCGCGCCGTACGTGCCGAGCACGTGGTGTTCAGCGGGCCCGTCGACGAGTACTTCGATCAGCGGTTCGGTCGGTTGCCGTACCGCTCGCTCGAGTTCCGGTTCCAGACGCTCGACCGCGAGCGATTCCAGCCGGTCGGGACCGTCAACGAGCCCGACGAGTCGGTCCCGTACACGCGGACGACCGAGTTCAAGCACCTGACCGGCGAGCGCTCGTCGCGCACGACGATCGTGCGTGAATACCCGCGCGCCGACGGCGATCCCTACTACCCGGTCCCGCGGCCGGAGAACGAGGCACTCTACCGGCGCTACCGGACGCTGGCCGAGGCGACGGCGGACGTGACGTTCGTCGGCCGTCTGGCGACGTACCGCTACTACAACATGGACCAGGTCGTCGCGCAGGCGCTCGCGACATTCGAACGGCTCGCCACGGGACGTGGTCAGGCGGTCGCCTGACCACGTCCGCCGACGCCAAAACCGGGCCTCGCGCCCGAACGTAGAGGTCGCTGTCGATCTCAACACCCGCGAGGTAGCCCGATGCGTGTTCTCGGTCCGTTCCGGGCGATCGGCGGCGCCGCTGCCGCCCTCGTCCTCGTCGCCGCGTGCAGCGGCGCCGCATCTCCCTCACCCTCGACCGCGCCAAGCACTGCGCCGGCGAGCTCCGCCGCCGCAAGCCCCTCGGCCGAGGCGGGCGGGTCGGCCGAGGCGAGCGGGTCGGGCGAGGCGAGCGGCTCGGGCGATACGTACCAGCTGGCGACCGGCACGGGTGCCGCGGGGACGTTCCTCACCGGCGAGGACGGCAAGACGCTCTACATCTTCAAGAACGACCCGGCGAACACGACGACGAGCGCCTGCACCGGCGGCTGCGCGACGAAGTGGCCGGCCTTCGAGCTCGAAGGTGACGAGACCGTCACCGCTGCGAGCGGCGTGAGCGGCACGATCGGATCGATCACCCGCCCCGACGACGGCAAGAAGCAGGTCACGTACAACGGGATGCCGCTCTACTACTTCGCGTCCGACACGAAGGCCGGCGACACGAACGGGCAGGGCGTCGGCAACGTCTGGTTCATCGCCACGCCGTAGCGGTCGCCGCGACGCGACACATCGATCGCAACTGGGGGAGCGAGCCCGGCGGGTCATCCCGCCGGGCTCGTCTACGTTCCCGCGGCTTCGACGAGCACCTCGCCCAGCTGCGCCCATTCGACGAGAAACGCGTCGTGCCCCTTCGTCGATCGCAGCTCGCGGTACACGGCACGAACGCCGGCATCGCTCGCGACGTCGACGAGGGCACGGACCTGCTCGGGCCCGTAGAGGATGTCGCCCTCGATCCCGAGACCGGTCAACCGGACGCCGTGGGCGGCGAGCAGCCCGAGCGCGGCTGCGATCCCACCTCGGTCCCGGCCGACGTCATGCGAGTCCATTGCGCCGACGAGCGTCCGATACGTCACGCCGTCGAACCGCTCGACGAGCTTGCGACCCTGGTGGTCGAGATAGCTCACGATCGAATGCCGTCCGTCAGCTTCCATTGACCGGCCGAAGCGCTCGTCGAAGTCGGTCTCGCTCCGGTAGGTCGTCATCGCGAGCTGGCGGGCGAGTGCGAGGCCCTCGTCCCCGAGCCGCTCGATGAGCTCGAGCTGAATGCGATCCCACGCGAGCGCCATCGGCCCGGTCGCCGCCGGTGCGGCGATCGGCAGGACCGACCGAACGGCTGACGGTCGCTCGAGCCCGATCTCGAGCGCGACCATCCCGCCGAGGGATCCGCCGGTGACGAGCGCGACATCGTCGATCCCGAGCGCGTCGAGGAGCGCCCACTGTGCACGGGCCTGGTCGCGCGTCGTGACCGCCGGGAACGAACCGCCGTACTCGCCGCCGGTCGCGGGGTCTCGCGACGTCGGGCCCGTTGTCCCGTAGCGCCCGCCGAGGAGGTTCATGCACAGGACGCCGATCCGCCCGGTGTCGAGGGCCCGGCCCTCGCCGATGAGTGGCGCCCACCAGTCGCCGGCTGCGTCCGCCGATCCCGTGAGCGCGTGGACGACGACGACCTGCGGCCCGCTGCCGGGCGCCCGGCCGTCGTGCCGATACGCGGCGGTCAGGTTCGGCAGGAGCGCGCCGCTCTCGAGCACGAATGGCCCGAGCTCGGCGAACTCCAGCCGCCCCGTCCCGAGCGGAAGGGGCGCGGCGCGCGATCGCGCGGCGCCGGCCGTCGGCGCGGACACGCGGACGGAGCCGGCGGCCACGTCGGCCGCCAGCTCCTCGACGGTCATGCCGGCACCGCCTCCCGCTCGCGGCTCTCGGTCGCGACCGTGATCGCCTGGTCGAGGTCGGCGATCAGGTCGTCGACATGCTCGAGGCCGACCGACAGTCGGACGAGATCCTCGGTCGTCCCCGACGAGAGCTGCTCCTCGCGCGACAGCTGCTGGTGCGTCGTCGAGGCCGGATGGATGATCAGCGACTTCGCATCGCCGACGTTGGCGAGCAGGCTGAACAGCTTGACCGCGTCGATCAGCCGGCGGCCCGCCTCGACGCCGCCACGCACGCCGAACGTGATCATCCCGCCGAAACCACCCTCGAGATAGCGCGTCGCCTCGTCGTGCGAGGGGTGGGACTCGAGACCCGGGTAGCGGACCCACGTGACGGCCGGGTTCGACTCGAGCCAGCGGGCGACGGCGAGGGCGTTCTCGCTGTGCCGCTGGATCCGGAGGGGAAGCGTCTCGAGCCCCTGGAGGAAGAGGAACGCATTGAACGGGCTGAGCGCCGGGCCGAGATCCCGGAGACCCTGGACACGGAGCTTGATGATGAACGCCGCCGGCCCGAAGGCCTCCGTGTAGCTGACGCCGTGGTAGCTCGGGTCCGGGTCGACGAAGTCGGCGCGGAACCGCTCCGACTTCGACCAGTCGAACGTTCCCCCGTCGACGACGACGCCACCGATCGACGTCCCGTGACCGCCGATCCACTTCGTGGCCGAGTGGATGACGATGTCGGCACCGTGCTTGAGTGGCTTCGCGATGAGCGGGGCGAAGGTGTTGTCGACGATGAGCGGCACGCCGCGGGCGTGGGCGATGTCGGCGATCGCACGGATGTCGTGGACGTCCAGACGCGGGTTGCCGATCGTCTCGAGGAAGACCGCCTTCGTTCGGCCGTCGATCGCGTCGGCGAATGTCTCGGGCCGGCTGCCATCCACGAAGTGGGTGGTGATCCCGATCTTGGGCAGCGTGTAGCGGAGGAGGTTGTACGTCCCACCGTAGAGGCTCGAGCTCGCGACGATGTTGTCGCCCGTCCGGGCCAGGTTGAGGAACGTGAGCGTCTCGGCCGACTGGCCGCTCGCAACGCCGAGCGCCCCGACGCCGCCCTCGAGCGCCGCCACGCGCTCCTCGAACACCCCCGTCGTCGGGTTCATGATCCGGGTGTAGATGTTGCCGAACTCCTGGAGCGCGAACAGGCGCGCGGCGTGTGCGGCGTCGTCGAACACGTACGACGTCGTCGCGTAGATCGGGACCGCGAGCGCGTTGGTCGTCGGGTCGGGCTTCTGGCCCGCGTGGAGCGCGAGCGTCTCGGGCCGGTACTGGGGCTGCTCGGTGTCTGCCATCGGTCTTCTCCGGGTTCGCGGATGCTGGGTCGTCGAGTCCCGTGCCCTGGGGCGGGGCGGGGGTTCGGCGGCTGACCGTCGTGAGTGCCGGAGAAACAACAAAGCCGCGGTTCCATCGAATGGATCCGCGGCCCCGGGACCGATCTGCGGTCCCGCTACCTGCTGCTCAGCATGCGCGTGACCTCAGACCCCATCCTCCGCACGGCGGGGCCGCCAGCGCATACACATCGGCCACGAAAGCGTCGTCGTCATTGGGCGGCATTGTGACGGACGATCGATGATCACGCAATGGACACGCTGATCCTGTGGCAGTGAGACTCGGGCGGGTTGGCTTCGTCGCGGTCGTGACCGCCGTCATGGCGTCCTCGATTGCCGCCTGCGCCACGGCTCCCGTCGCATCGCGGGCGCCCTCGAGCTCCAGCCCGGCGCCAACCGACCGGTGGCAGGACGCCCTTCTCGCACAGCCGTCCGCGGTGACGACGGCCCCGTCGCTCGAGCCCGGGTACGAGTGCCATCCGTGTCATTTCCTCGCCGAGAACCAGCTGTTCGGTGTCGTGGCAACCGGCGGCACGACGATCGCCGTCGGCGTCCAGCAACCACCGGCACAGGCCGTCGCGTTCGAGTCAGTCGACGGGCGCCGATGGGCGCCGCTGTCCGGGTTCACCGCCGCGCTCGGCACGACGGCGCTGGCGATCGCGACGAACGGCCGCCGATCCGTGATCGTCGGCAGCGCTCCGACCGGCGCCACATCGTGGGCGACCCTCGGCGCTGGCGGCGCCGACTGGCAGCAGGCGCCGCCCCAGGACGACCTGCGCGTCGCGTCGGCGGCCGGCGCGATGACGTCGGTCACGCCGTTCGCGGGCGGCTTCGTCGCGGGCGGCTACCGGGACGACCCGCTCCACGCGACTTCCGCGGCCGCGACCTGGCGATCGTCGGACGGTCTCGTCTGGCACGCCGACGATGCCGCCGCCTTCGCCGATGGTCGAATCCGTGGCGTCGCAGCCTCGGGCGAGACGCTCGTCGCCGTCGGAACCGCCGGTGACCCGAACTACGGACCGGCGGCCGCCTGGCGCTGGACGGCAACGACGGGCTGGCAACGTGCCCGGATCGTGCCCGACCCCGCTGGAGCGATGCGAGCGGTCATCGCGACACCGTCGGGGTTCGTCGCCGTCGGGCTCAACGGCCACGACGACGGTGCGCTCGCGTGGACCTCGTCGGATGGCGTCGAGTGGACGGCAGCAGCCGACCAGCCCGCCTTCCACTACTTCTCCTCGCCTGTCCGGATGCAGGCGGTGCTGTCCGGGCCGTCCGGGCTCGTCGCGGCCGGCTGGCGATCGGACGCCGGCAAGGGCTCGGCCGTCGCCTGGACCTCACCCGACGGTCGGACGTGGCAGGGCCCGGCCTGGGAGACGTCGTTCTCGGGCGGCCAGATCACTGGCCTCGCGTCGAGCGAGGCCGGGATCGTCGCGGTCGGCCGAAACGGCTACCCGGACTGGAATCAGGCCGCGATCTGGACGGCTGTGCGGCCTTGAAACTGGACGATCGTCGAGCGGCCGGCCGGCCCGTTCGCGGGTCATCCCCAGCGGCAACGGGCGGTCGGTGGGACAATCGCGAGCCTCTCTTTGACGAGCGGGGATCGGCGGAGGCTCGAGCCCCGAGGAGGCTGACATGGCAGAGACGGCGACGGCGACCGTGAACAAGCCCGTTTGGATCGACCTGGCAAGCTCCAACGCGGAGGCATCCAGGGCGTTCTACTCGCGTCTCTTCGGCTGGCAGGTCGAGCCCTCTCCCGATCCACAGTACGGCGGCTATGCAATCGCGCGCGTCGAGGGCAGAGACGTCGCCGGCATCGGGCCGAAGATGTCGGCGGACGCGCCCGACGCGTGGTCGCTCTACATCGGGACGAGCGATGCGGACGAGACCGCCCGGGCCGTCGAGGCGGCCGGCGGGACGGTCGTCGCCCCACCGTTCGACGTTGGCGACCAAGGCCGAATGGCGGTGTTCCGCGACCCTTCGGGTGCCTTCATCTCCGCCTGGCAGGGGACCCGAATGGGCGGCTTCCAGACGGACGCGCCAGGCTCGTTCGGCTGGTCGGAGCTCAATGCGCGAGGCGTTGACCGGGCGATCACGTTCTACACCGACGTCTTCGGGTGGAAGACCCGAACGAGCGAGATGGGCGAGGGGCAGCCGCCGTACACCGAGTTCCTGCTCGACGGCGAGTCGATTGCCGGGGCCTGGGAGATGAACGCGATGGTGCCGGCCGGCGTTCCGAGCTACTGGCAGATCTACTTCGCGGTCGCGGACGTCGACGCGGCGTTCCGCGCGGCGGTCGCCGCGGGCGCCCGCGAGATGGTCGCGCCGCGTGACTTCCCCGGCGGACGCTTCGCAATCCTCACCGACCCGCAAGGAGCGTCGTTCGGGCTCCTGCGCGTCAGCCCGCGCTGACCCTGGGCCCCGCGACACGGGCGGCGCGAGCTCTGCCGCGATGACGAGGCGCGTCGTCGTCGTCGGCGGTGGATTCGCCGGCGTCAGCGCCGCGCAGGAGCTGGCGAAGCAGCTGCGGAAGCAGCATCGGCTCGCCGGCGAAGGCGAGGCGACCCCGGGCGATGCGATCGAGGTCCTGCTGCTCAACCGCGACAACTACTTCGTCTTCCAGCCGCTCCTCGCCGACATCATCTCGGGGACGATCGAGACCACGCACGCCGTCGTGCCGCTCCGACGGATGCTGCCCGGCTGCGGCGTCGAGGTGGGCTACGTCGAGACGATCGACGTCGGCTCGCAGGTGGTGCAGCTCCGGCGCCGAATGAGCGGGCAACTCGTGCCGGTCCGGTATGACGCGCTCATCGTGGCCCTCGGCAGCGTGACGGACCTCGTTGCCGTCCCGGGGATGGTGGAGCACGGGGTCGGCATCCGGACGCTCGGCGACGCGTTCTACCTCCGCAACAGGGCGCTCGACATGCTCGAGGAGGCGCGGATCGAGCCCGATCCGGAGCGGCGCCAGCGGCTGCTGACGTTCGTCGTCGCGGGCGGCGGCTCGACGGGAGTCGAGGTAGCGGCCGAGCTGAAGGACCTCGTCGAGCTCGCGGCCCGCAGCTTCCGCGACGTCCGCCTGGAGCCGCGCGTCGTGCTCGTCCACAGTCGTTCGATCGTCCTCTCCGAGCTCGGCGAGCGACTCGGTCGGTACGCGACGAAGAAGCTCCGCGAGGCCGGCCTCGACCTGCTCCTCGGTCGTCGAGTCGCTCGAGTCGACGTCGATCGCGTCCAGCTCGACGACGGCACGACGATCGCGGCGGCCACCGTCGTCAGCACCGTCGGCAATGCGCCGAACCCGGCGCTCGCGGCGATTCCGGGGCCGCGAGATGGCCGCGGCTGGCTGAGGCCGGACGCCACGTTCGCCCTGCCTGGCGTCGACAACGTCTGGGCGCTCGGCGACTGCGCGTCGATCGTCGACCCGAAGACCGGCCGTCCGATGCCGGCGACGGCCCAGCACGCCGTGCGCGAGGGACCGCACGCGGCGCGCAACGTCCTTGCCGCGCTCGAGGGTCGTCCGCAGACCCCGTTCGACTACGGCCAGCTCGGGATGCTCGTCTCGGTCGGCCGGTTCAAGGCCGTCGGCGACGTCCTCGGCGTCAAGGTCAGCGGGCTGCTCGGCTGGTTCCTCTGGCGCAGCTACTACCTGCTCCGCCTGCCGACGCTCGATCGCCGCATCCGGGTGGCGATCGACTGGACGCTCGACCTCATCCTGAAGCACGACATCGTCGAGATCGGCGTCCGCCGTACCAGGGCTCGTCCTGGGGAGGTTCCGGGGGAGCTGCCGGGCGAGCCTGTGTCGATCGGCGCCCGGCCGGAGACCGGCGAGGAGTTGACGCTGTGACCGCAACGATCCCCGACAGCGTCCGCGAGTTCCTCGCGGCCGGCTTGTGGGCCCACGTCGTGACGATGACGCGCGACGGCGAGCCGCACGTCAACCTCACCTGGGCGGGCTTCGACGGCGGCGAGGTCGTGTTCGCCTCGTTCTTCGACGCGAAACGCGCTGCCCGTGTGCGCCATGATCCTCGGGTGACGCTCTCGTTCCACGCCAAGGAGTACGACGGCGGAGCGCTCTGGCCGTACCTGGTGGTCTCGGGCCGCGCGACCGTCCACGACGGTGGCGCGCTCGAGGTGATGGATCACCTCGCCCCGTGGTACATCGGGCCGGGGGCCGTGTACCCCAGGCGCGAGATGCCCGCGGGCTGGACGTTTCGCGTCAGCGTCGAAAAGATCTACGGCCAGGGGCCGTGGAACCCACGCTGGGTCGAGATGGATCGCCACTCGCGTACGGCCGAAGGGTCCTGATCGTGCCGCAACGGCTGACGGGCCATGCCGGCGGACGTGATCGGTGAAGCTGACGACGACCGTCGAGCCGACCGGCCCGACGACGGCCTGCCTCGTCGTGCCGGAGGAGCTCTTGGCCAGCCTCGGTGGCGGCCGGCGACCTGCCGTGAAAGTGACGCTCAACGGGTTCGCCTACCGCACGAGCATCGCCCCGATGGGCGGCCGCAACCTCATCTCGGTGAGCAGCGCGACTCGGCAGGCCGCCGGCGTCAGCATCGGCGACGAAGTCGAGGCCGAGATCGAGCTCGACACGGAGCCGCGGACGGTCGCCGTGCCCGACGACCTCGCCGCCGCCCTCGACGCGGAGCCCGCGGCCCGCGTCACGTTCGACCGCCTGTCCTACAGCAACCGGTCATGGCACGTGCTCCAGATCGAGGACGCGAAGACCGCCGAGACGCGGAGCCGGCGCGTCGCACGGTCGATCGACGCCCTCCGCGAAGGTCGTCCGCGGTAGAAGGTGGCCGGCAGCTCGTCGTGCCTGACAAGCCGGCAGGGTCCATGCCGATTCAACCGTAGGATCCGCACGTGAAGAAGATCGGCTTTCTCTCGTTCGGGCATTGGTCGGCCTCGCCCTACTCGCAGGTGCGGTCGGCGGCCGACGCCCTGGTCCAGTCGATCGAGCTCGCGGAGGCGATCGAGGATCTCGGTGCGGACGGCGCGTATTTCCGGGTCCACCACTTCGCCCAGCAGCTCGCGTCGCCGTTCCCGCTCCTCGCCGCGATCGGGGCACGCACGAAGCGCATCGAGATCGGAACGGCCGTCATCGACAT
>DASSHA010000036.1:0-2099 GCA_035693145.1 Candidatus Limnocylindrales bacterium
GCGGCGGCGCTCGACGCCGCCCTCGAGGCGTGGGGCGCCGACGTGTCGGACACGGAGCGTGCGGCGATCGCCGCCCGGCTGGGCTCGGACGTTCCGTTCTTCCTCACGGGCGGGCTCGCCCTCGTCGAGGGCCGCGGCGAACAGGTGACGCCGCTGCCCGACCTCCGCGGCGGCTCTCCGGCCATCCTCGTCGTCACGCCGGGCTTCGGCGTCTCGACGGCCGACGTGTTCGCGGCGTTCGCGGCCGGGGCCCGGTCGGGGGACCAGCCGGCCGTCTTGCGGACGAGCCTGCACTTCGCCGACGAGCTCGCGGCGGGTGCCCTTGGCGTCCCGACGCTCGTCGACCGTGCCGGCGTCATCGCGACCGCGAACGACCTCGTCGCGGCAACGGCGCTCGTCGCGCCCGCCGTCCCGCGGCTCCGCCGGGCGCTCGCGCGGCTTCTCGGGCGGCGCGTCGGGCAGTCCGGCTCGGGGCCCACGGTCTGGGCTCTCTATCCTTCCCTCGTCGAGGGCCGGGCCGCGGCGGCGCTCGTCGATGAAGCGTTCCTCGATGGGCGGCTCGAGGCCGGACACGGCCGGCCGTTCGTCGCCCTCGCCGAGCTGCTCCCGCGCTCGATGCCCGGGCGACCCGAAACCGAAAATGAGGAGAGACGAGGATGAACCGTCAGGCGGTCTCGACCGGCAACGCGCCCGCACCGATCGGGCCCTACAGCGCCGCGATTGCCGTGGATCGGCTCGTCTTCTGCTCGGGCCAGGTGGGAATCGATCCGACGACCGGATCGATGGTCGACGGAGGGATCGGGGCGCAGGCCGAACGCGCGCTTCGGAACCTCGCGGCAGTGCTCGACGCTGCGGGCGTCGGGTTCGAGGACGTCGTGAAGACGACGATCTTCCTCGCCGACATCGCCGACTTCAGGGCGGTCAACGAGGTCTACGGCCGGTTCGTCCAGGATCCGCCGCCGGCGCGCTCGACATTCGCCGTCGCGGCGCTCCCGGGCGGCGCCCGCGTCGAGATCGAGGCGATCGCGATGCGCCCGGAGTGATCAGCCGCGGGTTCGGCCGGCGGCGGCAATTGACACTCGCGAACGGCGGCCCATACGATCGCCGGAGCCTTCGATGACAGACGAACCTCCGACACCGACTGCGCGCAGCGACGGACGCCGCGCGCGCGGATCGACTGCACGTCGCCGACGGATCCGCCCGACGTCGTTCGTCGGCCACTCCTGGTGACGCCCCCGCCGCCCGCGGATGCCCGGCGGCCGGCCGCGATCGTCATGGCGGCCGGGCTCGGGACGCGGATGCGCTCGAAGCTGCCGAAGGTCCTTCACCCGCTGTGCGGCCGTCCGATGCTCGCCTACGTCATCGACGCCGGGCGGGAGGCGACCGGGAGCGCACCGTTGGTCGTCTATTCCGATGCGACCGCGGCGATCGTCGACGCGTTCGCCGGTGCGGCGCGATTCGTCCGCCAGGCCGAGCCGCGGGGGACGGGCGACGCGGTCGCCGTCGCGCTCGCCCAGCTGCCTGCCGAGGCGGGCGAGGTCCTCGTCCTGTCGGGGGACGTGCCACGAGTGACGCCGGCGCTGCTCGAGGAGCTGCTCGAGGCGCGCCGGCTCGACGAGGCCGTGATCAGCCTCGTGGCGGTCGACGCGTTCGATCCGTCGGGCCTCGGTCGCGTCGTCCGGACGTCGGCCGGGTCCGTCGATCGGATCGTCGAGGAGCGTGACGCGGACGACGAGCAGCGCGCGATCGCCCAAATCAACGCCGGGATCTACGCGTTCGACGGCCGCTGGCTGCGCGATCGGATCGGCGCGCTTCACGCATCGCCCGCGACCGGCGAGCTGTATCTCACCGAGCTCGTCGCGATCGCGAGGGCCGAGGGTCGCCTCGTCACCGCCGTCGACGTCGAGGACACGGGGCCCGGGATGACCGGCATCAACGACCGGAGCCAGCTCGCGCAGGCGGAGTGGGACCTGCGGACCGACCTCAACGTCGCGCACATGCGTGCCGGCGTGACGATGCAAGATCCGTCGACGGTCTACCTCGACGCGACCGTCGAGCTCGCGAGCGATGTCGTGCTCGAAGCGAACGTCGTCATCCGC
>DASSHA010000037.1:0-60193 GCA_035693145.1 Candidatus Limnocylindrales bacterium
GCTGCCGTGTCAACAGAAGGCACAGCAGCGCAAGGCTCTTTCGTCGGATTCGAGTCCCCAGTATCTCCTTGTCGCCGACGACAACGCGAATTCGTCCAAGGTCTTCAACGACGACTTTGGCTGCTAGGCGCCTCGCGAGCCGGCGGCCTAGCCCCGGATCAATGCCGGCTCTCCGTTGCGCTCTAACAAATCCTCTTAGCAACGAGACGTCGGACTGGTCGCCGTGCAGGTCAAGAAGGTGGGCCGCGGCATTTGCTGACGGCCCACGTTCACGAAGGGCAAGTCGGAGCGGTGGCAACCAGCGAGCCGGACGTAACCTGACTTCGCGCTCAACGAGGCTTCCTGGAAAGGTGTCGACTGCATCCAGCCGGTCGACGACAAGTTCCGCCACCATGCTGAGGTGAGCGGCCTCGGCGGCCGGCCAGTGAGCAACTGCCTTCGTCAGCGCGTCGCCGCCGCGGACGGCGGCTGCGAGCAATACGAGCGGTTGAACGAGAAAGCTGATATGCCGCCGTCGGCAGTACATGAGAGCCGACTGGATGGCTTCGGGTGCGAACGGTGAGGCCGTCCGTGCCGCGAGGAGAGCATCCATGTAGCGTCGGCGCCCGAGATGGCCGACTTCCCCGTACACATCGACACGCGGCTCGTTTGCGAGCAAGGTTCGGGCCGTGTCAAAGTCTCCCGTCCTAATCGCCAGCTCGGCGCTCGAGGACCCGAGATACTGGGATCGGAGGCCGTCGGAGTCGATCGATACCGCTTCCGTGAGCAACCGACTTGCTACTGCCGCGTCGCCATACCACGTCTCGAGGTCAGCCGACTCCACAAGGGATTCGACTCGCACGAGTACATGAGGTGAGGATGTCGCGCGAGACGACGCCTCCTCCGCCGCACGGACCTCGCCGGTGAACCGTAGCGCCCACGCGAGGACCGACTCCGCGGCTGCGACGACCGGCGAGTCGGTGTCGGCCGGAAACGCTTCGAGGGCTTCTCTGGCCACATCTCGAGTACGGTCCGCATCCCCCATCTGACGGTAGGTGAAGGCGAGGTTCGCAAGCGAGGTGGCTAGGAATTGCCAATGGCCCGCTGTGCGTTGCGATCGCACCATCGATTCAAGCTGGGCGGCTAGATCGTGGAGGTCCGCTTCTGTGGCCTCGGCCATGAGAATGGACGCGATCCCGATGGACCGCAGGCCGGGATCCTCCGCCGTCTCCGCGAGCAACTTTGCGTGTTCGAATCCGGCCTGCTCGAATCCTCGCTCGAATTGCACCGACACCAAGTTGAACAGCGCGATATCCCGGAATGTGCCACGCGCATTGCGTAGGTGCTCGTAAGCCGCCTGTGCTCGAGCCTGCGCGTCCGAAAGGCGGCTCTCGATCCAGTGAAGCCGTGATTCGATGACGTCGAATACAGGATCCGGTTGAGTTGGAGGGAAGCCCGTTAAGTACTCATGAGCCAACCGAACATCTCCACGGCCCAGTAGTTCATGTATCCACTCCCTCAGCACTCTATGTAGGTCTGGAATGTCTCTCGCCGCCGTGTAGTGGAAGGCGGCGAGGCGCCAGTCGGAGGTTTCGCCGTGACGGGCAACGACCCGATGGAGGTCGCGGACGGCATCGTCGCCCGTGTCGCGACGGAGGCGATCCTCGAGGAAGTCGCGCACGAGCGGGTGGTAGCGGACGGTGTGGCGGGCGGTCTGGCCGCGACGGGAGAGCAGCCCGATGCGTTCGGCCGACTCGATCAGCCGGCGCGCGTCTGGTTGCGGCACTGACGCGACGACCTCGGCCAGCGTCGGGTCGACGACCTGCAGGATGGACGTGCGCATGAGGAAGTCCTGCATCGCCGGCTCGAGCTCACCCACGACCTCTTCGGCGAGGTAGTCGTACAGGTTCTCGTCCACTCCGCTCAGGGAACGGACGAACGCCCGGATCTGCGAGGTCGAGCGTTCGCGCACAGCGGCGCGAACGAGCTGGAGGGAGGCGGCCCAACCTTCAGTGCGTCGGGAGAGGTCGCTCAGGACGTCCGGCTCGAGCGGCTGGTGATACGCGTCTCGGAAGAGCGCCTCGGTCTCCGGTTCGGTGAATCGAAGGTCATCGGTCGTCAGGTCAGCGACTTCGCCGAGCGCGCGGAGGCGTGCGATCGTGAGCGACGGCCTCCGACGGGTGGCGAGGATCAGCGTGAACCGTTCGGGCGCCCGGACGAGGATGTCCGCGATCACCGAACGGGCGTCCGGCGATTCGTCGAGCACGTGGTAGTCGTCGATGATCAGCACCGTTGGGTCGTCCGCCAGCCGACCGAGCTCGGCGAGAAACGTCCGGACGATCTCCTGTCGCGTCCCCCCGGTCGTGCCGAGCTCGGCAAGCCGTTCGGCCGTATGCGGCGCGAACCCCGGATCGACCTCGCGGCCGGCCGCGACGAGGTAATGGAGCACGCTGATCCAGTCCCGGTCCTCGTCGTCGACTCGAAACCAGATCGTCCGAAGGCGGGTCTGCGCCGCGAAGTCGGCGAGGAGCGTCGTCTTCCCGTAGCCGGCATCGGCGACGACCTGGACGAGCCGGTGGTGCACGTTGATCGCGAGCCACTCGAGCAGGCGAGCCCGATGGAGGGTGTCCGGTCGGAGCGGCGGACGCTGGGCCTTCGCCGCCTGGACCGGGAAGGTCGGCCGGCCCGGTGGGGGCGACGGGCGACCGTCCTCGATCGCGCGCGCGGGGTCAGCCACGCTCGTCCCCGGTCCACGAACGTCGCGGCGAGGGCTGCGCGGCGGCTCGTGGCGAGCGGGCACGGGGGACGAGCGAGCGAGCTCGGCGGTCCCGGTCGACCGAGCTCCCTCCCCAGGCGTGGGCAGGGCCATATCGCCGATGGTGCAGCGGTGCACTCATCGCGGGATTAGCTGCGAGCGCTCGTGGAACGGCCCGGAATGCGCGCTCGCTTATTCCGGCGACTCGTACTCGAACGCGATCTTGAGGTCGACGCGGTACTCGACGATCTCGCCGTCTTGAACCTCTGCGGTCGACTTCACGACCTCGACGGTGCGGATGTTTCGGACGGTCCGCGCCGCCGTGGCAACCGCCTGGCGAGCCGCATCGCTCCACGAGCGCGGGCTCGTGCCGACCATCTCGCGAATGATGATCACACCCACCGAACCACCCTCCCGTTCCCGGCGTCGCGCTCCGCCCGGGCACGGCGGCTTCGACGCGACGGGGTTCGCAGTCTAGCGGCGCCCGCCCCCGGAATCAGAACGGGCCGGCGAAACGCCGGCCCGCTGCCTCCTCCGTGAACGCCCGCTCAGGCGGTCGCGACGGGCTCCGCTCGGACCTTGTCGAAGCACGAGCTGCAATAGACCGGGCGGTCGGTGCGCGGGGCGAACGGCACGACGGCCTGGCCCCCACACATGGCGCAGACGGCCGCGTGATACTCGCGCGGTCCGCCAACGGTGCGGGCCCGCTTCGCGGCCGCGCGACACGTGGGGCACCGCTGCGGATCGTTCTGCAGACCCTTGCTGGCGAAGAACGACTGTTCCCCCGCGGAAAAGACGAAGGCCTCGCCGCAGTCGCGGCAGGTCAGCGTTCGATCATCAAACACGCTCTCCCGGTCCTCCATCGCAATGACGCGAAGTGTCATGAGTTCGCGCTGAGCGAGGGTCGGGTCGAGCGCTACCGCAGATGGGTGGCGACGGAAGCTCGAGCCTCGATTTCGGAACTCGTGGAGCGCAGCATACGAGCGGCGTCAAGCGGGGTTTTCGACGCTCGTCGTCGCGTCGTGCGCGACCAAGCATGCATTTCGCACGTTGGTTCGATTGGACGCGCGATTTCGTTCCTTCAAAGCAACTTGTTCGTCCGAAGGCTGCGCCGCTCGGTCCCGGGGCGGTGCGTACTCGCACCGCCGACAGGATCAGGCGATCTCGGCATACCGCTCGCCGACGGCGGCCGAGTAGAAGCGTGTCTGGTGCTTCTTGAACATGAGCTTCACGCGTCCGGTCGGGCCGTTGCGGTGCTTGGCGAGATGGAGGTTGATCTCCTCGACGTCGGTCACTTCGTCGTCCTGGCCGCGTTCCTTGTCCCGCCACAGGAACATCACGAGATCGGCGTCCTGCTCGATCGCACCGGACTCGCGAAGATCCGAGAGCCGAGGCTCCTTCGACTCGCGCATCTCGGGCTGCCGCGACAACTGCGAGAGTGCGATGACGGGCACGGCCAGCTCGCGCGCGAGCGCCTTGAGCCCCCGGCTGATCTCCGAGACCTCCTGGACGCGATTGGCGTCGCGGCTCGTCGTGCTCGATTGCATGAGCTGGAGGTAGTCGACGATCACGAGGTCCAGGCCCGCCTCGGCCTGCAAGCGACGGGCCTTGGTTCGCAGCTCCATCGTGCTGATGTTCGGCGTGTCGTCGATGAAGATGCGGGCCTCGGACAGGCTGGTCATCGCGTTCGCGACACGGTTGAAGTCCATGTCCTCGAGGAACCCGGTGCGCAGTCGCTGACTGTCGATGTCGCCGACCGAGCTGAGGAGACGGAGCACGAGCTGCTCCTTGCTCATCTCGAGGCTGAACACTCCGACCGACTTCCCGTCGCGCACCGCCGCGTGCTCTGCCATGTTCAGGGCAAGGCTCGTCTTGCCGACCGAAGGACGCGCCGCGAGGACGATGAGGTCGCTTCTCTGGAGGCCCGTCGTCATCGCGTCGAGCTCGGCGAAGCCGGTCCGGATGCCGCTGATCTCGCCGCGGTGTGAATGGAGGTAATCCAGCCGGTCGAACGCCTCGTGGAGCAGCGAGCGGAGGGGGCTGAACCCGGCGTGGACGCGTCGCTCGCTGACCGCGAACAGCTCCGTCTCGGCGCGGTCGATCGCCTCCTGGATCTCGGCCGGATCCTCGTAGCCGATCCCCGCGATCTTGCCGGCCGCCGCGATGAGGTTGCGCAGGACCGCCTTGCGCTCGACGATGCGCGCGTACTGGACGGCGTGAACGGCCGTCGGCGTCTGGTTCGACAGCGAGCTCAGGTAGCTCCGGCCGCCGACAGCGTCGAGCTCCTCCTTCCGCTCGAGCGTCTCCGAGACGGTGACGATGTCGATCGGCTCGCGGCGCTCGAACAGCTCGAGCATCGCGCCGTACACGAGAGCGTTGGCCTGCCGGTAGAAGTCCTCCGGCCGAAGGAACTCGGCCACCTCGACGATCGCGTCGCGGTCGATGAGCACCGAACCGAGCACCGATTGCTCGGCCTCGAGGCTCTGCGGCGGAAGGCGATCGATCACGCGGCGGACTCCGAAGGGACGTGGGCAAACCGATGGTGCCGCCGCGCGCCCGACGGCGGGAGGGACTTATCCCCGGCTTTCATCCACCTTCTCGCGCCCCACTGTGGACGGTGTGGACCGGCTCGCGCCGCCACGAACGAACTGGGCGGGCGAGGCGACGCAGCCGAAGGCGGGAGACGAGGACGCGAGCGAGCGCACTCCACGTGCGTGAGCGACCGCCGGAGCCGAGCAACGCCGGCCTGGGGCGAAATCGCCCGTTCAGTCGAGGCGGCGGATGACGCCGATCAGCTTTCCCTGAATCCTCACGTCGTCGTAGACCTGGTCCGGATACGCCTGGTTCGCCGGCTTGAGCCGAACCTTGTCCTTCTCCTTGAAGAACCGCTTCAGGGTGACGGCGTTCTCCTCGACCTGGGCCACGACGATATCGCCGTTACGGGCGGTGCTCTGAGGGCGGATGAGGACGTAGTCGCCGTCCGCGATGTGCGCCTCGATCATCGAATCGCCGCGGACCTTGAGCACATAGGCGTCCCCGGATGGAGCGAAGAGGTCCGGCACGGACACGGTCTCTGATGCGTCCCGGTACGCCTCGATCGGGCCGCCCGCGGCGACCTCGCCGACGATCGGAAGGACGTAGACGTCGGCGCTGCCGTTCGACTGTGGGACCAGCTCCGACGAGAGGCCCAGGTGAAGCGCCGCCGTGGGTGTCAGCCGGATTGCGCGCGACTGGGCGGCGCCACGCTCAAGGTACCCCTCGCGCTCGAGGATCTGGAGGTGGTGATGGACGGCGGACGTGGAGGCGAGCCCGACGGCACGAGCGATCTCCCGGACGGACGGCGGATACCCCCTGGCACGCAGCGTCGCCGCGATGTAGTCGAGGATCTTCACCTTCCGCTCGGCGTCGTGCCTGGTCACTGGCGCCTCCTTTCGACAGCATCATACCGAACAGGCGTTCGATGTCAACGCGTCGAACGCCGTACGTGGCCAGGGAGGGCCCGCTCGGTTCGCGGTGTAAACTCCCGCTCCCGACGGACCGGCCTTCCCCGCGTGGCTGCGCCGTCGACGCGTGAGGTTCAGGTGCCAAAGACCCGTTCATCGCAGCGGCACGGTCCGCTCAGGACCCTCGGTGGCTCCTTCGGCGGTGGTCTCAGACGATCGCTTGGCCTGCTCGCGCTCGCACCGCTCGCAAGTCGCGCGCCGCAGTACTCGCGGCTGGTCTGGTCGCTCGTCGTGGATGATCGAACCCCCGCCAGCCGAAAGGCGCTGCTCGCCGGCGCGCTGGGCTACCTGGTCCTCGGGCGCGATCTCGTGCCGGACGACGTGCCGATCCTCGGCGGCCTCGACGACCTCGTCGTCGTCGTCCTCGCCGTCGACCTGTTCCTCGACGGCGTGCCGAACGACCTGCTCGACGAGAAGCTGGACGCCCTCGGGATCGAACGCTCGTCGTTCGACCGGGACATCAGCCAGATCCGGCGCCTGACGCCAGGCCCCGTGCGGCGGGCGCTGCGTCGGCTGCCCCGGATGGTCGAGCTCGCCGGAGCCGCGCTCGGGCGCTCGGGGCTCGGCCCCGCACTTCGCTCATGGATCGTGGAGGGTGGCTCGGGTGTCCGACGGACGCGCCGGCCGATGGAGGATTCGATCGCGTGAAGGTGATCCTGACTGCCGACGTGCCCGCGCTGGGCAAGAGCGGCGATCTCAAGTCGGTGGCCGACGGCTACGCCAGCAACTTCCTCATCCCGAAGCGGCTGGCCGTTCCGGCGGCGGGCGGCGCCTACCGCGCCTACGTCCACGACATCGCGAGCCGCGAGGAGAAGCGGAAGCGCGAGCGCGAGGAGGCCGAGGTCGCCGCGACGCGCATCGCCTCCACGACGCTGACGATGGGCGTCAAGGTCGGTGAGGGCGGCAAGCTCTATGGCTCGATCACCGCACAGGACATCGCCGACGCGCTCGGCCGCCGTGGGATCACGATCGACAAGCACAAGATCGACCTGGACCAGCCGCTCAAGACGCTGGGCACGTACAAGGTCGCGATCAAGGTCTACGGCGGGATGACGCCCGAAGTCACGATCGTCGTCGAACCGAAGGGCTGATCCGCGGGAGCGTGGGACGGGCGAGGGGGCGCGGGCCCTCGGCGCTGGGCCGCATCGAGCGTCGCCCGGTTCGTCCGGAATACAAGTGACCGTGGTGCTACGGAGGAAACGGGGGCCGACGAGCGCCTGGTTTGACGCTGACGGCTAATTTCTCGCGCCGGTGGGGCCCGCGACGTCCGTAATACCACCCCCATTGGTATCCGGAAGGTGGGCCGCCGCGCCACGGCGGCGCGGGCGGGCGAAGGTCGGCGGGGCCGGCCGCGATGTCGGCCGGGAACGGGGGAAAGGTCAGAACTCGACGAAGCCGATGCCGATCGCCCAGATCGCGTAGGCGCAGATGAGGACCGACGCGACCGTCGCGGCGATGGCGAGGCGGCTGATGCCGCGCTCGAAGACCGTGGCGAGGATGACGAACAGCAGGGGCTGGAAGTCCAACGAGAAGCGGTACCCGAACTGGGTGATGCCGACGTTGCCGTGGGTCACGATCGGGACCGCGACGAGGGCGATCCCGACGAGGGAGTAGGCCACCCGCGGGTCGCGCAGCCTCGCGCGGAAGAGCCACAGGAACAGGGGCGTCGTCAGGAAGATCGACAGGCCCCACCACGAGGGCTGGAGGAACGGTGGCTCGTCGACGAAGTTCCAGCTCCGGAAGAAGATCGCGTACAGGTTCCGCGGGATGTACCACAGCGACAGGATCCCGTGGTCGCGGTAGATCGGATCGTCGAGGACACCGGGGATCCGGACGTAGCCCTCGTCGAAGGGCGACCCCCAGCGGACGACGTTGTAGAGCGCGTAGGCGGCCAGCGGGATTGCCAGCCCGACGACGAACGGCGCGAGGGTTCGAACGGCCCGCTCGATGGGCGGCAGCCGCGGCGGCCAGCCGAGCCGCAGGAGGAGCGCCGCGAAGAACGGGGCGCTGAGCGCGACCGGCAGCCGTGACGTCGCGGCGAAACCGAGGAACAGCCCGACGGCCAGCGGCGCCCGGCCACGGAACGCGAGGTTGAGCGCCGCGAGCATGAAGAAGACCGCGACGACGTGCGCGAAGTACCAGACCGAGCCGACCTCGGCGATGTACCAGAGGACCGTTCCGAGCCCGAACGCGACGGTCAGCGTGATCCGGGCGCGGCGCGACAGCGAGAAGGCGCCGAACAGCAGCCACGCCAAGCCGACGGCGGCGCCGCCCATGATCGAGCTGACGACCTGCTCGTGGATGTCGGTGCCGAACAGCGCGACGATCGGGACGAGCAGGACGGCGGGCAACGGCGGATAGGCCACGTACCACTCGCCGGGCCCTGCCGGAATGAGCTCGTTGAGCCACGACGGCGCTTCGAGCAGCGTGATCCGTCCGTGGAGGAACGCGTCGGCTAGCCGGACGAAATAGTCGAGGTTCTCGCGGTCGCGCGACGACGTGTACAGGTAGATCGCGCTGACGACGACTGCGACGACGAGCGTCGACCAGACCTCGTCATGGGCGCGGGCCCACGTTACTGAGGCGCTGTCGGGAAGGCGATCCTCGCCCGCTGCAGGCGTCGCGAGTCGTGGCCGGCGGACCGTTCGGGGAGCCTCCATCGCGTCGCTATTCTTCGGATCGGCGGCGCGCGCGTCCACCCGATCGTCGTTCGGCGATGGTCCCGATCGTGCGCCGGGAGGGACGCGTGGCGCTCGTCATCGGACCGCCGGGCTGGCGTTCGCTGGTCGCGCCACTGCGCGAGGCCGGCTGGCTGCTGATCGGGCTGAAGGTCATCCTGGCGATCCTCGCGCTGTACCTCATCGGCACCGAAACGGTTCCCGGACCATGCAACTTCGAGCTCGCGCGGAACGGCTGGACGACGATTCCGCCGCTCGACGACCGGGGCGCGGGTTTCCTTCTCGCGGGCGTGTGGCAGCGGTGGGATGCCTGCTGGCTCGGCAAGATCGCGACGTTCGGCTACGAACCGGGCCTCGATTCGGTGACGTTCTTTCCGGCGATGCCGTTGGCGATCAGCTGGCTCGCGCCGCTCGTCGGCGGCAGCCTCGCGGTCGCGGGAGAGCTCATCGCGGCGGCAGCCTACCTCGTCGCGATCGTCGCGCTCTTGCTTCTCGTCGGCGACGACTTCGGAGCGTCAGTGGCGCGTCGCACCGTCCTCTACCTGTCCGCCTTCCCGGCCGCCTTCTTCCTGTTCGCGCCGTTCACCGAATCGCTGTTCCTGGCTTCGAGCGCGGTCGCGCTCCTGGGCGCGCGCCGCCAACGCTGGTGGATCGCCGCCGGAGCGGCGCTCATCGCGTCGCTGACGCGAACCCAGGGTTTGCTGCTCGTCCTGCCGCTCGGCTGGGAGGCGCTCCGAACGGTTCGGGCGCGCGGGCTCCTGGCCCGCGGCATGCGTCCCGTGGAGCGGACCGTCGGGCTGCTCGTGCCGGCGCTGGCCGTCAGCCTGCCGGTCTTCGGGTTCGTCGGCTATCTCGCCGCCGCGGTCGTCGTTGCCGGCATCTCACCGCTCGACAGCCAGGACGCCTGGGGCGGCCGCAACTTCCACCCACCGTGGGACGTGGCTGCTGCGAGCTGGCAGTGGGTCCTGGACCATCACGACAGCCTCCAACTCGTGAACCTCGTCACGCTGGCCGCCGCGATAGGCCTCGTCGTCGCCGCTGTCCGCCGGCTGCCGCTGAGCTACACCCTGCTCGCCCTGCCGCAGCTCGTGCTCCTCGCGACGCGCCTCCAGCCGACCCCGCTGACCGCGACGACCCGCTACGTCCTGGTCGTCTTCCCGGTCTTCGTCGTGCTGGCGCTGCTCGGGCGGTCGCGCCGGTTCGACCGACTCTGGCTCGTCGGTTCGAGCGTCGGGCTTGCCCTGCTCGCGTCGCAGTTCGTCCGCGGCAGCTTCGTCGCATAGAAGCACCTCGCCCTCGCTCGTCCCGACGCGTCAACCGTGCGCCGTGCGGACGTCGTAGACGCGGTAGCTCGCGGTCTGGGCGACGATCGGGAAGCGCTGACGGAAGGCGTCCTCGTTCGCCCCGAGCTCGGTCCGCTCCTTCGGGCCGATCACGACGAAGTCGATCCCGCTCGACGCCAGCAGCTGCGGCGCATCCGCCGTCCAGCGCAGGATCTTCGTGGCAACCTGCTGGCGCCCCGTGTAGGGAACGCCCTCGGTCCAGAGCCAGTTCGGATAGCCGACGTAGAGCGTTCGACCGGCGAGCATCTGGACGGAATCGTGGTTGTCCATCGCGTCCTGGAAGACCGCGTGCGGCGGCGTCCGGGCGACGATCTGCGCCGCGAGATCGACCTGCTCGGCGTCGAGCATCCGGTACGTGCTCTCGCCGAGTGCCTGGGTCGCGTCCTCGAGGACCCCGGACGCGATCATCGAAACGACCGCGAGCGCGAGCCCGGCACGGAGCAACGGTCCTCGCCAGCGTTGCCAGAGCCAGACGAGCGCGGCAGCGCTGCCGATCGCGACGGCGAGGAACCAGTAGACGAGGATCTTGTGGTTGTCCCAGTCCCACGGCTGGAACACGAGGATGTTGCCGGCGACCCAGATCGCCCAGAACGCGAGGAGGACCCGCCGTGTGACGGGCGGGACGATCCGGGCGACGATCAGCGGCAGGACGCCCAGGACGAGGAACGCGCCCTGGTTCTTGATCCAGAAGATCGGCCAGGCATCGGGTGACGGCTCCGCGGCCGACACCCAGCCGAGCTGGACCCGGAGCGACGCGAGGGCGCCGGCGCCGCCGCCGCCGAGCATCAGCAGCTGCGGCGCGGCCACCACGACCCAGACGA
Source organism: Candidatus Limnocylindrales bacterium (assembly GCA_035693145.1). GTDB lineage: Bacteria > Chloroflexota > Limnocylindria > Limnocylindrales > CSP1-4 > DASSHA01. The sequence continues at coordinate 11,080 of DASSHA010000037.1, forward strand.
CGCCGAACAGGATCCAGCCGCGTGACGGGAGCAGGAAGAAGAGGACGGGCACGACGATCGCAAGCGACAGGAGCGTCGCCAGGTGCGCGAGCGGCAGGAGTCCGGCGATGACGCCGGCGACGACCCAGAGCCGCATCGAGCCCGTCTCTCGCGCGCGAAGCGTCGTCCGGACGATCGCGAACGCCATCGGCATCCCGTACAGGAACGCCCGCTGGGACATCCAGAAGCCCCAGAACATGTTCACCCACTGGAAGTTCGACTCGGTCTTCCAGCGGTAGTCCCACGGCAACGTGACCGGCTGCGGGAGGTTCGCGTCGTTGCCGAGCAGGCCCTGGATCGTGTTGATCCAGCCGAGGCCTCCGCCCAGCAGGAACAGCCCGACGGTGAGGGCGCCGGCCGTCGGGCTGCCGGTCAGCGCCCGGGCGAACCCGAACAGCGCGATTGCCGCGACGACGGACAGGACGAGCGAATGGAGCTCGAGCGCTCCGGCCGCCGACAGCCCGAACGGGACGAGGCCCGCCGCGGTCAGGTCCGAGAGGTAGTGGTAGCCGAACGCGTGGCCGGCGAACCGGGGATGGGTCGGCGGGAAGTTGTTGCCGTCCACGAACGAGCTGACGATGCCCATGTGGACGGGCCAGTCGCCCCAGACGTTGACATGCGTCGCGTAGATCCCATCGGGGCGGACGTCGACGGCGTTCGGCCAGAAGAGCGCCCACCGAAGAGCGAACGCAGCCACGATCGCGAACGCGAGCCACGTCCCGGCGTCGCGCGGGAGCCAGTCGCGGATGGACGCCCGCAGGTTGCGCGGCGGGCGCGGCGGGCGCGGCTCGGCCGGTTCAGCCGGCTCGATGGGTTCCGTCGGTTCGGTCGTCGGCAGCCGTCGCCGCAGCCCGGCGGCGACGAGCAGCACGAGGATCGTCGCGCCGATGACCGTCGGCAGCGTGAGCGCGCCCTGGACGTCCGAGACGACGAGGATCGCGTCGGACGCGACGACCATGCCGATCGGCGCGCCGTAGCCGATCCGCTCGGCTCGGGTGAGGAACGGCAGGCACGCGCCGATGGCCACGACGCCCGCGGCGGCCATCGCGAGGAGCACGGCGACGGCGAGGGCGACGCTCACGGCGGGGCGATCATAGGCGGGTGGCCGCGCCGACGATCCTCCATGTCGACCTCGACGCGTTCTTCGCGGCCGTCGAGCAGCGCGACCGGCCCGAGCTGCGTGGCCGGCCCGTGGTCGTGGGTGGTGGCGGCCCGACGGACAGGGGAGTCGTGTCCGCGGCGAGCTATGAGGCACGCGCGTTCGGTGTCCGCTCGGCGATGCCGCTGCGAACCGCGGCCGCTCTCTGTCCCGACGCCGTCTTCCTGCCCGTCGACGGACGCAAGTACGACGCCAGCAGCCGCGAGGTCATGGCGATCCTGCGGCGCTTCAGCCCCGCCGTCGAGCCGGTTTCGATCGACGAGGCGTTCCTCGACGTGACCGGCTCGGGGGTGCTCTTCGGACCCGGCGAGGCGATCGCGCGGCGGATCAAGGAGGCCGTTCGCGCCGAGGTCGGGCTGACCGTCTCGGTCGGCGTCGGGACGACGAAGCTCGTCGCCAAGATCGCGTCCGATCTGCGCAAGCCCGACGGGCTCGTCGTCGTCGCGCCCGGCGAGGAGGCCGACTTCCTCGCGCCGCTGCCGATCGGCCGACTGTGGGGCGTCGGACCGGCGACGGCGACGGCGCTGCGCGAGTACGGGGTGGCGACGATCGGCGACCTGGCGGCGCTGCCGGTCGAGATCCTCGCCCGCCGGTTCGGTCCGCACGGAGCCGGCCTGCACGACCGTGCCCTCGGGCGGGACGCGGACCCGGTTGCGGGCGATACCGCCGCCAAGTCGATCGGCCACGAGCACACGTTCGACGTCGATACCGCCGACCGCGAGACGATCGAACGAACGCTGCTGGCGATGGCGGACGGCGTGGCCGGGCGTCTTCGATCGGCCGGGCTCCGCGCACGCACGGTCACCGTGAAGATCCGCGACAGCAGCTTCCGCACCGTGACCCGCCAGCGGACGATCGAGCCGACCGACCTGCCCGAACCCATCTGGACCGCGGCGCTCGAGCTTGCCGAGCCGGAGCTCCGCGGGATCCGGGTTCGGCTCGTGGGCATCACCGCCTCCCATTTCGAGGAGTCGCCGCAGCTCGCGATGTTCGGTCAGGAGGACGATCGCAAACGTCGCGTCGTCGAGGCGGCCGACGCGATTCGCCGCCGCTGGGGGTCGCGCGCCGTGGTCCGCGCGCGACTCCTCCGTACGGGTCTGCCGGCGCCGTTCGAGCGTGACCCGACGACGGCGCCCGAGCGCAGGGTCGGCGTGGAGCGACCGGTCGATCGCGAGGAGTGAAGCGTGACACGCAAGCTGTCACGGACGAGCGCCATCGTCCGCTCATGGGATTGACATCGAACATCCGTTCGATCTAGAGTCCCGACGAAGAGAACAGACGTTCGAACGCCGCGTGCCCCGGCTGACGACGCGACCACGAAAGGAGCCGGCGATGGCCATGATCCGAATGGAGCCCGTGCGGGTGGACGTCCGTGCCGACTGGTTCGACGGCCGGCCGCGGGAGATCCGATGGGGCGGCGAGCGCCTCTCCGTGACGGGCCTCGCGGCGGTTCGGGACGAGCGCTTCGCGTATCCCACCGCGACCGGCCCACGGACGGTCTTCGAGGTCGAGACACCGAAGGCCCGGCTCGCCCTGAGCTTCGCGCATCGAACCAGGCGCTGGACGATCGAAGGGCTCGATCAGGCGGCCTGACCGAACAGACGCTGCCCGTCGCCGGCTCCTCCCCGGCGGTCGGGAGTATCCCTCGCCGCGAGGCGCGCGCGCCGGTACCGCGCTCGCCTCGCGGTCTTCTCGTGTCCGCACTGGCCCGACCGTCGGTCCGGCCTCCCTACAATCGGTCGGTGCCCCACCCGTCGTTCGTGGACCGATCGATCGCCTCGTTCGTCGACGCGCTCGCGTCCGCTGAGCCCGTCCCCGGCGGCGGAAGCGCGAGCGCCGTTGCCGCGTCGCTCGCCGGCTCGCTCGTCGCGATGGTCGCAGCGCTCTCGGACCGGCCGCGATACGCCGAACACGCGGCGCTCCACGCCGCGGCGGGCGAGGCTGGACGGAGGCTCGCGACCCGGGCCCTCGAGCTCGCCGACGAGGACGCCGACGCGTACGCCGCCTTCGCGACGGCGCTCAAGCTCCCGCGCGACGACGACGACGAGCGCGTCGCCCGGGCCACGGCGCTCGCCTCGGCGGCCCGACGCGCAGCGGAGGTCCCACTCGAGACCGTCGAGGTCTGTCGCGACGTCGTCGCCATGGCCGAGACGCTCGCGGGACGGAGCAACGCGAACGCATCCTCCGACCTCGTTGTCGCTGCGCTGCTCGCCGACGCGGCTGCGCGCGCTGCGGCGCTGAACGTGCGCGTGAACCTGCCGTCTGTCGCGGACGCCGACTGGGCCGCGGCCACGGAGCGCCGCGTCGCCGATCTGCTCGCCGACGTGACCTCGCTCGTCGAGACGACCGCGGCGACCGTCGCCGGAGGCGAGGACCGCGCTCCGACCGCGACGGCTCCAGCGGGCCCGCCCGCGACCGCCGCACTCGATGGATGAGTGGACGCTCGGGGCCTCGTCTCCTCCAGGGCGCGCCGATTGCGGCCGAGATCCGGGCCGGGGTCCACGACGACGTCGCCGCCTTCAAGGCGCGCTACGGGCTCGCGCCGACGCTTGCCGTGGTGCTCGTCGGCCGGGATGCGCCGTCGGCGGTCTACCTCGGCCAGATCCTTCGGAGCTGCCGGAACGTCGGGATCTCCGGCCGCCAGGTCGAGCTCAGCGGCCGTGTTTCGGCGGCCGAGCTGCGCTCACGGATCGAGGAGCTGAACCGGGATCCGAGCGTCCACGGGATCATCGTCCAGATGCCGCTTCCGAAGCGGATCCCACTCTCGACGGTGATCGACGCGCTCGACCCTGCGAAGGACGTCGACGGGCTCCATCCGAGAAACGCGGGGTTGATGACGCTCGGGTACGACGGATTCCTGCCGACGACCGCCCAGGCCGCGGTCGAGATCCTCAAGCGATCGGGTGTCGAGATCGACGGTCGACGCGCCGCCGTCGTGGGTCGATCCAACGTCGTCGGCAAGCCCGCCGCGATCCTGCTCCTGCGCGAACATGCCTCGGTCACGGTTCTCCATTCCCACAGCCGCGATCTCGCGAGCCACCTGCGGCGAGCCGAGATCGTCGTCGTGGCCGTGGGGAAGCCCGGGCTCATCACCGGTTCGATGCTCCGACGGGGCGCCGTCGTCGTCGACGTCGGGATCAACGTCGTCGGCGACCGGATCGTCGGCGATGTCGACTTCGCCTCGGCGAAGGGCGTCGTCTCCGCGATCACGCCGGTCCCGGGCGGCGTCGGCCCGGTCACCAACGCGCTGCTCATGACCCACGTCCTCAGCGCGGCACGCGCCCAGGTCTCGCGCGAGCGGGCATCGAGCGCGGGCGACGTGCCTCAGCTCCGACGCGTCGCCCGGTGACGGCGAGGTGACGGCGCGGTGATAGCGAGGTGACGGCGCGGCCTTCGGTTGCCGGCGAATTCCCGTCTGACCTACAGATCGCGCGTTCGGTCGTGGCTCGTCCGATCCTCGATCTGGCCCGCGAGCTCGGACTGCGGGATGACGAGGTCGAGCTCTACGGCCCGCTCAAGGCGAAGGTCCGGCTCGAGGCGATCGGGCGGCTCGAGGCGCAGCGACCGCGCGGCAAATACGTCGTCGTGACGGCGATGACGCCCACGCCGCTCGGCGAGGGCAAGACGACGACGACCGTCGGTCTCGCCGAGGGTCTGCGGCGGATCGGGCGACGGGCCGCGGTCGCGATCCGGCAGCCATCGCTCGGGCCCGTCTTCGGGATCAAGGGCGGCGCGGCCGGTGGCGGCTACAGCCAGGTCATTCCGATGGAGGACTTCAATCTCCACCTGACGGGCGACGTCCACGCGATCGGCGCCGCCCACAACCTGGCCGCCGCGTTCATCGACAACCACCTCCACCACGGCAACTCGCTCGGGATCGATCCGGCCTCGATCGGCTGGCCGCGCGTCGTCGACATCAGCGATCGGTCGGTTCGGCGCACGGTCATCGGGCTCGGCGGCCGCGAGAACGGACCGCCGCGCGAGGCCGAATGGCAGATCACGGTCGCGTCGGAGGTCATGGCCGCGCTCGCGCTGGCCGCGTCCCTGCAGGACCTGCGGGCGCGGATCGGCCGAATGGTCCTCGCCTGGAGCGTCGACGGGCGACCGATCAGCGCCGAGGACCTGTGGGTCGCGGGGGCGATGACGGTGCTCCTGCGCGACGCCATCAAGCCGAACCTGCTCCAGACGCTCGAAGGCGGTCCGGCGTTCGTCCACGCCGGCCCCTTCGCGAACATCGCCCACGGCAACAACTCGGTCCTCGCCGACCGGCTCGCGCTCGTGACGAACGAGATCGTCTGCACCGAAGCCGGCTTCGGGGCCGATATGGGCGCCGAGAAGTTCTTCGACATCAAGTGCCGGCAATCGGGGTTGCGACCGGACGCGGCGGTCGTCGTGGCCACGATCCGGGCACTCAAGATGCACGGCGGCGTCGGTCGAATCGTCGCCGGCCGGCCGCTCGATCCGGCGCTGACGAGCGAAAACGTCCCCGCGGTTCGCGTCGGCGCGGCGAACCTGGCGAAGCACATCGAGATCGTCCGGCTGTTCGGCGTCCCGGCGGTCGTCGCGATCAATGCCTTCCCGACCGACACGGACGCGGAGATCGAGGCCGTCCGGGTCGCGGCGCTCGAGGCCGGCGCGCGCGATGCGGTCGTCTCACGCCACTTCGTCGACGGCGGCGCGGGCGCCGCATCGCTCGCGGAGGCGGTCTGGGACGCGGCCGCGGAGGGGGCACCCGACTTCGAGCTTCTCTATCCCGACGAGCTGTCGCTGGTCGAGAAGATCGAGGCGATCGCGTTGCGGGTCTACGGCGCGGTCGGCGTCGACGTCCTTCCGGCCGCATCGAAGGCGCTCGCCCGGTTCGAGGCCGCGGGGTTCGGGAGCCTCCAGGTGTGCATGGCGAAGACGCAGTACTCGATCAGCCACGACCCGTCCCTGCTGGGGCGGCCGTCCGGGTTTCGTGTGCCCGTGCGCGACGTCCGCCTGTCCGCGGGTGCGGGCTTCGTGACGCCGCTGCTCGGCGAGATGCGGACGATGCCGGGCCTGCCATCGGTGCCGGGCGGCGAGGGCATCGACATCGACGCCGACGGCAACGTCGTCGGCCTGTTCTGACCGGCGCGCTGCGGAAATCCCAGGCACGCCGCGTCGGCCAGTCGATACCGCCCAGCGATGAGTTCCGGCACAGCGGCGCCGTCCGATGCCTCGCCGGCATCAAAGCCACCGGTTTGGTGCCGACTCCTGTCGATTCGATGCTTACAAGTGTCGACCAGGCCGCCAGTCGCCCAAATCGATACCGACCAGGTATCGGGCGCCCGGGGTCGGGCTACCCGATGCCCGAAGTAGCGAATACGAAGCAGATGGCGACGGCGAGGCCGAGCAGGACGCCGACGAGGCCGGCGGCCCAGGCGGTGGTGTCGATCGGACCGAGGGGCTGTGCCTCGTGGGCCTCGTGGTCGTTCACCGGGTGAGCCGCAGAGCCGTCGGCAGGGTCGGCCGGCGGCCGGCCCGCCTGCGGGTCGGCGACCGGCGCGTGCGGGTCCCGGCCGGCTTCGGGCGCCGCGTCGGCGTCGTGGGCGATCGCCCGAGCGGCCGGGTCGCCTCGTTGTTCGCTCACGCTCGGGCTCCTTCGTTCCGGGGTTGTCCGTCTCGGCGTCCGATTCTCGCACCGTCCTAGACTCGCTGCGTGCTCACTCTCGTCCTGACCCGGCACGGGCTCACGCCGCGTTCGAAGCCCGAACAGCACCTGGGGCAGACGATCGACGTGCCGCTCTCGGACGAGGGGCGCGAGCAGGCGACCCGGCTCGCCGAGCGGCTCGACTGCGTCGCGTTCGAGGAGATCTTCTCGAGCCCGCTCGCCCGTGCGCGCGAAACCGCGGCGATCGTCGCCGGCGAACGGCCCGTCCGCGTGGACCCGAGGCTGCTCGAGATGGACTACGGCGAATGGGAGGGCCTGACGTACGGTCAGATCGAGGAGCGCGACGAGGTTCGAAGGCGGGCCTGGGAGCGAGACCCGGCGGTCCTTCGATGTCCCGGTGGCGAATCCGGCAACGACGTCGCGGCGCGCGCGGGCGCCTTCCTGGTCCAGCTGCTCGAGGAGCACGTCGCCGCCCATGGTCCGCGCGACACCGCCGAGCGGCCCGTCCTCGCGGTCGCCCACAGCAGCGTGAACCGGATCCTCGCCTGCGTCGCGCTCGGGCTCCCGATCCGCGAGTTCCGCGAACGGTTCACGCAGGACCAGGTGAACGTCACGGTCCTCCGGTTCGAGCACGGCGACGGTCCGTCAGACGCGCGGCTCCTGCTCCTCAACGACGTCGAGCACGTGCGCGGCCCGGGCGTCGCGCCGTGGGAGTGACGGCGTCGCGCCGTGGGAGTGACGGCGTCGCGTCACGCCCCTCGCCGCTGCGTCAGGCCGTCCGGCGCCGGCCCGGCATCCCGAGGCGCCACCAGATGAAGAGGATCACGAGCGCGACGACGCCCGCGGCGATCGCCAGGTCGAACGGCTGGAGGGAATGCCGGATCTCCTCCCAGCGCGACCCCAGCTGTGTGCCGGCCCAGACGAGCAGGATCGACCATGGGACGGCGCCGGCGGTCGAGTAGGCGATGAACTTCCCGAGCGGCATGCGGGCGACGCCGGCGGGGAAGCTGATGAAGGTTCGGACGACCGGCAGCAGCCGGCTGAAGAACGCTGTCGGGGCGCCCCAGCGCTCGAAGAAGCGCTCGGCGAGCTCGAGCTCGTGCGGCCGGATGAGCAGGTAGCGGCCCCAGCGCTCGAGGAATGGGCGACCGCCCCACGCGCCGATCGCGTAGGCGACGAGCGAGCCGACGGTGTTCCCGATCGTCGCGGCGAGCACCACGAGCCAGAAGCTCCATGGTCCGTGCGTCAGCGGCTCGATCTGCCCGGGATCCGACACGAGGAACCCGGCGAACGGGAGGACGAGCTCCGAGGGGAGCGGGATCATCGCCGATTCGATCGCCATCGCGAGCGCGACGCCGACGTAGCCGACGGCCGCGTACAGCGAGCCGAGGAACGGGATGACGATCTGGTCGATGAACGCGAGCACGGGCACCTCAGGGCCGAACACGCCGGGTCGGGCGGGCGGGAGGATAGCCGACTATCCTCGGCGCGTGACCGGCCCGAACGTCCCGTCACGGCCGTCGCCGGCCGTCATCCTCACCGGCGCGGACCTGACGATCGAGGACGTCGAGGCGGTCGCGCACCATGGCGCGGACGCCGTGCTGGATCCGACGGCGCGCGAACGGATGAACGAGGCGCTCGCCGTCATCACGCGGCTCGTCGACGACGGCGAGGTCGTCTACGGCGTCACGACGGGCTTCGGTGACCTCGCGTCGACGTTCGTCCCGCCAGCCCAGGCCGCGCTCCTCCAGGAGCGGCTGCTCATCAGCCACGCGGCCGGGGTCGGGGCCATGTTCCCGCGTGACGTCGTACGGGCGATGCTCCTGCTCCGCGCGAACACGCTCGCGCTGGGCCATTCGGGCTGCCGTCCCGAGCTCGTCGACCGGCTGTGCGCGTTCCTCCGGCTCGACCTCCACCCGGTCGTGCCCGAACAGGGGAGCGTTGGCGCTTCGGGCGACCTCGCGCCGCTCGCTCACCTCGCGCTGCCACTCATCGGACGCGGACAGGTGGAGCTCCACGGCCACGTCGTACCGGCGCTCGTCGCGCTCCGCGAGACCGGGCTCGAGCCGCTCACGCTCGCGCCGAAGGAAGGGCTCGCGCTGCTCAACGGGACGCAGCTCATGTCGGCGCTGGGTGCGCTCCTGCTCGCCGACGCGGATCGGCTCGTCCGGGCGGCGTCGGTCGTGGCGGCGATGTCGGTCGAGGCGCTGCTCGGCACCGAGGTCGCCTTCTCCGCGGCGTACCAGCTCGCCCGGCCGCATCCCGGACAGATCGAGGTTGCTGCCGAGCTCCGGCACGTGCTTCGTGGCTCGGACGTCCAGTCGGGGCATCACGGTTCGGCGCACAAGGTCCAGGATCCCTACTCGCTGCGGTGCATCCCACAGGTTCACGGCGCCGTGCGCGACGCACTCGGTCACCTCCGTCGCGTGCTCGATGTCGAGCTGAACAGTGCGACCGACAACCCGCTCGTGTTCCCGTCAGGCGGCGGCCCGGACGCGCTGGCGACGGGCGGCGGCCGCGTGATCAGCGGCGGCAACTTCCACGGCGAGCCGGTCGCGCTCGCCCTCGACTTCGCGAAGCTTGCGCTCGCGGAGCTCGGCTCGATCAGCGAACGTCGAACGGCGCTCCTCCTCGACGCTCGCCTCAACGGCGGGCTTCCGGCCTTCCTCTCCCCGGATCCCGGCACGAACTCGGGGCTCATGCTGACGCAGTACACGGCGGCGGCGCTCGTGTCCGAGAACAAGGTCCTCGTCCACCCGGCGTCCGCGGATTCGATCCCGACGTCGGCGAACCAGGAGGACCACGTGTCGATGGGGCCGATCGCCGGGCGGCATGCGCGAACCGTGCTCGCCCATGTCGAGCGGATCCTCGCGATCGAGCTGGTCTGCGCGGCGCAGGCGCTCGACCTCCGCCTCGACGCGCTCGCGGGAGCCGCGGCTCGCAGGCCGAACGCGGGCGCCGGCGTCATGGCCGCCCTCGACCTCACCCGATCCCGAGTTGCACGCCTCGGCGACGACCGGGAACCCGCGCCCGATCTGGCCGCGGCGACCGAGCTCGTCCGCTCGGGCGCGCTCGCCGATCTGGTCGGGCCATCGGCGGCTTCGGAGGTGGCGGCCGGCGGCTTCGCGGACGAGGTCGGGCGTGCCTGACGTTCGGATCGTGGATGTCCTCGACCTCGAGTCGTTCGCGCTGCTGCCGCCGTGCGCCGATCCCGCATTCGACCATCGCTCGTGCGACTACTGGGAGGACGCCTCACGCGGTTCGAAGGCGGCACGACCGAGCTGGTTCGACCCGCCGGCGCCTGCCGACCCGGCCGGTCCGCCGGCCCCGGCGCCCAACCACAATCCGTTCGCGCCCCCGCGCGCCGCCGCCCCGGCGCCGAATCCGTTCACACCCGGCGGCGACGACCGCGCTGACAATCCGTTCGCCCGGTCGGGTGACGACCGCCCGAACCCCTTCCTCGTCCGCGGCGACGCCGCCCCTGCTCCGGCCGCCGACGCACCGCCCAAGCTGCGCCTGCTGACTCGCGGCGCCCGGGTCTTCGGCTCGTACGCGAAGGTCATGCTCGTCGACGGAACGCCGGTCGCGTATTCGCAGTACGGACCGCTGACCGCCTATCCACGCGCGCAGCGGCTGCGCGACCTCTACCCGGAGCTGCCGCAGTCGCCGCCGCCTGCCGTCATCACGTGCATCGCGACGACGGCCGCCGGACGCGACCAGGGATGGGCGGCTCGACTGGTGGCCGGTGTCTGCAGCGACCTCGCCGAGCGCGGGTTCGTCGCGGTCGAGGCATACCCCGAGGTTGGCGCGCCGGAGAACGCGACGAGCGCGGCGACACCGGCGTTCTGGATCGCGGCCGGCTTCGCGGTCGCGGCCGACGACCCTCGCTTCCCGGTCATGCGGCGCGAGCTCGCGTGAGGCGACGTCCCCGGGCGTTCGCAGTCGTCGCGATCGCCCTGGCCAGCGTGATGGCTGCTCTCGTCGCCGGTTGTGCGTCGACCGCGAGCCCGACGCTGCTGTCGACCGCGCCGTCGGGCCTCCCGTCAGTTCGGCCGTCGCCCGCGCCCGCAACGGCGGAGGCGTCCGCGCCGGTGTCGCCAGGCGTCGCGGTTTCGGCGCCCGCGTCTGCCTCCGCGGCAACGACGTCCCCCGTCCTCCCGATCGACCCGGCGCTGGTCCAGCTGCTGCCGGCGACGATGGGACCGCTCGATCGCCAGACCGACCCCGACGTCGATGCCCAGGCATTCGCCGATCCGGCGCTCGCGCGGATCGCGACGGCCGGCGCGACCGCCCTGTATGCCGACGCGGCGACGGGCGACTTCGCGTTCGCCACGGTCCTCCGGCTGCGCGACGCGGGGATCGACGAGGCGACGTTCCGCGACTATCGCGACTCGTTCGACGACGGCGCCTGCTCGCAGGCGGGCGGTGTGAACGGTCACGCGCAGGCGGACATCGCGGGCCGGACGACGTACATCGGGTCGTGTGCCGGCGGTCTGTTCACGTACCACACGGTCCTGGCCTCGTCGCATGCGCTCCTGTCGATCTCGTCGGCCGGAGCGAAGCGCCTTGGCGAGCAGCTGGCGGCAGCGGTGCGCTGACGGCGTTGCTGTGACGAGCCGTACGCCGCCGCCGCGTGAGGATCGAGGGGGGTTCGGCCGCGCCCGACGGCTGAGACTACGATCGCGCTGATGGCTCAGCCCCTTCCCGGCGCCCGTCCTGTTCGTGCCCCGCGCGGCACGACGCTCAGCACGCGGGGGTGGCCGCAGGAGGCCGCCCTCCGGATGCTCATGAACAACCTCGACCCGGAGGTCGCCGAGAACCCCGACGCGCTCGTCGTCTACGGCGGGACCGGTCGGGCGGCGCGGAGCTGGGCGGCGTTCGACGCGATCGTCCGCGAGCTGCGCCGGCTCGGCGACGACGAAACGCTCCTCGTCCAGTCGGGCAAGCCGGTCGCGGTGTTCCGGACCAACGAATGGGCGCCGCGTGTGCTCATCGCCAATTCGAACCTCGTCGGCCGCTGGGCGACGTGGGAGCACTTCCGCGAGCTCGAGCGCGAAGGGCTGATGATGTACGGCCAGATGACCGCAGGCTCCTGGATCTACATCGGCACGCAGGGGATCCTCCAGGGGACGTACGAGACGTTCGCCGAGCTCGCCCGCCAGCACTTCGGCGGGACGCTGCGCGGCCGCGTGACGCTGACCGCGGGCCTCGGCGGAATGGGCGGCGCGCAGCCGCTGGCGGTCACGATGAACGAGGGCGTCGCGCTCGTCATCGAGGTCGACCCGGCGCGCGCCCGACGCCGGCAGGAGATCGGCTACGTCGACGAGCTCACGCACGATCCGGCCGAGGCGCTCCGCGCGGCCCGACAGGCGGCTGCCGCCGGCCAGGCCCGCTCGATCGCGTTGGTCGGCAACGCGGCCGAGATCGAGCCCGGCTGGGCCAATGCCGGTGAGCGGTTCGACGTCGTCACCGACCAGACGTCTGCCCACGATCCGCTCGATGGGTATGTCCCGGCCGAGATCTCGCTCGACGACGCCCTCGCCCTCCGGCATACCCAGCCCGAGGTCTACGTCCGCCGCTCGGTGGCCTCGATGGCCGAGCATGTTCGAGCGATCCTCTCGTTCCAGGCGAACGGCGCGGTCGCCTTCGACTACGGCAACAACCTGCGGGCCCAGGCGAAGGAGGCCGGTGTCGAGCACGCCTTCGACTACCCGGGCTTCGTGCCGGCCTTCATCCGGCCGCTCTTCTGCGAGGGCAAGGGACCGTTCCGCTGGGCGGCGTTGTCCGGCGACCCGGACGACATCCGCCGCACGGACGAGGCGATCCTCGACCTGTTCCCGGACAACGCCGGCCTTCGCCGCTGGATCGAGATGGCGGAGGCGCGCGTCCCGTTCCAGGGTCTGCCGGCACGGATCTGCTGGCTCGGCTACGGCGAGCGCGCGAAGGCCGGCCTCCGCTTCAACGAGATGGTCGCCGCCGGCGAGCTTCGGGCGCCGATCGTCATCGGGCGCGATCACCTCGACGCGGGCTCGGTCGCATCACCGAACCGCGAGACGGAGGCGATGCGCGATGCGACCGACGCCGTCGCCGACTGGCCGCTCCTCAACGCGCTCGTCAACACGGCCGCCGGGGCGACCTGGGTGAGCATCCACCACGGCGGCGGCGTCGGCATCGGCTACAGCCAGCATGCGGGCATGGTCGCCGTCGCCGACGGTTCGGATCTCGCCGGCCGAAAGCTCGAACGGGTGCTGACGACGGATCCCGGGATGGGCGTCGTCCGCCACGTCGACGCCGGCTACGAGCGGGCGATCGATGTCGCGCGAGAGCGTGGCATTCGGGTGCCGATGCTCGACTCCGCGCGCTGAATCCGAAGCCTCAGCCGTCGTCGCGCCGGGTGAGCGGCGCCCCGCCCGAGGTCGGGTGGGGCGTCTCGTCGACGGCCTCGCCGAGCGTCGTCGCGTCGTCTGATGCCGGGGCGGCGTCCGCGCTGATCCTGCGCGATGCGGCGACGATGTCGTCGAGGGCGACGCCGTCGCCCGTCGGCCTCGGCATCCGGTGCAGCCTTCGGACCGGCGAGAAGAAGACGAACAGCGGCGGGATCACCTGGCCGAGGGCGCCGATCCACATGGCGGCGATCACGCCGTTTGCGGGCAACGAACCGATGGCCCCACCGATGATCTGCCCGATCGGGATCGTCCCCCAGACGATGAAACGCATCGTCGCGTTCATCCGGCCCTGCATCCGCTCCGGCGTGATCGCCTGGCGGAAGCTCACCTGGTTGATGTTGTAGACGAGCGCCGAGAAGCCGCCCAGCGCCGCAGCGGCGACGAGGAACGGGTACGGAAAGCTGCCCGGCGCGAGCGGGATGAGCAGTGCGCCCGGGAACGAGATCGCGATCGACGCGACGATCGCCGGTCCGACGCCGATCCGCCCGGCGATCCGGTTCGCCGTCAGGGCCCCGATCATCGTGCCGATGCTTCCGATTCCGAAGATCACGCCGACGGTCGCCGGGTCCAGCCCGAGCGTCGTGTAGACGTAGTAGAGGTAGAGCGAGAACTGGATGTTCGAGAACAGGTTGGACGTCCCGGTCGCGCCCGCGATCATCCGCAGGTATGGGTGCCCGAGGACATAGCGGAGGCCGTCGCGGATCTCCTCGCGCATCGACGCGGGCGCCTGGCCGTCGGCGCCGGTCCGGTCCGGGCGCGGCTCGGACCGCCGGATCCGGGAGACGAAGAGGGCCGAACCCACGAAGCTGAGGGCGTCGGCGACGATCGCGAGCGGCGCCGTGACGACCCCGATCAGCCCACCGGCGACCCCGGGTCCCAGGATCTGCGCCGCGGATCGGCTGATCTCGAGCTTCGAGTTGCCCTCGACGAGGTGCTCGCGCTCGACGAGCGACGGCAGGTAGCTCTGGTAGGCGACGTCGAAGAAGACCGTCAGCAGTCCGTTCGCGAAACCGACGACGTAGAGCTGCCAGATGGTCAGGACGCCGAGCTCGTAGGCGATCGGGATGGAGGCGAGGCTGATCGCGCGACCGACGTCGCCCGCGATGAGGATCGGCCGCCGCCGCAACCGGTCCACCCACACGCCGGCTGGCAGCGTGAACAGCAGGAACGGCAGGAACTCGACGGTGCCGAGCAGCGCGACCTCGAACGGCGGCGCCTTCAGCACGAGGATCGCGACGGTCGGCACGGCGAGCAGGCTGACCTGCGTCCCGAACTGGCTGATCGTCTCGGCCGACCAGAGCTTGAGGAAATCGGGCTGCCGAAAGAGGCCAAGTCGAGCGGACGTCACGGAGGGACCTCGGGCCTGCGGGACGCTCGGTCGCCACTGCCCCACGGCGCCCGTCGTCGACGTGCAACGATACGGCCGATGCCCCTCGTCGAGTCGGTCCCGAACGTCTCCGAAGGTCGTCGGATCGCGGTGGTGGACGAGCTCGCCGGCGCGATCGCCCGGATCCCCGGCGTCCACCTCCTCGACCGAACGAGCGACGCGAGCCATAACCGCAGTGTGTTCACGCTCGCCGGGGAGGCCGCCCAGGTGGAGGATGCGCTGGAGGCGCTCGTCGCCGCAGCGATCGAGACGATCGAGATGGACGAGCACCGCGGCGAGCATCCGCGGATCGGTGCAGTCGACGTCGTTCCGTTCGTTCCGCTCGCCGGCGCGACGATGGACGAGACTGTCGTGATCGCACGCGCGTTCGGGCGACGGATCGCCGAACGCTTCGGCTTGCCGGTCTACCTCTATGCGAACGCCGCGCTGCGCCCCGACCGTCAGCGGCTTGCCGATGTCCGGCGCGGGCAATACGAGGGCCTGAAGGCCGAGATCGGGCAGCGCGGCCGCGAGCCCGACTTCGGGCCGTCACGAATGCACCCGCGAGCCGGCGCCGTGGCCGTCGGCGCCCGGCCGTTCCTCATCGCCTACAACATCAACCTCGAGTCGAGCGACGTCGGCCTCGCCAAGCGGATTGCCCGGCGCGTCCGCGAATCCGGTGGCGGGCTGCCGAAGGTCCAGGCGAATGGGTTCTGGATCGAGGAGCTCGGCGTCGCACAGGTCTCGATGAACCTGCTCGATTTCCGGACGACATCGATCTGGGAGGTCTGGCAGGCGGTGTCCGCCCTCGCCGCCCAGGAGGACACGGCCGCGCGGGAGTCCGAGCTCATCGGACTCGCCCCGCTCGACGCGCTGCTCGACGTCGCCGCGCGCGCAGACTCCGTCCGCGAACCGTCCGATGCGACCAGCGCGGATCGATCGTCGGAGGATTCCGTCGAGGCGCGGCTCGCCCGCGCGGCCGACGCGATCCGGCTCCGCGACTTCTCGCCGCTCCAGGCTCTCGAGCTGAGACTCGCCGCGGCCGAAGAAGCCTCGGTGCGGCCTTGACCCGCATTCGGGCGGACCCGGCGCGGCGTCGATGACCCTTCGGCTGATCGAAGGCGGCCGCGGGGAAGCTGACGCGCGCGGGCTGCTCGTCTCCGGCGCGCGCTCGATCGCAACGCTGGCCGGCGGCGTGCGGCGCGGCGAGACGCAGGCGGACGTCGCGCCCCTCGACGGTCGCGACGCATGGATCGCCTGCTGGGACGGACGCATCGTCGCGACGGGCCCGGCCGACGACGTCCAGATCCTCCTCGACGAGGCGGGCCTCCCGCTCGAACGGTTCGCCCGGCTCGACGCCGCCGGCGGCGTGGTCACCCCGGGGCTCGTCGACCCCCACACCCACCTGCTGTTCGCCGGAACGCGCGAGCGCGAGCTGCTCCAGCGTCAGCAGGGCGCCGGGTACCTCGAGATCCTCGAGGCGGGCGGCGGGATCCTCTCGACGGTCGCCGCGACCCGGCAGGCCTCGCGCGACCAGCTCCTCGACCACGGCCGCCGCTGGCTCGCCGAGATGATCGCCCACGGGACGACGACGATCGAGGCGAAGTCCGGCTACGGCCTCGACCTCGCCACGGAGCTCCGCCTCGTCGACGTCGCCTACCGACTCGGGGAGGAGGGCCCGATCGACGTCATACCGACGTTCCTGGGTGCCCACGCCGTCCCGGCCGAGTACCGGGGTCGTCCGGACGGCACGGCCGCGTATGTGAGGAACGTCATCGAC
The DNA here is from genome assembly GCA_035693145.1 of Candidatus Limnocylindrales bacterium. Classification (GTDB taxonomy): domain Bacteria; phylum Chloroflexota; class Limnocylindria; order Limnocylindrales; family CSP1-4; genus DASSHA01. The sequence goes on from DASSHA010000037.1 coordinate 27,502, forward strand.
GAGCAGCTGCCCGGCATCGCGGCCCAGGGCCGGGCGCGCTTCTGCGACGTGTTCTGCGAGGACGGCGTCTTCACCCCCGAACAGTCGCGCCGGATTCTCGAGGCTGCGCGAGCGTACGGGCTCGAGCCGAGGCTCCACGCCGACGAGCTCTCGCCGTCGGGCGGCGCCGAGCTGGCCGCAGAGATCGGCGCGGTGTCGGTCGACCACCTCGGAGCGCCCTCGGACGCGGGCATCGCCGCGCTCGCAGCGGCCGCAGGCTCCGACCGCGCCGTCGTCGCCACGCTCCTGCCGGCGACGACGTGGTTCCTCATGAAGTCGAGCCATGCGCCGGCGCGAACGCTCATCGAGGCCGGCGTCCCGGTCGCGCTCGGCACTGACTTCAACCCGGGAACGTCGCCGACGCCGTCGCTTCCGCTCGTCATGACGCTGGCCTGCCTCGAGCTAGGCATGGCGCCGACCGAGGCGCTCGCTGCCGTGACGATCAACGCCGCACGGGCCGTCGGCCTCGACGCCGAGGTTGGTTCGATCGAGGCCGGCAAGCAGGGCGATCTCGTCGTGTGGGGCGTCCCGTCGGTCGACCAGCTTCCCTACTGGCCGGGCGCCGATCTCGTCCGGGTCGTCGTCAAGAAGGGGCGCATCGTCGTGGATCGACGGTGAGGCGCTCGCGTCGCCCGTGACGGTGGAGGGGGCCCGCCGCCGGCGTCAGGCTGACTTGCCGCGCGACTCGAGCAGGACGGTCGTCGCCTCCTGGGGGATCGTCGACGGCGTGACAGTCAGCTTCTGTTGCGTCGTCGGGGTCGCGCCCATCTCGTGGAGGAAGCGCGCGAGGGCTTCCGACCCGACGGCCTCGTCGTCCGTGATCGGCATCGGCACGACGATCTTCGCGTCGAGCTGGGCGATGAGCTCCGCTGCCTTCGTAGGGCCCAGGGCACCACCCACGGGCACGCAGGCGACGTCGACCGGTCCGATGTCGGCGAGCTTCTCCTCGGACAGCAGGTGGCCGATGTCGCCGAGGTGGATCGTGTGGATGCCGTCGAGCTCGACGACGAAGGCAACCTGTGGGCGACCGCGATCATCGCCGCGCGCCTCGTCGCGCCATGTCCGAACGCCCGTGAGCAGGACGTGCTTGACCTCGTACTCACCGGGGCCGTCGAGGACGAACGAATTGTCGAGGCTCGACGGCAGGAGGGTCGCGCCGTCGCGTGACGGCCGGCCCTTCGCCTTCGGCAGCGGTGTGTCGTCCGGGTGGCTGTACGTCACGATGTCGCCGGTGAGGCCGCGTCCGGTCGGTCCGACCACCGCCTGGTAGGGATCGTTGACGACGACGGCGTCACGTCCACGAAGACGGACGCACGTTCGGCCATACCAGCTCAGTTCCATCGCGCCGATTCTGTCACACCGCGCTTGGCCAGCGGTTGCCGTCGGCGCGACGGAAGCGAGTGGCCCGGAAAAGGAAGGACCGGAGGCGCCTGCCCAATCGGCGCCCCCGGTCGGAGGGAGGGAGGATGGAACCTGAGGGGTTCGTTCCGAGGCATACGCTAGGCGCGCGAGGTTCAGCGGCAAGCCGCGGATCGATTAAGAAACGGACATTCCCTCACCGGCTCCGGCAGGCACCCGCGCGCGAGCCATCCGTACCAGCGGAGATCGCCTGGCGCCGTGCCACAATCCGCCGCGTGATCGTTCCCCGGCACGTGCGTGCGAAGCCCTTCGGTGGTGCACCGCGAGCCACGGCCGCACTGCTCGTCCTCGTCCTCGCCGCGTGTGGAACGACGACGACACCGTCCCCGTCCAGCCCGTCTGCGGGCCCGTCGTCGCCCCCTCCCTCGACGGCGACGGCGACGGCGTCGCCGTCGCTGCTGCCGTCGGCGAGCGCGTCATCCGATGGCGACGCGGCCATATATGCCCAGATCGAGACCGACGTCCAGGCGATCCGCGAGCTTCGCGCCACCTCGCCCGTCCGGCAGCAGTTCGTGGACGCGACCGCGATGACGAAGGTCGTGACCGACGAGGTCGAGAAGGGGACGCCTCGCGACGTCCAGCTCGCGACGGAGCGGGCCTTCAAGGCGCTCGGCCTCCTGCCGCCGGACGCGTCGCTCGAGCAGCTCAATCTCGAGCTCCTGACGTCGCAGGTCGCGGGACTCTACGAGCCGGCCGCGAAGACGCTCTACGTCCTTTCGAAGGCGGGCGCGCCCGGTCCCGTGGAGCGGGTGACGTTCGCGCACGAGTTCGACCACGCGCTCCAGGACCAGAACTTCGGGCTGGCGAACCTCAAGGTCGACCAGGTCGGCGAGGGTGACCGCGACCTCGCGCACCTGTCAGTCGCCGAGGGCGACGCGACGGTCCTCATGTCGCTCTGGGCGCAGCAGCACCTGACGCCAGCGGAGACGCTCCAGCTCCTCACGGAGTCGAGCGATCCGAAACAGCTCGAGACGCTGCGATCGATGCCGTCGATCCTGCGCGAGACCCTGCTGTTCCCGTATCAGACCGGACTCTCGTTCGTGACCGGGCTGCGGACCTCGGGCGGCTGGGCTGCCGTCGACGGCGCCTACACTCGGCCGCCCGCATCCACGGAGCAGCTGCTCCATCCGGAGAAGTACGCCGCGAACGAAGCGGTCCTGCCGATCGACGTCCCCGCCGATCTCGCGAAGCAGCTGGGACCCGGCTGGCGGGTGACGCTGACCGATTCGCTCGGCGAGTTCCAGACCCGGATCTGGCTCCGCGACGTCGGCAGGCTCAGTGAGGCGGACGCAGATGCCGCGGCCGCCGGTTGGGGCGGCGATCGGCTCGTCCTTGCGACGGGCCCGAGCGGTGGGTCGATCGATGACTGGGCGCTCGCGCTCGTCACGCGCTGGGACACGTCAGGCGACGCAGCCGCCTTCCAGTCGGCGACGCTGAACGTTGCGGGTCAGCTCCAGGCGACCGGCAGGACCGCGGACGTCCGAACGCTCCCCGACGGGCGGGTCGTGTTCCTGGTCGCCCCGAACCGGACCGTGTACGCGCACCTCGCCTCGGCCTTCGGCACCAGCGATTAGTCTCCCGCGGGCGCGGGCTCCGGTCGGCTCCAGTGATGCCACCAGGCCCAAGGCATCGCCGCTCGGCGCGACCGCGCGCGCGGCGCACCAGCTACATCGACTCAGGCGCGGAGATCCCGAGCAGCCCGAGCGCCGAGGCGAGCGTCACCTGGGCCGCGCGCGCCAACGCCAGCCTCCGGGCCGAACGCGCGGGCTCGGACGGGTCGACCACACGCGCGTCGCGATAGAACTGGTGGAAGGCGGTCGCGAGTTCGGTCGCGTACGTCGTCACGGCGTGCGTCTCGCGGGCGGCGGCGGCGTCCTCGACGACCTCCGGGAAGCGAACGATCACTCGTGCCAGGGCCGCCTCCGGCTCGCCCGCGAGGAGGCCGTCGATCGACGCGGACGGCGCGAGCCCTTCGGTTGTCGCCTTCCGGAGGATCGACGCGATTCGCGCGTGCGCGTACTGGACGTAGAAGACCGGGTTCTCATTCGACTGCTTCTTCGCAAGCTCGATGTCGAAGTCGATGTCGACGTTCGCGCCGCGTGACGCGAAGAACCAGCGTGCGGCATCGACGCCGACCTCCGACAGCAGCTCGTCGAGCGTGATGAACGTTCCGGCTCGCTTCGACATCGAGACTTCGACCCCGTCACGGACGAATCGAACCCAGCCGGTCAGCAGCATCTGGACGCGTTCCCGGTCGAGCCCCATCGCCTGCGCCGCGCCGCGCAGGCGCGCCACCGTTCCATGGTGGTCTGCGCCCCAGACGTAGATCAGCTCGTCGAAGCCACGGCTGAACTTCTCCACGACGTAGCCGACATCGGCGGCGAAGTATGTGGGCTCCCCTGTCGAGCGGATGAGGACCCGGTCCTTGTCGTCGCCGAACGTCGTCGAGCGGAACCAGGTGGCGCCGTCCTGCTCGTACACGTGCCCGCCGTCGCGGAGGCGTTCGATCGCCTGCTCGACCCAGCCCTCGCGATGAAGCGACCCCTCGCTCTTCCAGACGTCGAAGTGGACGCCCAGCCGCTCGAGCGACGCCTCGATCCCGGCTCGGACGCGCTCGGATGCCCAGACGCCGACGGCGAGGCCAGGATCCTCGCCTGTGGCTCCGGCCGCCGCGGCGATCGAGTCCGGGAGCGACGCCGCGAGGTCGGACACGTAGTCGCCGTGGTAGCCATCGTCGGGGACGGGTCCGCCCGTCCGGACGGCGAGGACCGAGAGGCCGAGGTTGCGGACCTGGGCGCCGAAGTCGTTGAAGTAGTACTCGCGCGTCGTGCGATTGCCGGCGGCATCGAGGACGCGCGCCAGGAGGTCGCCGACGAATGCCCCCCGCGCGTTTCCGATGTGCAGTGGACCGGTCGGATTCGCCGAGACGAACTCGACGTTGATCCGGGCCGCGTCGCGAGGCGCCGGCACGCGCCCCCAGCTCAGCGGGTCTGCGAGGACGCGGCGGATTCGGGACTCGAGCGCGGCGGTCGACACGCGGACGTTGATGAAGCCGGGCGGCGCGACCTCCGCGCCCTCGATCGGTGAGCCCGTATCGGCGTCCGTCGTTCGGATCTCGGCGAGGATGGCGTCTGCGATGTCGATCGGCCTGCGCCGCAGCGGCCTCGCCAGCTTCAGGGCGATGCTGGTCGCAAGGTCGCCGTGCTCCGGCTTCGCCGGTCGTTCGACTTCGACCGCCGGCAATGCCGGCGTCTCCGGCGGCGCCCGAAGTCCGCGTTCGAGTGCCCTGGCGAGCGCGGCGTTGAGCTCGCTTCGAACGGCATCTCGAAGCGTGGCGTCGTCGGCATCCGGGGCACGTCCGATGGCGGCGTCGACAGGCACGAAAGCAGCGACCTCTGCGACGGTGAGGGTCAATCGTAAGCGAACCGGGGATCCCGACCGTCGGGTCGGATCGCCGGCGAGCGGGGCAGTACCGTCGTTGTCCGGGCGCACCGAGTTTCAAAGGCGGTGGTGCGGACTTGTTAGGTATGTGCGTGTCAATAGGGGTACCGAAGTACTGGACCGAAGTCAGACGTGCTGCGACGATTGGCGCCCGCACTGATCCGACGCGATTGCGTCGAAGCGGATCTCAGGTTCCGGCGGAAGGAACACGAAAGGGGTGGCAATCGAATGAACGGGATGAGCTCGTCGCTCGCGGTGCGCGACCAACTGCTGCGCCGCGTCGGCTGGTTCGCCGTCGCCGGGATGCTGGGCGTTTCCCTGCTGGCACCGGCGGTGGTGTCGGCCAACGACCTCCACCAGGACGCGTCGAACGGCATCGCCTGGAACGATCAGTCGACGACGCATGAATGCGATGGCAGCGAGGGTCTCGCGGCCGGCCAGGTCCTCTGGCACTTCGTCCACACCGGCACCGATGGGAGCGACCTTCCGGCGACCGTGACCGCGACCTTCACAACGGCCGGGGCCCTGACCGTCAACGGCTACTCCAACGGTGGCGGCAACGCGATCGTGATGTACGACGTCGTCACCGGTCGAGACACGCTGACCGGCGCGTCCGACACGATCGTGGACGACAACCTTCTCAACCTGAGCCACATCTGCGTCGGGCCCGAGGCGAGCCAGTCGACGGCGCCGAGCCAGTCGGCCGAGGCGAGCCAGTCGACGGCGCCGAGCCAGTCGGTCGAGGCGAGCCAGTCGACGGCGCCCAGCGAGTCGGTCGAAGCGAGCCAGTCGACGGCGCCGAGCGAGTCGGTCGAAGCTGCGACCGGAACCCCGAAGCTCACCCTTCCGCCCACCGACACGGTCAGTGGCAACGGCCCGCAGTCGGGTGGCGACAGCTGGCGGCTCGGCCTGATGGTCCTGGCCGGCCTGCTTGCATCGCTCCTGCTGCTCGTCCCGAGCCCCAAGCGGATCCGCCGCTAGACAGGCTCGCTGTCCCAGCGAAACCCGACGGGCCGGGTGCCGACGAGGCATCCGGCCCGTTGTTGATTCCCCGATCGCCGGTGCCCGATCGACGACACCCAGTCAGTGCGGGGTCTGGTCGGGCCGACCCGCCGGTGAGGCAGCGGAATGCGAAGCGTTCGGCCGGTCGCTCGGCCCGTGTCCGTCCGCATTCGACCCCGACGGTGGTGCGTCAGACGCGGCGTTGCCACCGCCCCCGTTGCCACTCCCGTTCCCGCCAGCCTTGCCGTTGTCGTCGTCGCCGCCCGCGTCGCCGTTGCCGTTCCCGGCGTTCCCGCCGGCGTTGCCCGGGTTCGCGTTCGGCGGCTTGCCCCTAGCGGGCTCGTCACCACCGCCGAGACGGTCGATCGCGGCGTTCGTCCGATCGATCAGCCCGCGAAGCGTGTCGTCCGCGGTCGACGCCGCCACCGCCGGCCGGAGGGCCGACAGCGCATCGCGCCGGCGCTCGAGCCCGAGCGCGACGCGCTGCTCGCGCTCGCCGTCGCTGCCCGCGCCCACGAGCGCGTCGTCGACCACCGCACCGAACGCCTCGAGCGCGGCACGCGCGCCATTCACGTCGCTCGCGGCCGCGGCTGCCCGGGCATCGGCGAGTCTGGCATCGAGGCGGTGGAGGTCCGCCTCAACCCGCGCCTCCGGCTCGCGCGGCAGGGTCACGGTCTCCGCCCACAGCCTCGGCCCGTACAGCAGGCCGCCGGGTTGGGCCGCCGCAGCCCCGCCGACGATCGCCGCGGTCCCGATGCCGGCCGCCAGCAGCCCCGCGGCCAGCCGCCGCTCTCTTGCCGCCGCGAGCGGCCTGTGCGTGCGGCGAGGCGCAGTGCGAGCGGCCTCCGTCGCGCCGTCCGTCGCGCCTGCGGCCGCCCGCGCCACGAGGCCGGCGCGAAGGACCGCCATCGCGTTCGCGTCGGGCGTGAGCGAGGCGCGATACGCGGCGATCAGTCGCCGAAGGTCGTCGTTCGGGGACATTGCGAGCAGCGCGTCGTCCGACATCGTCACAGCTCCGAGATGGCGGTGAGGGCGACGGCCGCGTCGGGGTCGCCCGCCTGGAGATGCCGGCGCAGTGCGGCGATCGCGCGAAACTGAAGCCCGCGGATCGTCCCCTCCTGCTTGCCCATGGCGATCGCGGCCTCGCGTGCGGACAGCCCGGCGAAGAACCGCAGGCTGATCGCCTCGCGCTGTTCCTCGGTCAGGCGGGCCAGCGCCGTTCGAACCTCGGCGACGTCCTGACGCAGAGCGACGAGCGCGTCCGGCGCGCCGTCGTCCGAGGGCCGTTCGAGGAGCGCCTCGAACTCGACGTGGTCGCGCCTGGTTCGAGCGAAATCGATCACGGTGTTCCTGGCCAATCGAAAGAGCCAGCCGCCGAACGGGACACCACGCAGCTGGTAGCGCGGCAACGCCTCGAGGGCCTTGACGAAGACCGTCTGCGTGAGGTCCTCCGCGTCGCTCGGCCGGACGACGCGGCTGGCGATGTACCGGTAGACGGGCACGTGATAGCGGTCGAACAGCTCGCCGAAGGCCTCGGCCTCGCCGTTCTTCGCGCGATCCACCAGCCGTTCGAGCGCGGCATCGTCGAGTTCCATAACGAACGGCACGGAGCCCCGTTAGGCGGCGGCGCCCGATCGGAAGCGTGAAGGCAGGGCCACCGCGACGCCCTCGCCTCCCCGGCGGAACGCGAGCCGGTCGATGCCGGCCTCCGCGACGACACGATAGCCGTCGTCCAGCCCGTGGGCGAAGTGGTTCTTTCGGTGGGCGTCCGAGCCGACGGTCACCCGTTCGCCGCCGAGCTCGTGGTACCAGCTGACGACCCACGGCGCGGGATACGTCTCACCGGCATCGTGCCGCAGGCCGCTGGTGTTGACCTCGAGGGCCGTCCCGGACTCGACGAGCGCCCGCAGGCTCTCCTCGAACAGCTCGGGTGCTCCGGCGAGCGCGCTCGCCGGGACGTGCGGGTGGAGGTAGCGCTTGACGACATCGAGGTGGCCGATCGTGTCGAAGAGCCGCGACCGAGCGGCCGCGGTCACCTCCTCGAAGTACGGCGCGAGGACGTCGTGCAGCGAGCTCGTGCGAATCCACGCCGCCACACCTGCGCCTCGATAGGGTGAGTCGGGCCAGTCGTGGACCGAGCCGATCGTGTAGTCGTAGCGGTGCCTTGCGAGGTGCGCTCGGACGTCGTCCTCCCAGCGGCGGTTGTACGTCAGCTCGGCACCGAACCGGACAGCAACGCCCTTCGGTGCCCAGCGTTCGGCCGCTTCGCGCACGGTCCGCTCGCGCGTCGCGAAGTCGCGGTAGTCGTACGCGGGATCCCGTGGATCGAAGTCGACGTGATCGGTGATCGCCAGCTCGGCGATCCCCTGCTCGACGGCGAGTGCGCAATAGACGTCGATCGGGACATTCGAGTCGGGAGACAGATCGGTGTGGAGATGCGTGTCGAGCGGGAGGTCCGTCCCGGTTTCCGTCACCCGGCGATGAGCCCGAGGCGGTGGCCCACGCGATCGAAGGCGGTCAGGGCACGGTCCAGATGCTCGTCGGTCAGCGCCGCCGTGACGATCGTTCGGAGCCGCGCCCGGTCGAGCGCGACGGTCGGGTAGACGACCGACGTCGCGAAGACGCCGTCGGCCAGCAGCTCGTCGCTGAACCGGATCGCGGCCTCCGCGGCGCCGACGATCACCGGCGTGATCGGTGTCTCGGACGACCCGGTATCGAAGCCGAGGCGCGTCAGCTCGGCCTTGAACCGCTTCGTGTTCGCCCACAGCCGGTCCAGCAGCTGCGGCTCGTCCTGCATGATCCGGACGGCCTCGAGGCACGCCGCGGCGACGGCCGGCGGATGTGACGTGGAGAAGAGGAACGGCCGTGCTCTCTGAGTCAGCCACTCGCGCAGGGCGGCCGAACCCGCGACATAGCCGCCGAGCACGCCGACGGCCTTCGAGAGCGTCCCGACCTGGACCGCGACGCGACCGTGGAGGTCGAAATGGTCGACCGTCCCGCGTCCGTTTCGGCCGAGCACGCCGGACGCGTGGGCGTCGTCGATGAAGACGGCCGCGCCGACCTCCTCCGCGGCCTCGACGATGCCGGGCAGCGGAGCGATGTCGCCGTCCATGCTGAACACGCCATCGGTCACGACGAGGATCAGCCGGTACGGCTCGCCCTGGTGGCCGGGATCCTCGCGGCCACGCTCCTGCGCCGCCTGGAGGGTCGTTCGGAGGGCGTCCACGTCGGCGTGCGGATAGATCTTCCGGGGCGCCTTGGAGAGGCGCATCCCGTCGATGATCGACGCATGGTTGAGCTGGTCTCCGACGATCAGGTCGCGCTCGTCGGCGATCGCGGGAATGACGCCGGTATTCGCGGTGAAGCCCGACTGGAACGTCAGAACCGCCTCGGTCTGCTTGAAGGCCGCGAGCTCGGATTCGAGCTGCTCGTGCACGCTCATGGTCCCGGCGATCGTTCTGACGGCTCCTGAGCCGGCGCCCAGCTCACGGACCGCTCGTTCGGCCGCCGCCTTCATCCGTGGATGGTGGGTCAGGCCGAGGTAGTCGTTCGAGGAGAGGCTGACGACGCGCCGGCCGTCGAGCTCGATCTCGGGACCCTGCTCGCCGGACATGACGCGAAGCGGTCGGTAGAGGTGGTCGCGGCGGAGCTTCTCGACGTCGTCGGCGAGGAACGCCAAGGGGTCAGTTCCGGTGGCAGCTGCGTGCGCGGTCGGCGTGGTCATCGTGGTCCTCCGCTCCCATTCTCGCAGGGCCGAGGGTCGCTGGCGTTTTGGGTGGCTTCCGGCGATGGCCCACTCAGTGGGTCGTATCCGCGAGCGTGTCGTCGGATTCGTTCCGCCGTGCCAGCGGCCGGGTCAGGGCGGCGCGTCTCGTGGCGACAGTCGGTGACAGCGGCTCACGGGATGGGCCGTTGTCAGAGCCGGGCTGTCAAAGGCCCACAGGGTTGGCCATCGGCAGTGCATCGAGCGGATCGCGCCCGTACGGCCCGTCGGGTGGCCTGGCGTCAGCGAATGAGGCAACCCGCCGCCTCACGGCCCACGGGGAGAGCCGCTGCGCAACCGTGCACGTGCCTGCGGGGCCCGGGCGATCTCAGCTCTGCCAATTCAGAATGACCTTCCCGGAATCGCCCGAGCGGGCGGCGGCGAACGCCGCCGCGAAGTCGCGGAACGCGAAGCGGTGGGTGATCGCCGGGCGGATGTCGAGCCCCGACTCGAGCATGACCGTCATCTTGTACCAGGTCTCGTACATCTCGCGACCGTAGATCCCCTTGATGGTCAGCATCTTGAAGACCACCTCGGTCAGGTCGATCGGGATCTCCTCGGTCGGCAGGCCGAGCGCCGCCAGCCCAGCGCCGTGGGCCATGTTCGCGATCGCCGTTCGGAAGGCCGTCGGGTTGCCGGACATCTCGAGGACGACGTCGAAGCCCTCGACCATCCCGAGCTCACGCTGGACGTCGCCGAGGTCACGTTCGCGCGGGTCGATCGAGACGGTTGCGCCCATCGCGTCGGCGAGGCGCCGACGGAACGCATTCGGCTCGGACACGACGACGAAGCGCGCTCCGGCGTGGCGGACGACGGCCGTCGCCATCAGCCCGATCGGTCCGGCACCGCTGACGAGGACGTCTTCGCCGAGGACGGGAAACGCGAGCGCGGTGTGGACGGCGTTGCCGAACGGGTCGAAGATCGCGGCGACGTCCTCGTCGATCCCCGGCGCGTGATGCCAGACGTTCGTCATCGGCAGCACCACGTACTCGGCAAACGCGCCGTCGCGCCCGACGCCGAGGCCGATCGCGTGGGCGCACAGGTGGCGCCGACCGGCGAGGCAGTGCCGGCAGCGGCCGCACGTGACGTGGCCCTCGCCGCTCACGAGCTCACCGGGATGGAAGTCGCTGACGTTGCTGCCGACCTCGACGATCTCGCCGACGAACTCGTGGCCGACGATGAGCGGCGGCTCGATCGTCCGCGCCGCCCAGGCATCCCAGGCCTCGATGTGGAGGTCCGTGCCGCAGATGCCCGTCCTGTGGACGCTGATCAGGACATCGTTGATGCCGACGGTGGGCATCGGAACGTCGCGCAGCTCGAGGCCGGGGCCGGGCGCGGACTTGACGAGCGCGAGCACGACGTCAGTCTGCGCCGGGCCGGCCGTGCAGGTCGTCCGTCCAGTTGACGATCGGATTTTCGACCGAACCGATCCCCTCGACCTCGACGCGGACGCGGTCGCCCGGCTCGAGGAAGAGCGGTGGGTCGCGGAAGACGCCGACGCCGGCGGGGGTCCCGGTCGAGATGACGTCGCCGGGCTCGAGCGTGATGGAGGCGCTCACGAACTCGATGAGCGCCGGGATGTCGAAGATCATGTCGGCGGTCGTCCCGTCCTGCATGAGGAGGGCTCGGCCAGCGCCCGGGCCGCGGCTGGGAATCCGCCAGCTCCGGAGGTGGAGGTCCTGCGGTTCTCCGATCTCGTCGGCGGTCACGAGGACGGGCCCCATCGGCAGGAACGTGTCCGAGCCCTTGGCCCGCAGCCACTGGCCGTCCCCGTGCTCGCCCTCACGCAGCGCCGCCCTCTGTCCCTGCCAGTCGCGCGCGGTCACGTCGTTCACGACGACGTAGCCGGCGACGTGATCCGCGGCGTCGGCGCGAGTCACGCGGCGGGCGGTCCGGCCGATGATGACCCCGAGCTCGACCTCGAGATCGAGCGCGCGCGTCCCCGGCGGCCGAACGATCGGTTCGGCGTCGGCGATCACCGCGTTCGCGAACTTGGCGAACAGCGTCGGGCGGTCCGGCAGCCGAATGTGCTGCTCCTCGACGTGATCGCGGTAGTTCAGCCCGATGCAGACGATCTTCCCGGGCCGCGGGACGGCCGGCGCCGGCACGAGGGCCTCCCTCGCCAGTCTCTCGATGGTCTGGCCCGTGGTAACGACGACGTCCGAACCGTCGATTCGGCCGGTTCGGACCCCGCCGTCGTCGCCCCTGAAGCTGAACAGGCGCATCGCGCGCCGCCGATCAGCTCGGGCTGGCGGACGCCGCGGCCGACGGCTCCGTCGAAGGCGCCGCCGAGGGGACGACCGAACCGCTCGCCGCGGGCGAGGCCGACGCCGGGACGCTCGGCGACGGCGACGCCGTCGTGCACTGCGGCTCCGGGTTCGCCCGCTCGCCGTACCGGGCGTAGAAGGCGAGGATGCGGTCCGGGTCGAAGGAGTCGAGGTACATCACCCGGTCCCAGACGATCGCCGCGAAGGCATGCGGCATCTGCTCGAACCTCGTGACGACCGGCGAGACGACCCCCGCCCTGACGTTGCAGACGGGGCTGTTCGGGAACGTCGCGACGAACTGCTTGAGCTGCTGCTGCGTCTGATCGCCACCCGCGTCGCCCTTGTACAGCACGACGAGCGCGCCATGCTCGAGGTTGTGGACCCAGCCCTGCGGCACCGTCTGTTCGTCCGGCGCGTAGTACCGCGCCGCGATGGGTCCGTACTGGCTCGTCGTGTTGTGCGGCCCCGACGCCGGCGGGCAGAAGTCGTAGCGCTGGAACGTGCCGGGGTTCAGGTGCGTCTTGCCGCGATCCGACTGCGGCGCGCCGCTGGGGCTCGTGTCGCCCTGGGCGCTGAACGTCGTCGAGCAGGCGTACAGCGGCTGGGTCGCCTGGAAGAAGACGAAGCCGGCGACGACCAGGACGATCGCGAGCACGCCGACGCCCAGGATCGCCATCCGGTGGCGCTCGAGGAACGGCCGCGAATCGCGATACGTTCGCGCTGGTCGGGGACGTCGAGCCGAAGCGGGACGGCTGGCCGGACGCGCCCCTGCCACCCCCTCGCCGCCCGTCGCCGCGCGGGCGAGGCCGACCCGCGGGACGTCGACGGCCGGAGCGTCGCTCGCACCTCCGGCGGCGGCAGCCGGCAGCGGACCACCGGCCGACGGACCCGGCCGTGAGATGGTGGGGGCGCCGCTGGGCGGGCGAGCGGCGCGTTGGGATGCACGAGATCGCTTGCTCACTCGGAAACCTCGGGTCCACCGGCCGGACAGAATCGCCCGCGGCGAGTCAGAAGGGTCGAACCAGCGCGCGACGGGGTGGCGCGCTCCCGAAATGTACCCGCGATCGTTCGATCGGCGCTATGGCTCGCTCAGCCAGGCCCGAGCGGACGGTCGGGTCAGGCCGAGGAACAGCACGACCGCGAACGCAGCGACGATCAGCGCCTCGACCGCCAGACCGGTCACGACGAGCAGCGGGACCGCCGGGATCGTGAGGCTGGCGAGGCCGAGCGCGAGGGGACGCGCGGCCTCCTTGCGCTGGAGCGTCAGGGTCGTGGTGAAGATCGTGTAGGCGAGGAGGCCCATGACGACGACGCCGAGCGGGCTGATCGGGATCGCGATGGCCTGTTCGACGACCGTCCGGAGCGAGAGCGCGATGAGCCCGAGTACGAGGAACGCGTAGCCAAGGAAGATGCGGATGCCGGGCGGCATCGCCCGGAGCGTCGCCAGCGCTCCCGCGGGTTCGCCGGCTCGTTGGCCGTCCTTCGACGGCGCCGAGCGTGTCACGTGCCAGACGGTAGCGGAAAGGCCGGCCAACGGCCGGCTGCCACGTGATACGTGATACTCCCGGTCTCGTGACCAACCTTCCGACGCAGCTCGAACCGACGCTCGCCTCGCGACTTGCGGACCACGTGGACGCCGAGCGCAAGCTCGGGCGTGCGCTCGAATCACTCGGTCCCTTGCGGGATCGAGACGTCGCGCTGCTGGACGGGGGGGCGATCGGCCGGCGGGAGGCGGAGGCGATCGGGGCACGCGTGACCGCAGTGGCGTCCGCCGAGGCGACTGGCCTCCCAGAGGCGTCGATGGACGCCGTGCTGTCGCTCTGGTCGGCGTTCCGCGGACCCGATCCCGCGCAGGTCGCCGAGGCCGATCGGATCCTGCGTCCCGGCGGTCGACTGCTCGTCGTCCACGATTACGGACGTGACGACATTTCGAGGCTGCGTCCGGGGGACCACCCGGAGTACGGACCGTGGAGCCGGCGCGAAGGCCCGTTCCTCGCGGCTGGCTGGAGGATCCGCGTGGTCCACTGCTGGTGGACGTTCGACTCGCTCGACGACGCGGCGACGGCGCTCGAAGCCGCCTTCGGGACGCTCGGCGCGGACCTGGCCGCGGGTCTCACGCGTCCTCGGCTCTCCTACAACGTCGCGATCTACCACCGAAGCCGGTCGATGCCTGCCGACGGAGGCGGAGAGTCGGCATGAGCTGGCGCGACGACGTTGGCCGTGACGATGGCGGTCGGTCGCAGTACGAGGACGATCCGTGGCGTCCGGCAGCGGCGCCGGGCCGCCCCGCGTCGCACCCGCGCCGCCGCCTCGTCACGCCGACCCGTGTGACGCTCGCGATCGCTTTGATCGGATCCGTCCTCTACCTGGGCTACGCGATCACCGTCCGTGACACCCGGCAGATCCCGCTGTTGGCATCGGGCGCCGCGGTCCTCGGGCTCGTCTTCGGCGCGCTCGCGCTGGCAGGTGGCGTCTCGACGTACCGAGCCGGCCGCGACGGCCGCATGGCGGCTGCGCTCGGGTTCGCGATCGCCGGCGGCGTCGCGGGGCTCGCGGCGGCCGGCGCGATCGCGTTCGCGCTCGTCCTTACGCTCGCCTACAGACCCTAGGGCTCCTTTGGGCGCCGATGCTAGAGTGACCGTCGCCCGGCCGCGCCCCCATCGTCTAGAGGCCTAGGACGCCACCCTTTCAAGGTGGAGATCGCCGGTTCGAATCCGGCTGGGGGTACCAGCCTGCCGCTCGCGGCCTTCGCACCGGACCCGCTGCTACCATCGGCCGCGAGATGGAGATCATGGGGATCCGGATCCCGACGATCGTGCACGACAACATCGCGCGTCGTTGCGACGGCTGCGGCGAGGTCATCGACGGCACGCCCTGGCGGCTGAACGTCCTCGATATCGTCGCCCCGGAGATCGCCCCGAGCTGGACCGAGGCCCCGGCGATCAATCCGGGCCCCTTCCAGTTCCACTCGGACCCGGCGCACGTCCGGACGTGGATGCGCCGGAAGGGCTACCTCTTCTGTCGCAAGGGACAGGTCCGCGAGATCATGCGGCCCGTCCCGATCCCGGCGTCCGCGGCGGGCGAATCGCGCTGGGCGCTGTGCGACGGGCTCCACCGCGACGACCACGAGGTCGTTCCGGCCTGACGCCTGGCGGCACGCCTACGGTCGCTGGATCCGGACGTCGTCGAGGGCCGCCTCGACGAGGTTGTGCGGCGACCCATCCGCGGCGCGGAACACGATCCTGATCGTCCGGCCTGACCAGCGCGTGAGCGGAATCGAGCGGGCGACCCAGGCGGCGTCGTCGTCGACCGCCGTCGCCGTCTCGCTGTAGACCTCCGTCCGGACGTTCGTCCCGAGGTCCCAGACGTAGACGCGGAAGTAGTCGGTGGACGTCGAGGCCTTCGAGTGCGCGAAGTAGTAGCGGAACGTGAGCGGGCCGGGCGTCGCGGGCAGGGTCACGGTGGGTGAGGCCGCGGTCGTCGTCCCGTCGAGGTCGTACGAGCCGGGCGTCGAGCCCGCTGGGACGCCCGTCACCATCGCCCGCCGGCCGGAGGCCGTCGTCGTCAGCTGCTTCGGCCCGTCGCTCGACACGCCGGACGGGTCTCCGCGCGTCCACGTCCCCCCGGTCGCCGTGTCCGTCCCGAAGGGGTTGTACTTCCAGCCTGTCCGGGTCAGCTCGAAGTCCTCGTACAGCGGCCCGCAGTCCTGCTTCTCGAGGTGCGCGTCCTGGTAGGGGCATGCCGCAGCGTCGATGAGGTGGAGGATCGCCGCCCGGTTGCGGGCCGTCTCCCGCGGGATCACCTCGTCCGGCGGGTAGTGGTTCTTCCAGACCGTGCCCTGCTCGACGGGGTAGAGCTCGAACGTGAACGTGAAGATCCGATAGCGGCCGTAGAGCCAGTCGATCTCGTCGCCATCGGTGACGTACAGCTCGCTCGACTGCTCGGCGGTGTAGCCGTTCGTGGCCGCCATCGCCCGACCGAGCGCGACGAAGGCGGTGTGGTCGTCCTTCGTCATGTCGGCCGGGACGTCGGTCTTCGTGTGCCCGTACGGCCAGAGGATGAGCTCGTCGTTCGTGTGGAGCGTGATGTGGGTCCGGATCTGCTGGACGCCGCCGACGACGCGCGAGTTGACGAAGTCGCGGACGACGCGCGTCTCGGGCGCCGAGAACGGCTTCGGCCCGCGGTAGTTCCAGGCCGCCGTGCTGCCCGACGAGCCGCCGCAGCAGCCCCAGTCGTAGTCGTAGTTGCGGTTCAGGTCCGTGCCGACGTTGCTGCTGCCGGCGTTCGGCTGGCGGTTCTTCCGCCAGGCCCGGTACGGGTCGCCGGTGAGGTCGTACTCGAACCCGTCGGGGTTGACCGCGAGGATGATCCAGACCTCGCGGCTGTCGACGAGCCGCTTCACCGTGGCGTCCTGCGCGTAGCCGTTGGCGAGGACGTGCAGGACGTACAGCGCCTGCTCGACGGTCAGGTGCTCCCGCGCGTGGTGGAGCGCGTCGATGAGGACCTCGGGCTCGTTCTCGTCCGTCCCGACGTTGTCGCTCACCTTCGCCGCCCAGATGTCACGGCCCTGGTAGCTCTTGCCGATCGAGAGGACGCGAACGATGTCCGGGTGGGCGGCGGCCGTCGCCTTGATGTCGGAGACCATCTCCGCGTAGCTGTGATACCCGGCATCGGACGATGGGAAGTCCGCGGCGGCCGCAGGGCGGGCGTCGGTCGCGAGCGTTCCCAGCGAGAGGAGGGCTGCGAGCAGCGCGCCGATGAGGACTCGTGACGGGCGGCGAGGGGCGACAGGCATGACGGCAGGGTGAGGCCCCGAACGGCGGCGGACAAGGTGCCCGATCAGGCCGGTCCCGACCCGGACCGCTGGCGGCAGCCGGATGGTTTCCGAGTCGCGCCGCCGTGTGTCGCACAATTGGCGCGATGTCCATCGCCGTTCTCCTCCCCGGCGTCACGTCCGTCCTCGCGCTCGCCTTCGCGCTCGCGCTCGTGGACCAGTGGCGCGACCGCCGCCACGGCTACCAGGCCGTGTGGGCCATCGGCATGCTGTGGTTCGGGATCGCGTCGGGGTGCGAGGCACTGGCGGCGGCATCCGGTTGGAGCGAGACCCTCTACCGCACCTGGTACCTGACGGGCGCCGTCTGGACGGCCGGCTGGCTGGGGCTCGGAACGGCGTTCCTCCTGGGTCGCACCCGGTTCGGCTACGCCTTCGCGCTCTGCCTCTTCCTGGCCGGGCTGTTCACGTTCCTCGTCCGCACGAAACCCGAGTACGCGAACGCCGGAACGGCGCCGCTGCTCTACTTCGTGGCCGCCGGCGTGCTGGCCCTCGCGGTCGCCGTCGAGACCTACTTCCAGAACGATCGCTGGCCGATCCTCGCCGCGGTCGCGGTCGTCGGGGCGACGATCCTGTCCGCCGTCCTGACGGCCGGTGCGCCGCTGCCTGCCCCGGGCTACGCGCTCGACCCCGCCACCGGGCAGCCGGTCGCGACGCTCTTCCCGGCCGTCCTGCGGCTGCTGACGCCGTTCATGAACGTGACCGGCGCGTTCGCGCTCACGCTCGGCGCGGTGTTCTCGGCGTACGTGTTCATGCCGAAGCGACGCGTCCTCGCGTACTCGCTGGACCCGGAGCAGTCCGGCGACTCGTTCCTCTTCAACCTCGCGATCTCGGTCGTCGCCTTTCCGGTCAACTTCGTCGCATCGTTGCCCGGCGCGGCCCGCGCGATTGCCGACCGGAGGATCCATTCGCGCGTCCCGGCAACGATCCTCATCGCGCTCGGTGCGTTCGTCGCCACCGCCGGCGACACGCTCAACCGCTTCGGGATCACGAGCCCGTTCGAACTCGCCAAGCTCGTCGCCGTCGTGCTCCTGTTCGCGGGCTTCCTCGTCTCGATCGACGTCTTCCGCGAGTTCCGCATCCCGTTCACCTCCATCCGCCTCGGCGGACCGAGGCGGGAACGGGCCGCGATCGAGGAAGAACGCGCCGCCGCGACGCCGACCCGGCCGCTCGAGGTGACCGACCGCCGCTGACGTCCATCCGGGAGGCGGCCGGACCACGGGTATACTCGACGCCGCCCACCCAATCGCCCGCGAAGGTTCGATGCGCGTCCGAAAAGCCGTCTTCCCGGCCGCCGGCTGGGGCACCCGATTCCTGCCCGCGACGAAGGCGCAGCCGAAGGAAATGCTGCCTCTCGTCGACAAGCCGGTGATCCAGTACGCGGTCGAGGAGGCCGTCGCGGCCGGGATCGAGCAGGTCATCATCGTGACCTCCTCGCAGAAGCGCGCGATCGAGGACCACTTCGACATCGACTTCGAGCTGGAGCAGCTCCTCGAGCAGCGGGGCGACGTCGAGATGCTCCGCAAGATCCGCCACATCAGCGACCTCGCGCAGGTGGCCTACGTGCGCCAGAAGGAGCAGCTCGGCCTTGGCCACGCCGTCCTCGTGGCCAAGGAGCTCGTCGGGCACGAACCGTTCGCGGTCATCCTCTCGGACGACGTCGTCGTCGGCGAGCGGCCCTGCATCGGCCAGCTCATCCACGCCTACGAGGAGACCCACAGCTCGGTGGTCGCGGTCATGGAGGTCTCCCCCGAGGAGACGCAGCGCTACGGGATGATCGGGACGCCGCCCGACGACGCGCCACGGGACGATCCTCGCCTCCATCGCGTGAACCGCCTCGTCGAGAAGCCCAAGCCGGCCGAATCCCCGTCGGACCTCGCGATCATCGGGCGCTACGTGCTGACGCCCAAGATCTTCGACAAGCTCGAGCAGACGCCGAAGGGTGCGGGCGGCGAGATCCAGCTGACCGACGCGATCGAGGCGCTGATGGAGGAGCAGGCTGTCTACGCCTACGAGTTCGAGGGGACTCGCTACGACGCGGGCACGACCATGGGCTGGCTCAAGGCGTCGGTCGAGCTGGCGCTCCAGCGGCCCGAGCTCGCCAGCGAGTTTCGGGAGTACCTGAGCGCGCTTCCGCTCTGAGGCGAGCCGCCTCGACGGCGCGGACACGGAACGAGGGATCCGAAGGTGGCGGATATCGGCAGCACGCTGGGCGGACGCTACCGGCTCGTCGAGCTGTTGGGCCAGGGCGGCATGGCCACGATCTACCGGGCGAACGACCGGCAGCTCGGGCGTGACGTCGCGGTCAAGGTCCTGCGGCCCGAGTACGGCGATGACCCCGATTTCCTCGCCCGCTTCCGACAGGAGGCCCAGGCGGCGGCGTCGCTGAACCACCCGAACGTCGTGTCGGTCTACGACTACGGCGACGATCCGGCGGGTCCGTACATCGTCATGGAGCTCGTCGACGGCGAGGATCTCGCCACTCTCCTGCGTCGGAACGGACCGCTCGCGCCCCGGCAGGCCGCTCGGCTCGCTGCGCAGGTGGCACGCGCGCTGGCGGCCGCCCATGCCCACGGGATCGTCCATCGCGACGTGAAGACCGGCAATGTCCTCCTCACGCGCGACGGTCGGGCGAAGGTCGTCGACTTCGGGATCGCCCGCGCCATCGCCGAGGCGCAACTCACGCTTCCCGGGACCACACTCGGCTCGGTCCACTACTTCAGCCCGGAGCAGGCGAGGGGCGAGCCGGCAACGGCCGCCTCGGACGTGTACTCGCTCGGGATCGTCCTCTACGAGCTGCTCACCGGCCGGCGGCCGTGGGAGGGCGACAGCGCCGCGGCCGTCGCCATGGCTCGACTGTCCGGTCCGGTGCCCGGACCGGCCGACGTGCGATCGGGCGTTCCGGGAGCCCTCGACGCGATCGTCCGCCGGGCGCTCGCGCGGGACCCGGCCGAACGCTTCGCATCCGCCGCGGCGATGGCCGATGCACTCGACGCATTCCTTGCCGGCGACGAGGGCGCGGCGCGGCTGGCTGCCGGAGCGGTGGCCGGGGCCGCGCTCGGGGCGGGGAGCGCAGGTGCCGTCGACACGACCGCGGATGGCGTCTCCGGCGCCGCCGGTGCCGCAACCGTGGCGTCCGGCGTTGCACGATCCGCCCCGGTGGGTCCGCCGCCGTACGCGCCGGATCCGTACGCCGACAACCGCTCCGCAGTGGGCCCGGCCCGACGCGCGACGCCGCCGGCCATCACGACGGACGACCGCGTGGTCGACGAGGAGCCAGGCGGTGGGCCGTGGCCGTGGATCGCCGGCCTGCTGGGCCTGCTCATCCTTGCCGCGGTGGCGTTCCTGGCATTCCAGCTCCTGTCGGGTCCCCGGACGCCGGCCACCCAGACCGTCGTCCTTCCGAGCTTCGTCGGACGGACGCTCGTCGACGCCCAGACGACGGCCAGCCAGCTCGGCGTTCAGCTCCAGGCCGCGTCGTTCGTGCCGGCGGAAAGCGGGCAGGCCGACGGGACGATCACGGCCCAGGACCCGCCGGCGAACGCGACCGTCGACAAGGGCTCGACCGTCCGGGTGACGGTCGTCGCCGGCCAGCAGCTCGTGACCGTGCCCGACGTCCGGAACCAGCCCGAGGCGGCCGCGGTCAACGCGATCAACGCCGCCGAGCTGACGATCGGTGATCGGACGGACGCGTTCGATCCGACGGTCCCCGCGGGATCGGTCGTCAGCACGAACCCGGGCCCGAATGTCGCGGTGGGTCAGGGGACGCCGATCTCATACGTGGTCTCGAAGGGCCCCGAACCGTCGCCGACCCCGACCCCGACGCCGACGCCGGAACCTACCCCGACGCCGACGCCGGAACCTACCCCGACGCCTACCCCCGAACCGACGCCGACGCCTACCCCCGAACCGACGCCGACCCCGACCCAGGCGCCGACGCCCACGCCCGAAGCGACGGCGACGCCGTCGCCGACGACCTGATTCGCTAGCGGCGGGCCCTCCCGGGGTCCGTGGAAGCGTCGGATTCGACCGGAAGCCAACCGTGGGGCGTGGCCGCCGCGGCGCCGTCCGAGGGCGGCTCGGGCCGGTCGGGCACCGCTCGAGGCGCCGGTTCGCCCGCGATCGGTGGCGCTCCGAGCGTGATCAGCTCGGCGACGGGCGCCTGCCAGCAGCCGAGCAGCTCGTCGCCGCGGAGCGGGGCGTGCGTTCGGTCCATGGCGCAGTACCCGAGGCCACTCACGAGCGACGGTCGGAAGTTGGTGCATGTCGCGCAGCAGGTGCTCGAGCGGTGACAGACCCAGCAGCGACCGGACTCCGGCTGCCGTGCGCCGCAGTGCGGGCACACCCATGTGCTGCGGCTGTCCGTCGCGGCGCGGTTCCCCGACATGCCTACTTCGTGATCGTGACGATGGTTCGGTCGGTCGTGTCGCCGAACTCGTCACTGTGGACGAGGACCGCGAGCGGTCCCGTTCCGGGCGTCGCCCCTTTCGGAATCGTGGTCGAGAAGCGCGCGTCGCCGTTCCCGTCGGTCGTCGCCGGGGCGGTGATGGTCGGAACGCCCGGGATGCTGATCGTGAACGTGACGGCGGCGTTCGCGAGCGGGCGACCGTCGGGATCGAGGACGCGGACGCGGACGGTGAGGGGATCCGGAAGCTTCTTCGCCGAGAATCGGTACAGGCTGGCGCTGAGGGCGGCCGTCAGCTTGCCGCTGCCCCGCCGGACGTTCAGCTTGACCGACTTCGTGTTCGCGGCCGGGTCCGTCGCCGTGACGGTCAACGCGTTCGTGCCGGGATCGAGCGCGATCGCGACCGAGAACGCCCCGTCGGAGCCTGCGGTCGCGGCGGCCGAGGCGTTCGCCGTCGCGTTGTGGACGAGGATCGCACTCCGGGCCTGCGTTCGACCGGCGACCGTCACGGTCGCCCGGTTGATCGTCGCACCGCTCTTCGGCGCGCTGACGGTGAGCGCCGGGGCCTCTGTGTCCAGGACGTACGCGATCGACGGCGAGGCCTCGCTCTCGGTCGTGCCGCGGACGAGCGTGGCGGTGAACGTGTTGCTGCCGGGCTCGAGCGTGACGGCGGGGAACGTGAACGAGACCGAGCCGCCGACGGGCTGCTCACCGACGGTCGCGGGATCATGGTCCGCCACCGTGACGTAGAGCCGGATCCGCACGTCGCTTCGGCCGACGTCCGCGCCCGGGATCGTGCCCGTCACGTCGATCGTGGCGAGGCTCGTGTATGGCTCCGTCGGCACCGTGAGGGACGGCGCGTCCGGCGCCGCGACCGCGGCCGGCGTTGGCGACGCCGCCGTCGTGATCCGGGCGACAGCAGCGGACAGCGTGCCGCCGACGATTCCGGCTGCGCGCCCGAGCAGGCCGGTCGCCCCAGCGAGGACGATGATTCCCAACGACACGACGGCCACCGCGAGCACGAACCGGGCGAGCGATGGCAGTCCCGACCGGCGCGTGCTCACCGGCCGCGCCGAGATCCTGCCGGTCCTGCGGCGAGGACGAACCGGCGTCGCCGGCCGTCCGTTCGATGCCGGGCGGGGGCGGACTTGCGCGGGCCGAGCCCCGCGTCGGATCGTCACGGCCTCCATTGTGGCACCCGCGACACCCCTCCGAAGGCCCCGTCCGTGGGGGCCGCCCCCAGCTCGCGAGCGACGGCGAGAACGCGGCGGGGCGGTTGTCGTGCGGTGTACTCTGGCCCGGTTCGAGCGCGCCGCCCGTCGTGTCCACGTGCGCGCAATTCAGGAGAGTCGTGCACGCACGCGACCCGCGATCCCGTCCCACGCCGCCTCAGCCGGCGCTCGGCGGACCGCCGATTCCGCGAGCGACCAGGTCTGCGCCTGCCCGAACCATCGATCCGACCCACTACCGCGCCCTGCCGACTGGGGGCCGAACCGGCTTCGGGCTGCCGAACCTCCGACGGAACGTCTGCCCGCACTTCTACATGACGGGCTCACGCGGCGCGATCCCGATCCAGGCGCCGCACCTGCTCAAGGCGCTCATCCGCCAGGATCAGAACGTATCCCGCTGCCAGCTCCGCGGCGGGGTGCACCTCGAGCAGGGCTATGTCAACGACGTGTGCCTCACGCCACGCTTCAACCAGTGCGTCTTCTACGAGGACGAGCTGACCCGCGAGTGATCGACGCCGCCCAACGGACGACCGACGAGTACGCCGCCGCCGTCGCAGCGCTCACCGACCGGGGCCGGTTCGGGATCCGACTCGGTCTCGGCCGGACGCGAGCGCTTCTCCGGGCGCTGGGTGACCCGCAGCTCGGGCTGCGCGGAGCACTCGTCGCCGGCACGAACGGCAAGGGCAGCGTCCTGGCCCTGTGCGGCTCGGTCCTCCGATCGGCCGGTTACCACGTCGGCGAGACGCCGAAGCCACATCTCGTCTCCTATCGCGAGCGCATCCAGGTCGACGGGCGTCCGATCGCACACGACGCCTTCGTCCGCCTGGTCGACGAGATCCTGCCGATCGCGGACCGGATCGCCCGGCGTCTCGGCCCGCCGACCGAGTTCGAACTCCTGACCGCGATGATGTTTCGCCACTTCGCCGCCGTCGGGGTCGACGTCGCGCTCGTCGAGGTCGGGCTCGGCGGCCGACTCGACGCGACGCACGCCTGGGACGGCGGCGTCGCCGCGGTCACGAACGTCGGCCTCGACCACACCGATCGCCTCGGGTCGACGGTCGAGGCGATCGCGCGCGAGAAGGCAGCGATCATCGAGCGCGGCGATCTCGCGGTGACGGGGGCGACGGAGCCGGCCCTGGCCGTGATCCGACGGCGCGCCCGTCGGTTGGCGGTCCCTCTCACGGTCGTGCCGCCGGCCCCGCTGGTGGCGCTCTCGCGGGACGCGATCGTCGTCGAGCTGGCGCGCCTCGGCGAGACGAAGGTCGCGCTCCGCGGCCGGCACCAGGCCGCCAACGCGGCTGTCGCGGACGCGGTCCTCGATGCGCTCGAGCAGGCCGGGATCGTGTCGCTCGGGCCGGCCGATCGCAGGCGCGGCTACGCCGAGGCGCGCTGGCCCGGCCGGCTGGAGCTCCTGGGTCCGGACGAGGCGACGCACGGTCGCGAGGTCCTGCTCGACGGGGCCCACAATCCCGACGGTGCGGTCGCGCTCGCGGTCGCGCTGGACGACCTCCGCCCGTTCCTCGCCGCGGGGCCGATCACGCTCGTCGTCGCAGCGATGGTGGACAAGGACGTCGACGGCATCGTCGCGGCACTCGCGAGCTCCGCTGCGCTCCGCGGGGCATCAGTGGTCGCGACCTCGTTGCCGGTCCCGCGCGCCCTTTCCGCGGCGCAGCTCGCCGCTCGCTGGAGGACGCTCGCCCCGGCCGCCGCGAGCGTCGTCGCCGTCGACGATCCGGACGTGGCGCTCGCCCGTTCGCTCGACTCACCGCCAGGTGAGCGCGGGGAACCCGGTCCGGTGGTCGTCGCCGGCTCGCTCTATCTCGTGGGTCATGTCCGTGGCCGGCTCGTCGGCGACGATTCGACGGACGTATCGGGCGACGGGACCGCGGTCGCTCGATGAGCCACGGCGTGACCGGTGCCGCGGACGAGACGCGGATCGGATCGACGACCTTCAGGTGGGGCGAGCGGACGTACGTCATGGGCATCGTCAACGTGACGCCCGACTCGTTCTCCGGAGACGGGCTGCTCGCGGGCGGCGAGCGGACGAGTGCCGCCGCTCCGGCGGCCGGCAGGATCGTCGCGAGAGCCGTGGATCAGGCGCGCGAGATGGTCGAGCAGGGGGCGGACGTGCTCGACGTCGGGGGCGAATCGAGCCGTCCGGGACACGCCGACGTCGACGCCGCGGAAGAGCGTCGACGTGTAGTGCCGGTCATCGCCGGCATCCGGAACGCCCTCCCCGATGCGCCAATCAGCATCGACACGACGAAGGCCGAGGTCGCGGAGGCCGCGCTCGACGCGGGCGCGGACGCCGTCAACGACGTCTGGGGCGTCGCCGCCGAGCCGGCACTCCTCGCGCTCGTCGCCGAGCGCGGCGTCCCGATCGTGCTCATGCACAACCGGGCGACGGCCCGCTACGCCGACGTCGCCGCGGAGGTCGTCGCCGACCTGGAGCGGGCGATCGAGCAGGCGCTCGAGGCCGGGGTCGCTTGGTCCCAGCTGATCGTCGACCCGGGGATCGGGTTCGGGAAGACAGCGGACCAGAACCTCGCGCTCCTCGCGGACCTCGCAACGCTGCGCGCGCTCCGTCGGCCGATCCTGCTCGGCACGTCGCGCAAGTCGACGATCGGACATGTCCTCGACCTGCCCCCGCAGGAGCGGGTCGAAGGCACGATCGCGACGACCGTGCTCGGGATCGCGGCGGGGGTGGACGTGGTCCGCGTCCATGACGTCCGAGCGAACGTGCGGGCCGCCCGAATGGCCGACGCGATCGTTCGACGACCGCACTCGAGCACGACCCAGGAGGCATCCCGTTGAGCGACCGAATCGTCCTGCGCAACATGCAGTTCCGGGGCCGCCACGGTGTCTACCCGATCGAGCAGTTCGCCGACCAGCCGTTCGAGGTGGACGTCGAGCTGCTGCTCAACCTGCAACCCGCCGGCGTCGACGACGAGCTCGAGCGAACGGTCGACTACGGGCAGGTCTACGGCATCTGTCGGCAGATCGTCGAATCGACCTCGTATCGACTGCTCGAGGCGCTCGCCGAGGCGATCGCCCACGAGATCCTCGCCGCCCATCACGTCGATGAGGTGGCGATCCGGGTCCGCAAGCCGGAGGTCGACCTCGGCGGCCCGCTCGACTGGGCCGGAGTCGAGATCCGGCGACGGCGCGCCGACTAGCTCTAGAGGTCTGCGGGCCGGGTCTCGAGGGTGACCTTGATCGACTGGTGGCTGCCGTCGCGCAGCACGTCGAGCGTCACCGTGTCACCGGTGGCGTACTGGCTGAGGACGGCGTCGAGCGGGTGCTCGGTGTCAATCGCGGTGTCGTTGACCTTCGTGATGACGTCGTTGGCCCGGAGGCCGGCCTTGTCCGCGGGCGAGCCCGGGAAGATGGCGGCCTGACCCTGGTCGCCCTCGACGAAGGCTCCCTGGCTGACCGACAGCGAGTGCTCCTTCGCGAGCTGTGGGTCGAGCGATACGAAGCGGACGCCGAGGTACGGGCGGACGAGCTTCTCACCACGGATGGCCTGGAGCGTGATCGGTCGCGCGATGTCGATCGGGATCGCGAACCCAATCCCATTCGCGCTCTGGGCGACCGCCGTGTTCACCCCGATGACGTTGCCGCCGGCGTCGATGAGCGGCCCGCCGCTGTTGCCGGGATTGATCGCGGCGTCGGTCTGGATGAGGTTGGAGATGACGCCGCCCTCGACCTGGATCTGGCGGCCCTGCGCGGAGACGATGCCCGAGGTCACGGAGTTGGTGAACGTGCCCAGCGGGCTGCCGATCGCGACGACCAGCTGGCCGACCTTCAACTCGTCCGAGTCGCCGAGGGTCGCCGCCGGTAGGCCGGTCGCCTCGATCTTGACGATGGCGAGGTCGGTCAGCGAGTCGGTGCCATACGTCTTGCCATCGAACTCGCGGCCGTCCTTGAGCTTGACGACAAGCTTGTCGCTGCCGGACACGACATGGCGGTTGGTGAGGATCCAGCCGTTCGCGTCGTAGATGATCCCGGACCCGACCCCGGTATCGGGGATCGATCCGCCGAACCCGTTGCTCGACGCGCTCGACGACGTGATCTGGACGACGGCCGGCCCGACCTTCTCGGCGACCGCGGTGATGGCGGAGCTCTCGTCGAGGGTCACCGATTGGGGTCGGCTGACGGTCGAGCTGCCGGCCGGGACGAGCGCGCCGGCCGTCGCCGTCGGCCGACCGAGGGTTCCGGTCGCGCTGAGCGCGACGAGCGTCCCTCCCGAGGCCAGGACCGCCGACAGCAGACTGACCGCCACGACCGTTCCCAGGCCGCCTCGCGCCGGTCCGTGCGCGACCGAGGGTTCGCTCGGCGTGACGACGCGTGCCTCGCTCGGCTCGAACCAGCGCTCAGGGGTGGTGGTCGCCGGCGGCGGCGCCCAGGCCGGACGGCTCCACGCGCTCGGTCGATCGGGTGGCGGTGAGTAGCTCGGGGACGAGCCGCTCGACCAGGCCGGCGACGGCCCGGGTTGAGGGCGACCGCTCGAGCTGGGCGGGTCGTAGCGGCTCGTGTCGGCGGTCGGGTCTGCCGGCTCCGCCGTTTCGGGACGGGCCGGTTCGTTCGGTTCGGTCATCGGGTTTCCAGCGCGCAGCGGACTCGGGGCCGCGATTCGGCCGGCGCGGTCCGCGTTCTCCGGGCCACCATGCCGGCACGGGGTTGCGTCACGAGCCCGGGCTCGATGAAGAATTCGCCACGTCGGCGCTCGCCTGCCCCGGGACTCGGGCGGGCAGCGGCCGGCTCGATTCCGGCGCCGTCCCGGGCGTCGGCGCGGTCGAGCCATCCGGCGCGGGCGCCTCGACGACCGCCCGCGGATCGCGCGGCAGGAAGACGTGGAATGTCGTCCCTGCCCCAACCGCGCTGTCGACTGTCACCCGTCCGGCGTGGATGTCGACGATGGACTTCACGATCGCCAGCCCGAGTCCGCTGCCGCTGCTTCGAACCTCGTTCGCGTGTGAGCCGCGGTAGAAGCGCTCGAAGATCCGCGGCAGCTCCGACTCGTCGATCCCCACGCCAGTGTCTGCGACGACGAGCTCGGCCCCGTCGGGATGCGAGCGCAGCTCGACGGTCACGCGACCGCCCTGCGGCGTGAACTTGAGCGCGTTGCCGACGAGGTTCGCCACGACCTGACCGATGCGTTGCGGATCGTGCCGGATCCGGACGGGGCTGTCGGGCAGTGCCAGCCGCAAGGCGACACCGCGCCGACGAGCGCTCGGCTCGGCCTGCTCGACGGCCGATTCGACCACCGCGCGCAGGTCGTCGGGGCGGAGGTCGGGCTCGACGAGCCCCGACTCGAGCTTCGAGAGCTCGAGCAGGTTCTGGGCGAGCCAATCGAGCCGCTCGAGCTGGACCGCGCTGGCGTCGAGGAACTCGCGTCGAGCCGCGGGGTCGTCGCCGGCGTGCTCCTGGAGCAGCTCGACGAACGTCCGGATCGCGGCGATCGGGGTCCGGAGCTCGTGTGACACGTCGGCCAGGAAGTCACGACTTCGGTCGCGATCCCGCCGAATGATCTCCACGCTCTGCTCGAGTCGATCCGCCATGGTGTTGAACTGGCCGGCGAGCTCCGCGATCTCGGAGCTGCCCGCACTTGCCGGGCCTAGGTCGACGCGCCGCGAAAGGTCGCCCTCGGAAAGGGCTCCGGCCGCCTCCGTGAGACGCCGGATCGGCGTCGTGAACCGTCGCGCGAGGACGGCCGCGACGATGACCGCAAGCCCGAGCGCGATCACGGCGAGCACGACGAGGAGCGTCGTCGCCTGCGCGAGCGTCGAGGCACGGAACGTGTAGGCACCCGAGAGCGCGATCTCGATTCCGTAGGCATGCGCCGTCCCGACCGACCAGGCGTCGTCGAAGCGCGCATCGGGGTCGCGTGCCTGTCCGGGCGCGGGCTCGTCGGCGAGCCGGGCCGAGAAGACGGCGTCCGTCGCGGGCGTCACGGTCAGCCCCGTCGCGACGCCGGGGTGAACCGTCCCGATCGTGATCTTCACGTCGGCCTGGGCGATGCGGGCCAGGAGCGCGACGACGCCCGGGGTGAGCGCGTCCTGTCTGATCGACGGGTCGAGGCTCCCGTTCGCGTCGACGGCCGGGCCGCCTCCCGTCGCGCGGTCGATCGCGACCGTGGCAAAGTCGCGGACAGTCTCGGCCCGGGCGCCGAGGTCGGCGGTCACCTGATCGTGGATGAAGTCGTCGAGGCGGTTGATGACGACGGCGGACACGAGCGCGAGTGTGAGCGCGGTGACGCCGACGAAGCTGAGGGTGAGGCGGAGCTGGAGCGACTGGCGGACGAGATGGCGGAGCCGCCGGGGGAGCGTCGGATGGGCGCGCTCGTCAGCGCTCCGCGAAGGCGTAGCCGACTCCCCGAACCGTGAGCACGAACTGCGGCGCCGACGGGTCGTCCTCGATCTTGTCTCGCAGATGGCTGACGTGGACGTTGATCGTCTTGTCGTCCTGGTCGAGCGCCTCGTAGTCGCGGATCAGCTCGAGCAGCTCGGGACGTGTATAGACGCGGCCTGGTCGGCCCGCGAGGTGTCTGAGGATCTCGAACTCGGTCGGCGTCAGGCTGATCCGCCGGTTGCCGCGCTGGACACGCCTGCGTTCGAGGTCGATGACCAGGTCGTGGTGGCGGATGACGCGGCCGCCGGCGGCGTCGGAGAGATCGCCGTAGGCACGTCGGAGGAGCGCCTTGATCCGGCTCATCAGCTCTCGCAGGCCGAACGGCTTCGTCACGTAGTCATCCGCCCCGAGCTCGAGGCCGATGACCTTGTCGACCTCGTCGTCGCGGGCCGTCAGGAACAGCACCGGCGCCTTGACACCCGAAGCGCGCATTCGGCGGAGCGTCTCGAACCCGTCCATGCCGGGCAACCGCACGTCGAGCAGCACGAGGTCGGGCGCCTGCGTGGTCGCGAACTCCAGGCCTTCCTCGCCCGATCGGGCGACCGCGACCTGGTAGCCCTCCTGTTGGAGCGCGTACTGGATCCCGCGGGCGACCGCGTGCTCGTCCTCGACGATCAGGATCGTGGCGGCCATCGCGCCGGGAGCGTACACCGCACGCCGACCGCGAGCGCGCGACGGGACCGAACGGGCGCGGATGCTATCCTCCCGGCCCGATGCCGACGAACAGACCAACCCTCCTCGCGAACCGGCGAACCGTCACCGGCAAGGCCGTCGCCCGACTCCGTCGGGATGGCCGGCTGCCGGCCGTCGTCTACGGCCACGGGGTCGATTCGGAGAATGTCGCGCTCGATACCCACGAGTTCGAGCTGCTGCGGCGCCGGATCGGCACGAACGCCCTCGTCGACCTGACCGTCGACGGGGCGAAGCCGCGCCCGGTCCTCGTCCACGGCGTCCAGGTCGACGTCGTGAGCCGTCGCCCGCTGCATGTCGACCTGTTCGTCGTCCGGATGACCGAAGAGCTGACGGTCGATGTCCCGCTCGTCCCGACCGGCGTCGCTCCGGCGGTCGATGCCCTCGGCGGCACGCTCATCCACGTCTCCGAACGGCTTCGTGTTCGTGCACTGCCAGGCAACATCCCGGACTCGCTGCCGTATGCGATCGACGCGCTCACGGACTTCGACGCAGCGGTCCACGTCCGGGACCTCGCCGTGCCCGACGGCGCGACGATCCTCGCGGACCCGGATGACGTCGTCGCCAAGGTCGAGCGACCGCGGGTCGAGGCGGCCGAGGTCCCGGAGGCGGCGGAGGCGGAGGCTGCCGAAGGCGCAGCCGCGCCGGCCGAGGGGACTCCCGGCGGCGACGAGGCCGGCGAGAGCTAGTCGCGCGCAAGCCGCTCGCTCAGGGCCGCGTTGCCGTCAGCTCGACGACCGGCACCCGCCAGGCGAAATCGGACGGGCGCAGCCGCCCCAGCCGTCGTTGCGCCGCGCGCCGGAGCCGCACCCGGTCTCCGGAGCTGAGCCCCGAGAAGAGATCCCACTCGTCGTACAGCTCGAGGAAGTCGAGATACGACTCGCGGTTCCAGTCGTGGGCGAGCGTCAGGGCGCGCCCGCGGACGTCCCGGAAGCCGGCGTGCCGCACCTGGGCGACGGCGGCCTCGACCGAGGGGAGGTCGCCGCTTCGTGACTCTTCGTCGACCTCGTCCTCCTCGATCCCGACGTCCGCGACGGCGTCGTCGAAGGCGTCGTCGGGGAGCCAGCGCTCGCCGCGCCGGCCGGCGAGCCAGGTCACGAATGCCAGCGTCCCGCCGGGCCGCAGGACGCGCCGGATCTCGCGCAGCACGCGACCCCGGTCGGGAACGAGCTGGAGGACGAACGAGCTGACGACGAGGTCGAACGAGCCGTCCGGCAGCGGCATGCGATCGGCGCCGGCGACGACGAGGTCGACGCGGGCCCGTTGGCTGTCCTCGAGGTCGCTATCGGCGATGGCTTCGGCGGCGGCGAGCATGCCCCGCGAGGCGTCGAGCGCGGTGACGCGCGCGGACGGCCAACGCCGAACGGCGGCCCGGGTGAGGGTCCCGGTGCCGGCGCCGAGGTCGAGGATCCGCGTGGGCTCGACCGGCGCGAGCGCCTCGTCGGCCGTGTCGAGGAGACCGATCGCGGTCGGCGCGAGCACTGGCGCCCACCAGCGTTCGTAGCGCGCCGCCGACGCGTCGTAGCGCTCGGCCATCGATCGGCTCGTCACGCGCCGATCGTGCCATGCGCATCCGGCCCGGATCAGCCGATCCCGTGCTCCGTCCTTCGACCCCGCCTAGGCTGCGTCGCCGGGGACGACGTCGGGCGGGGACGGTGGGCGGGTGATGCCGAGCCGCCGGACGACGAACAGGATGATGGCGATCACGATGCCCAGGAAGAGGAGCACGGGGATCCAGACGATCCCGAACCAGATCCCGGCCCCGGCCCCGGCCTGGAGCAGATCGACCAGGGACGCCGTCGCACGGTCCACCTCGGCCCCCGGATCCCAGCCCTTCGCCGCCTCGGTCACGGCGACGATCGGGAGGCTGTACGTCACGCTGAGCGTGCCGAGCGCTGCCTGGTCGGCGAGATGCGCACGCTGCGCGTCGAGCTGCTCGATCTGTCCCCGAACGTCGGACAGCCGGGCTTCGACGTCGAGGATGTCCTGGACCTTCGTGGCCTTCTCGAGGATCGACTGGAGGGCCTTCTCCGACGCCCGGAGGTTGTCGATCCGGGCGTTGAGGTCGATCAGCTGGCCGGTGACCTCGACGGCGTCCGTCTGCTCGCTGACGACCTTCGTCGCAAGCCCACGGAACGACCCGAGCGCGGCGTCCCATCGATCCGCCGGGATGCGGTAGGCGACAGTCGCCGTGGGCCGATCGCCGTCGTTCGTCTGGCGGGACTGTCCGACGTACCCGCCCATCGCGACGATCGCGTCATGCGCCTTGGCGACTGCGGCATCGAGGTCGGCGACCTGGACGCTCATGCTGCCCGTCTTGACGATCTTCGCGCCGTCGACGGGCGCCTGCTGCGGGTTTCCGCCGTTGCCCGTGCCGGAGCCGTTTCCCCCGCCGCCCGTCGATCCGGTGCCGATCCCCGGCGCTCCGGTCGCACCCTGATAGTCGTTGCCGGCGGTCGATGGGCCGGCCGGCGCCTGGCCCAGGCCCTCGCCACCGACCGAGTTGCCGACGTTCGAGAGGATTGCCGCCGAGCCCGAGCAGGCGGCGACCATGGCCGAGACGGCGATGAGCACGAACAGGACGCGAAGTCGGGCCGCCTTCGGCGCACGGTTGCTGATCGACATCACGCACCTCACTCCCTCCGGCGGGCGCCGGCGGCAACCCGAGGACGCCGCGAGGCGGCCGTCGGTTCCTGCCTCGTATAGTCGCCCGATGCGACTTCCGTTCGATCCCCCGCTCGAGCCGATGCTCGCGAAGCCGGCGCCAGGCCTGCCCGACGGAGACGGCTGGCTGTACGAGCCCAAGTGGGACGGTTTCCGGGCGATCGTGTTTCGGGACGGCGACGAGATCCTCACCCAGTCGCGCGACCTGAAGCCGCTCGATCGTTACTTCCCCGAGCTCGCGGCACCCCTTCGGGCGAGCCTGCCCCAGCGCTGCGTGCTCGACGGTGAGGTCGTCATCAGGACCGGCGACCGGCTCGACTTCGACGCGCTGCTCCTTCGGATCCACCCCGCAGAATCGCGGGTCAGGATGCTCGCCGAGCAGACGCCGGCGAGCTTCGTCGCCTGGGACATCCTCGCGCTGGACGACGAGGACCTGCGCCCGACGCCGCAGGGCGAGCGGCGGGAGCGACTGGAGGGCGTGTTGGTCGCCGCCGACCCGCCCGTCCACGTGACGCCTGCGACGCGCGATCG
>DASSHA010000038.1:0-3879 GCA_035693145.1 Candidatus Limnocylindrales bacterium
GGGGCCAAGGGTCCCCGGATGCTCCGGCTCGCGGCGCAGCACGCCGACATCTGGAGCTGGTTCGTGGAGGAGCGGAGCGACCTCACCGAGTTCGGCCCGCGCCTGGCCGCGCTCGAGGCGGCCTGCGCCGAGGTCGGGCGGGATCCGGCGTCGATCGGTCGTTCGGCGGGAGTCGTGGTCGAGCCAACCTCGGTGACCGGTGCCGCGGACGTCCTCGGCGTGCCGATCCGCGGCTCGGCTGCCGAGATCACGGACGCCTTGATGGCGTTCCACGCCGGCGGCTTCGATCACCTCGAGCTCGTGCCGTGGCCGCCCACGATTGCCGCGCTCGACGCCTTGGCGCCCGTGCTCGATCAGCTCGACGCCGACTGACCTGTCTCGGAAACCGCCTTCAGCCGGGCCGAGCCGAACTCACGTTTCGAGCAGGAGCCTCGCCGCGACCATCGCGCCATCGGTGCGGACCTGCGGGGCGAGCTCGGCCGCGCGCGCCCGAGTCTCCGGGGCAAGGGCGATCGCGAGCGCCCTCGCGAGAGATTTCGAGGTCGGAACGGGCCCATCGTGCGCGGCGCCGATTCCGAGTTCGGCGACCCGGCGGGCCCACTTCGGCTGGTCGACGAGCTGGGGCACGACGACCTGCGGCACGCCGGCGATCGCGGCCGTCGTCGTCGTCCCCGCGCCGCCGTGGTGCACGACGGCTGCCACGCGTGGAAACAGCGCCTGATGGTTCACCTCGCCCGCGACGAGGCAGTCGGCGAGCGCGTCTGCCGAGGCGACCTCGTCGGCCGGCGCGACGTCGCCCGCGACCGGCGCGTCGCCGCCCGCGACCGGCGCGAGGTCCGCCCAGCCGCGACCGAGGATGACGCGCCGACCGTTCGCCCGAGCCGCCTCGACGGCCACCCGACCGAGGTCGGGCGAGCTGCGCATCGCCATGCTGCCGAAGCCGACGTACACCGGCGGCTCGCCCGCGTCCAGGAACGCCTCCAGCTCCGGCGGGAGCGGGCGATCGTCGGGCAGGATCCAGGCACCGGTCTGGACGACCTCGAGATCGGTCAGGTCCTTCCAGGGCGCGAGCACCGGATCCGCCGCGAGCCAGATTTCGCCGCCGAGCACGTGGTCCCGGACGTTGTCCACGGCCATCAGCCCGAGCGCCGTGCGGCCGCGGTTGAGCGGCTCGAGGTACAGCGCGTTGACGCGCTCGGCGTCCTGGCGCCACAGCACCCTGTTGTCCGTCTCGTCCGCCGGTGACGGCGTGCCGGGCCGCCTCGATGGCGTGAAGTGGCGTGACGGCAGCCCGAAGACGTGAAAGCAGGCGAGCACGTACCGCAGCCCGAGCCGTTCGGCAACGGACCGGGCTCCGGCCGGCATGAGGCCGGTCGCGACCAGGGCGTCACAGCCCTGGGCTGCCGCCGGAAGCGTCTCGAACCGGGCGGCGACAAGCTCGGCGGCGAGCCGGAACGCGGCGTCGGGCGCCGGAGCGGTCGCGCCGGACGCGATCGATCGGGTCGAGGGCCGGAGCGGGATGACCGTCGCGCCGACCCGCTCGAAGAGCGCCGCGAACTCCTCGTCCGGCGGAACGCACGCCCGGACATCCGCTCCGAGCTCGCGCAACCGGAGCGCGAGGGCGGCGAGTGGCTCGATGTCGCCGCGCGAGCCCCAGCTCGACAGCAGGACGTGCACGCCGCGACGGCCGCTCAGTACCTGCTCAGCGACCGGCGCGGGTGAACGTCAGGTGGGTGACCCCGCTGGGTGTCGAGACCGCCTCGATGTCGTAGTCCTGCTCCAGGCCCTCCAGGCCGTCCCACAGCCGCACGCCCCGGCCGAGCAGCACCGGGACGACCACGACGTGCATCTGGTCGATGAGTCGAGCGGCGAGGAACTCGCGAAGCATCGCCGGCCCGCCGCCGAGTCGGACATCCTGGCCGCCCGCGGCCTCGCGGGCGACGTCGAGCACCTCTGCCGGCGAAGCGTCCACGAAATGGAACGTCGTGCCGCCGGCCATCTCGATCGATGGCCGGGTGTGATGGGTCAGCACGAAGACCGGCGTGTGGAACGGTGGCTCGTCGCCCCACCAGCCCTTCCAGTCGGGCTCGTCATGCCAGCCCGGATAACCGAACTTCCCCGCGCCCATGATCTCGGCGCCGATCCCGAGGTTGTGCTCCCGGACGAACGTGTCGTCGACGCCGCGGCTGCCGCCTGATCCGCCGAACATCTCCCGGCCCGCGTGCGTGGCGAACATCCACTCGTGGAGCCGATCGCCGGCGTGCCCGAACGGCTCGTCGCGGCTCAGGCCCTCCCCGGTCCCGAAGCCGTCGAGCGAGACCGAGAAGAACTGGACGCGGGCCAGCGACATGCTCGTGCTCCCTTCGCAAACCGGGGTTGGCGCCCTACGGTACGGCGACAACCCAGCAAGCGCGGGAGAACGCCCTGACGAGACCCGACAGCGGGTACGAGGTGAGGGTTCGAACCGGCAGGCCATTCGCCGACGGCGACGGACTCGTCCTCATGAACGCTCGAGACGGCACGTTCGAGGTCGTCGAGCGCAACCTCGAGGCACGGTTCGGCGGGGACCCCGAGTTCCTGCCGCTCCCACCGCCGGCGGGCTGAACGCGGACGCGACAGCGGTCTACGCGGCGGAGTCGCCTCCCGGGTCTCCCGCCCCAAGCTCGGAGTCGTCGGTGTCGTTCGGGCCGGGACCGGCGCCGACCTCCAGCCGGTCGAAGGCCGGCTTGTCGATCGCCAGGTCGACGACGCCGTCGTAGGCCTCCGCGACGAAGACCTCGGGTACGCGATAGGTGTGGTGGATCAGCGTGCCGCGACGCACCGAGAGCTCGTGCTCGCCGAGATCGGCGACTCGGCCGACCTCCTCGGTGCCGGCGTAGACGTGCCAGCCGGGCTGGACGTCTTCGAGGATCGTGCTGGGCATCTGGGCACCCCCTTGCGGTTGGTCAGGAGTGCCTACGCCCCATCGGGGCGCGGCTGCGACCGACGCCTCCGAGGCCGGGGGTTTCAGGTTCGTGCCATGCGCCCGGTGTGCCGCGAGCCCGGCTCGAACGTCAGTCGAGCGCCGGCACCGCCGCTGGAGCGGGACGCAGCTCGACCCGAGTCAGCGCCTGACGCTCGGGATCGCGCTCGACGTGCAGGTCGAGCAGGCCGCGTGCGCACCGCAACCGGAACGTCGCGCTGCGCTGGCCGTCGCCGGCGATCGGCGGGCCGAGCTGGATCATCCCGAATCTCGCCTCCGCGGCTCGCATCGAGCGTTCGATCCGGCGTCGGTCGGTCGCTGCGTCAAGCTCGAGGTCCGCCGGCCACACCGGCGCCTCGCCGTCGCGGCAATCGAGCGCGGCGACGATCCGCTCGGCGGCGAGGCGGAGCTCCGGGGGCGGCTCCGGCACGGAGGTGAAGTTCAGCAGCTGGACGCGTGGCGGGAGCTCGGGATCGAGGAGCAGCTCGACCTGGACGCGGCCGCGCTCGCCTCGGAGCCACCACTCCAGCTGGAAGGGGCTGCGTGACGTCGCTGGCTCGGCGTCGTCCGGGGTCAGGTGGCCGTGCACGCTTCGGATCCGCTCGATCGCCGCTCGCCGGCGGGGCAGCGGATCGTCGAGCTCGACGTTCATCGCGAACAGCTCCGACGCCAGCCCGTCATCCCAGCCATCGAGCAGCCGCTCGACGACGGCTCGAGCCGCCACGGTTGCGGGCGCCGCGGTGATCCGTCGCGGCGGGCGAACGCGGGCCTCGAGCAGCGCGTCCAGCAGGTCGCGGGCGAGGGTCGCGGAGGGCGCGTAGCGCCCGTTCGCGAGGGCGATGACGCCGACCCCCGACGCGGGATGCCAGCGCATGTTCGAGCCGAAGCCCGGATAGCCGCCGCTGTGGGTGACGATC
>DASSHA010000039.1:0-19257 GCA_035693145.1 Candidatus Limnocylindrales bacterium
GGCGGCTCGACGATCCGCTCGAAGCCGTAGGCCGGGATGTCGTGGCTGCCGTGGATCGGCGACCATTGTTCAGCGTTCGCCACGGCGAGCCGGAGGATCGTCGAGACGACCTGCCGGAACATCGGCCCGAGGTCGGAGCCCGGGTCCTTCGGGTCGTGGACCTTCGCCCCGAGACGCGTCTGGCAAGCCGCGAACCCGCCGGTCAGGGCGTGCGTCGTCATCCAGATGTCGATCCCGAACTTGCTGACGTCCGCCGTCCAGTCGTCCTGCTCGAGGTAGTGGCGAACGAGGTCGCCGCTGACCCCGAAGTCGCCGCCGATCGGCTGGCGGATGCGCCGCCCGTAGAGCGCTCGCGTCAGCGGGTAGGTGACGGTGTTCGTGATCGTGCCGTCGTACTTGTAGCGGGCATAGAGCGGCGCGACGAAGTCGTAGCCGCCCTTGAGGATCGGACCCGCGAGGAGCTCGATCCATTCGGGGACGATGCTCCGGAGATCGGAGTCGACGACGATGAGCGCCTCGACCTGGAGCGCCGTCGCGATCTCGAAGATCGTTCGGAGTGCGGCGCCCTTGCCGCCGACGCCGTCGATCTCGGGGTAGGTGAGGCTCACCCTCGCGAGGCGGTTGGTCGGCCGCACGAGGAGGATCTGCTCGACGTAGTCGGGCGGCTCCGTCTCGACGACGACGCGCTGGGTGCCGTCCGGCGATCCGGCGTCGGAGTTGACGAGCACGGGGCGGAGATCAGGGAAGTACTGGACGAGCCCGGCCTGAGCGGCTCGGACGACGTATCCGATCGTCGCCGCGTTCTTGAACGACGGGATGCCGACCATGATGTCGGCCCGCTCGAGCTGCTCGATCTCGTCGCGGACGGCAGGCGTCAGGGCGGTGACCGGCACCGCCGGACCGTACCACGGAGGCAGCCGGGCCATGGCTTCGGGGGCGCCTCAGCGCTGCGGGATTCGCGCGATCGCCCAGGCGTCGTTCCGCTCGCCCGGGCGGTAGCGGCTGTTCGCCGCCTTGTAGGCGATCGAATGGAAGCCAAGGGCACGCCAGGTCCCGAGCCAGGGATCGACGGGCGGTCGAACGTAAGTGCCGAGCCGGACGAGCGGGCCCTCGGAAACGACGCTCTCGAGGATCCGCTTGCGCTCGAGCAGCGGGACGTCGAGCAGCTGTTCCCCGTCGAGTGCCAGCAGATCGACGACGACGAGCGCGACGGCTTCGTCCGGATTCACGTCGCCGAGCGACTCCGCGAGCTCGCGCCGCCGTGCGCGCGACCGCCCAAGGAGGAGCTGGCCGGCCATGTCGGTCGCCGTCGGGGCGGACACGTCGACGACGCGTATTCGATCGGGCGAGCGGACGGGCTGCGGCGTGAGATAGCCGTCGAGGACGACGCTCGCGGCGCGCACGCCACCGGCGAGCGCCTCGCCGATCTCCGGGTCAAGCTCGATCGCGACCTCGCCGGTGGGCGAAACGACCTCTGCCCACGACCGCTCGGCAGCGATGAGCAGGCGTTCGCCCTCCCACAGCGGCTCGATGAGGGGGTCCCGGATCGACTTCACGTTCCGGCGCCCGAACGCCTGCGGCCGCCAGGATGCGGTCGCCGATGTCATCACGCCGCATACCCGTCGGGATGAGCCGCCCGCCACCGCCAGGCGCTGCCGATCATCTCCTCCAGGGAGCTCCGTCGTGGCGACCAGTCCAGGAGCGTGCGGGCGCGGGCGTTGGACGCGACGAGGACCGGCGGGTCGCCCGCCCGTCGCGGACCAGTCCGCTCCAGGATCGGCCGGCCGACGACGGCCTCGGCGGCGACGAGGACCTCGCGGACGCTGAACCCCGCGGCCGTCCCGAGGTTGCAGGCGACGGCTTCGTCCGTCCGCGCATCGCCCGGCGCCGTCGCCTCGATCGCGGCGAGGTGCGCGTCGGCGAGGTCGGCGACGTGAATGTAGTCCCGGACGCAGGTTCCGTCGGCCGTCGGATAGTCGTCGCCGAAGATCGTCACCGCTCCGCGGGTTGCGGCCGCGGCGAGGATGATCGGGATGAGATGGGTCTCCGGGCTGTGGACCTCGCCGTTGCGCTCGCTCGCACCGGCGACGTTGAAGTACCGCAGCGACACGCTCCGCAGCCCGTAGGCGGCGCCGTACCAGCGGAGCATCGTCTCGACGGTCCGCTTCGTCTCGCCGTAGGGGTTGATCGGATGGAGCGGCGCGTCCTCGCTGATCGGCGTCGCGTCGGGCGTCCCGTAGACCGCTGCGGTCGAGCTGAACACGAACCGCCCGACGCCCGCCGCGCGCGCCGCCTCCAGCAGCGCGATGCCACCGGCGACGTTCGCCCGGTAGTAGCGGGCAGGCTCGGCGATCGATTCGGCGACGAGCGATCGGGCAGCGCAGTGGAGGACGGCCTGGATCCCGGACATCCGGAGGAGGGCCGTCGTCGCGCTCTCGTCCGCATAGCTGCCACGCACGAACTGCGCGCCGTCGACGACCGCCGCGGCGTGCCCGGTCGACAGGTCGTCGAGCACGACGACCTCGTGGCCCGCCTCGACGAGTCGCTCGACGGTCACCGAGCCGACGTAGCCCGCGCCGCCGGTGACGAGGATCCGCAGCCGATCGCTCACCGTCGAAGGATGCGGGAGATGAGCCCGCGTCGGCTCGGCTTCGGGCGGTGAGCCGGGGCGACCCCTCCGCCGATGTCCCCGCTGCCGGCGGGCACCTCGCCGCGCTGCGACAGGATCTCGACCAGCCGCGTCGCCAGCCGCTGTGCGGCGGCGTTCTCTGGGTCGATCGTGAGGGCGCGCCGGGCGATGTCGAGCGCCCCCCGATCGTCGCCCCGCTCCACGGCGACGCGGGCGAGGCCGACGACCGCGATCGAGTTCCGCGGATCGGCGTCGGCCGCCTGCCGGTACAGCTGCTCGGCTCGGTCGACGCGACCAGCGGTCAGGTTCCGCTCGGCGTCGAGGAGGATCTCGATCACGTCACCGCATCCCGATCGGGACGGCGCGCGATCGCCGGTCGATCGCCGGGCCGCGAAGCGTGCCGCTCGGCGTCGACGCGCTCGGCGTTCGCGCGCATCGCACGCGCGAGCCGGAGGAGCGTGGCGCGGTCGTTGAGCGACGGATCTTCGACGACCCGCTCGACGAGACGATCGATGACGCGGCCGAGGACGCGTCCCGGTCGGTAGCCGGCCTCGTCCATGAGGTCGCGTCCGTTCACCGCGAGGGCATGGCGATCCAGCACGAGGGGTTCGGTCAGGACGCGATCGACGCGTTCGGCGAGCTCGTCGAGCCGGCCCGCGTTCGGTGGGAGCCCGGAGCCCACGTTGTCCGCCCTCCGCAGCGCGAGCAGGTCGTGGACGTCGTCGGGGCCGACCTTCGCGACGAACCGCCGCACGGCAGCGTCGCTCCACGATCGCTCGTAGCCGAACATGTGGAGCCGAACGAGGTGCGCCACCGCGTCGATGAGCGGCCGCGGCAGGTGGAGGCGTCGGAGGAGCGCCTCGGCCATCGCCGCGCCGACCGCGTCGTGACCATGGAAGTGGCCGTCAGCGGCCGTCGACGGCTTGCCGACGTCGTGGAGGAGGGCCGCGAGCCGAATCGCGTCGCCCGGTGGCGCCGCGTCGACGGTCCGAAGCGTGTGGTGCCAGAGATCCTCGCCGGCAACCTTGTTCTGCCCGATGCCGCGCTGTGCCGCGAGCTCGGGCAGGACGGCTCTTAGGAGCCCGCTGTCGCCAGCCAGTCGCAGTCCGACCGACGGCCGCGGCGCGCGCAGCAGCCGGAGCAGCTCTGCGGCGATCCGCTCGCCGGACAGGTGGACCGCAAGCGGCGCGGCATGCCGGATCGCGTCGAGCGTCGCCGGCTCGATGTCGAATCCGAGGGCCGCCGCGAGGCGCACGGCCCGAAGCATCCGCAGCGCGTCCTCGCCGAAGCGGGCCGCCGGCTCGCCGACCGTTCGGAGGCGGCGCTCGACGATGTCGCCCAACCCGCCGAACGGGTCGATGAGGTGTGGGCCGGGTTCGTCGGCGTCGCGTCCCCAGGCAAGCGCGTTGACCGTGAAGTCGCGACGCCCGAGATCGCGCTCGATCGAATTCCCGAACTCGACGCGATGCGGCCGTCGGAAGTCGGCGTAGTCGTGCTCGTCGCGGAACGTCGTGATCTCGTGGTCGCACCCGGTGTCGTCGGGCACGCCCACGGTTCCGAACCGGTTCTCGTAGCGGGCATCGGGGAAGAGCGCCTGGACCTGGTCGGGGCGTGCGGAGGTCGCGAGGTCCCAGTCCGCGGCGTCGCGGCCCATGAGGGCGTCACGCAGCGAGCCGCCGACGACATACGCGGCGTGGCCGTGGCCCCACAGGCGTTCGAGCAGACGCAGGACCCCGGCCGGCACCGCGGCCTCGATCCTCCGGGCGGCTCCGGACACGTCCGCCGCCGGCGCGCGGCTCGTCGCGATCAGCTCCGACCGAGGAACAGGTACGACCGCCATGCCTCGTTGCGGTCGTCGGCGAGGTACGGCGTGAAGAGGGAGTAGATGTCGTTGCGCGGCTCGAACGGTGGCCGAAGGAGACGCAGCCGGGCCTCCTCGGGCGTTCGGCCGCCCTTCCGATGGTTGCACGTCTTGCACGCCGTGACGAGGTTGTCCCAGGTGTGGCCGCCGCCGCGGTAGCGCGGGACGAGGTGGTCGAGGGTCAGATCGTGGAGCTGGCGACCGCAGTACTGGCAGGTATAGCGATCGCGCGCGAAGACCTCGCGCCGGGTGAGCTTCACCCGGGGACGCGGCCGGCGGACCATGTGCTGGAGCCGGATGACGGAGGGGGCGCGGTACTCCGTCCGTGGCGTCCGCACGACCTGGTGGTCGTATTCGATGACCTCGGCGCGCTCGCCGAAGACGAGCCGGAACGCACGCGGAAGGTTGCAGACGTTGAGCGGCTCGTAATTCTGGTTGAGCACGAGGACGACGCCGTCCATTTCGGCCGAAAGATAACAGGAGCGCCGTTCAGGCCGGCTGGTCGACGACGACGTCCGGGCGACCGACCGGCGAGCCCGTCCTGGCGTCCCAGCCACCGGCCTGGCCGACCTTCGAGGCGAGCGGGCGGCCGAGCGCGTCGGCGATGAACCGGGCGGCGTCGAGGAGCGCCGGAAGGTCGACGCCGTGACGCCAGCCGGACGCGTCCAGCAGGTAGACGAGGTCTTCCGTCGCGAGGTTGCCCGCGGCTCCCGGCGCGTATGGACAGCCGCCCGTCCCGCCCGTCGAGGCGTCGAAGGTCCGGACGCCGACGGCGAGTCCGGCGACGACGTTGGCGAGCGCGGTCCCGCGTGTGTCGTGGAAGTGGAAGGCGATCCGTTCGAGCGGGACCCCGGCCTCGACCGCGCGCTCGGTGAGCAGCGTCACCTGGCCCGGCACCGCGACGCCGATCGTGTCGCCGAAGCAGACCTCGTCGACGCCGAGGTCGACGAGGCGGCGCGCGACGTCGACGGCGGCCGAGGGCTCCACCCGGCCCGTGTACGGGCAGCCGAACGCCGTCGAGACATAGCCGCGTCGCCACCACCCGTGGGCCGCGGCGTCGCTCAGCAGCGGTTCGAAGGCGATGAGCGATTGCGCCACGCTCATCCCGATGTTGTGCTCGGTGAACGCGTCGGTCACCGCCGTGAAGACCGCCATCGCGGCGGCGCCCGCGGCCGCCGCACGTTCGAAACCGCGCCGGTTGGGGACGAGGACGGGGTAGCGAACGCCGGGCCGCTGCGGGAGCGACGGCAGGAGGACGTCGGCGTCGGCGAGCTGAGGGATGGAGCGCGGGCTGACGAAGCTCGTCGCCTCGATCTCGCGGAGCCCCGCGGCGACGAGCAGCTCGACGTACCGTCGTTTC
Source organism: Candidatus Limnocylindrales bacterium (assembly GCA_035693145.1). Classification (GTDB taxonomy): domain Bacteria; phylum Chloroflexota; class Limnocylindria; order Limnocylindrales; family CSP1-4; genus DASSHA01. The sequence continues at coordinate 5,851 of DASSHA010000039.1, forward strand.
GCCTCGAGCGAGATCGGGCGCGCCTCGTTCTGCAGGCCGTCCCGCGGCCCGACCTCGTAGACGCGGACCTGGCGGTCGTCATCCATCCTCGACTGGCACCCTCCGCAACGAACGACACGCGCTCTCCGAAGGCCGAACTCAGGCGGTGCCGGCGTTCGGCCTGGGGACTAGCCGCGAGGCGGGTCCATCGCGCGCTCGATCCGCGCGATCTCGACCTCGATCTCGCCGATCCTCGTCGCGGCGGCCTGCCAGACCTCGCTGCCGAGTGGCGCGTGGTCACGGACGCCGCGCTGGACGGCGTGCTCGCGAAGGAGCTCCTCGCGGTGTCGCTCCTCGTTCGTCGTCGTGCGCGGCTCGGTCACGTCCTGCCCTCCTGTGGCGAGAGCCTACCGCGGCGCTGCCTCTGGCGGCACGATCCGGCCGAGAAGCTGCCCGCGCGCAACCTGGTCGCCGGGCCGCACGAGGATCTCGTCGAGCCGGCCCGCGAACGGGGCCACGATGACGTGCTCCATCTTCATCGCCTCGAGGGTGACGATCGAGCTGCCGGCCTCGACGAGCGCAGCCGCCTGTGCATGGACGGCGATCACCGCCCCGGGCATCGGCGCAACCAGTGGCGCCTCGCCGACCGCCGCAGCCGCGCGGCCGCCGGCGGCGGCTGCGGCGTCGACGTCGGGTGCGGGGGACAAGCGGAACCCGACGCTCCGACCGGCGAGGTCCAGGTGGATCTCGGTGCCGTCGACGACGCTCCGCACCACCTCGCTGCGCGCGGGTTCGAGGGAAACGGTCCGCGATTCGCCCTCCGCCTCGAGTGACAGGCGTGGCGCCGCGTTGAGACGCCAGCCCCCGCTCCACAGCTCGGCGGCGTGGGCGGCGGCAAGGCCCGCCGCGGCTTCCGCCCACGCGGCGTCCGGGATCCGCGTCCTCGCGGCCCAGTCGTCGGGCGGCCAGATCCGTTCGAGCGTGTCGATCCGGACCTCGCCGTCCGCGACGGCCGGCGCACGGACGAGCCAGCGCAGGAACCGCAGGTTCGTGACGAGGCCGAGGACGACGACCTCGTCGAGCGCCGACGCGAGCCGGTCGATCGCCTCGCCGCGGGTCCGTCCGCGCGCGATCACCTTGGCGAGCATGGGATCGAAGCGGTCGCCGACCTCCATCCCGGGTTCGATCCCCGCGTCGACCCGGACGTCGGACGTCCACTCGAACCGGCTGGCGGCCGCCGGCCACCCGAGCGCGACGACGCGCCCGGTCGACGGCAGGAACCCCGCCTCGGCGTCCTCGGCATACAGGCGGACCTCGATCGCATGGCCGCCCTCGGTCCGCGTGGCGTCTGCCGCCGCCTGGTCGAGCCCGAGCGACTCGAGGGTCGCACCCGCCGAGATCGCCAGCTGGTCGGCGACGAGGTCGCGGCGCGTGAGCCCTTCCGTGACGGGATGCTCGACCTGGAGACGCGTGTTCATCTCGAGGAACCAGAAATCGCCGCGATCGCCGACGAGGAACTCGCACGTTCCGGCGCCGACGTAACCAACCGCTCCCGCGAGTCGGAGCGCCGCGGAGCCGAGCCCGTCGCGGAGCGCGTCGTGGATGCCGGGCGAGGGCGATTCCTCGAGGACCTTCTGGTGCCGCCGCTGGAGCGAGCAGTCGCGCTCGCCGAGGTGGACGCCGTTGCCGGCTGCATCGAAGAGGAGCTGGACCTCGACGTGCCGCACGCCCTCGACCAGCCGCTCGAGGATCAGCCGCTCGTCGCCGAATGCCGCCTTCGCCTCGCGCCTCGCGGCGGCGATCGATTCGGGCAGACGATCCGGCGTTCGGACCGTCCGCATCCCCTTGCCGCCGCCGCCTCCGGCCGGCTTGATGAGGATGGGGTAGCCGATCCGGTCCGCTTCTCGCGCAAGCGTCGCCGGAGACCCGTCCTCGCCGTCGTAGCCGGGTACGACCGGAACGCCCAGGCTCATCGCGAGCCGGCGCGCCGCACCCTTGTCGCCCATCGCGGATATCGCCGCTGCCGGCGGCCCGACCCACCGGATGCCCGCGGCCTCCACGGCCGTCGCGAACGCCGCGCTCTCCGAAAGGAACCCGTAGCCGGGATGGAGCGCGTCGGCGTGGACCGCGCGGGCGGCCTCGACGACCGCGGTGGCGTCGAGCAGGTCGACGACGGGCGTCGGTTCGATGCCCGGGACGAAGGCCTCGATGCCCAGGCGATCGGCGCTCGCCGCGATCCGGCCGGCGATTTCCCCGCGGTTCGCGACGAAGAGGCGCCGGATCGGAGTCAGCGCTCTGTCTCCGGCGCCCAGCCGGGCCGGCGCTTCTCGACGAACGCCCGAAATCCCTCCTGGGCCTCGGCGGTCGTGCGTTGGGCGGCGATCGCGCGTGCCGTCTGCCACTTCGTCGCGCCGTGGGGCAGACCGCGCACCTCGCGGATGACCGCCTTCGCCGCGCGCGCCGCGGTCGGGCCGGCCGCGAGCAGGTCGCCGACCGCCGCGTCGACGGCGGCGTCGAGCGCGGCCTCCCCCTCGACGACCTCGTGGACGAGACCGATGCGTTGCGCCCGGACGGCATCGAACCGGCGACCGCCGGGGAACAGCGCTCGGGCGTGCGTCTCGCCGACCTTCGCGACGACGAACGGGCCGATCACCGCGGGCAGGAGCCCGAGGCGCGTCTCGGTGAAGCCGAAGCGGGCGCCACTCTCGGCGATGACGACGTCGGCGACCGCGCACAGGCCCATGCCCCCGCCGAGTGCCGCGCCATGGACGCGAGCGACGACCGGCACGGGGCAGGTGTCGATCGTGTCGAACATCTCGGCCATGCCCATCGCGTCCTGCTCGTTCGCCTCACGATCGAGCGCGATCGCCGCCCGCATCCACGAGATGTCGGCGCCGGCACAGAACGAGGATCCCTCGCCGGCGAGGACGATCGCCCGGAGGCTCGCGGGGTCCTCGCGCCCCAGCGCAGCGAACGTCGCGTGCAGCTCGGAGATCAGCGTCGCGTCGAACGCGTTGTGGACCTCCGGCCGGGCCAGCGTCACATGGGCGACCGAATCGTTCGGACCGCTCCGCTCCAACCGCAGGCGTTCGCTCACTCAGCCGACCGGTTGCGGCAACTGGTCGGGTTCCCAGCCTGCGACGGCCGCACGCGCGTGGGCGATCGCGGCCCGGCCGTCGTGCTCGGGGTCGAACTCGTAGACCTCGCACCGGGCGAGCTCCGCGAAGCCCGACCGGCGGATGTTCGCGAGCGACGCAACGTTGTCCGTCGACGCCTCGATCGCAACGAGCTCGCAACCGACCTCGGCGGCCTGGCGGGCGCGCGCCGCGATCAGCGCCCGGTGGATGCCCCTGCCGCGCCACTCCGGTGCGACGGCGCCACACGTGAGCAGACCCGTACGGCCGCGCGTGACGAGCAGCGCGCCACCGACGACCTCGCCATCGGCGAGCGCCACAACCGGATGGTGGGCGTTGGCTCCGGCCACGTGCCGCAGGATCGCCGGCCAGGCGTCCTCGAGAGCGGATGCGTGGCGTGCGGTCGGGCCGTTGGCCCAGGCCTCGCTCTCGTCGGGACCCGCCTCGCGCACTTCGACCCCGGCCGGCGGCTCGGCATCGGAGACCGCCGCCGGTTCGGCCGTGTGGACCACGAGCCGCTCCAGCGGTTCGGCGCCTGGCCAGGGCGGAGAGGGGAAGCGGAACCAGACCGGACGGCCGGCCGCCACCGAGCGCTCCAGCACGAGCGGCAGGTACGACGGGAGCGGCCGCAGGCCGAGCGCGACGTTGAACGGGCGTCCCGGCAGGTCCGCCGACGACCCGATCGCAAGCTCGCCGTCGTCGACGATGTCGATCCCGAAGCCGGCCGCGCGCGCGGCGCGCCACAGCGAGACGTGGGCGAATCGTTCGAGCGCCTCGAGCCTGAACAGCTCGACCTGGGCGATGGCGTCGGACGACGGGTCGGGCGCGAGGACGCGGATCTCGTCACCGGTCCGGACGACGCCCTCGCGCAGCACGCGCGCGTACATCCGCGACTCGTGCGGATGCGTCAGGATCGAGATCCGGCCCGACTTGCGGTCACTGAACGAGCCGACGATGTTGTCGCACGGCATCGACGGCGACGTGACCTCGAGAAGCGCGTCACCGATCGCCAGCCGTGTGCCGGTCGCCAGGTCCGAGATCACGAGGCCTTCGGTCGTCAGGTTCTCGCCGACCGAACCCGGGACGATCGGGTGGCCCTCGGCACGGAGCGCCTCGATCACCTCGATCCCGAGCAGGCAGACCGCCCGGAGCGGGCCGCCGTGGACGCGGTCGCCGCGGTGGCGGTCGCCGTCGAGGCCCATTCGACGGACGCAGGCCTCCCGGACAGGCAGCTTCGGCACGCCGCCCGGGGAGACGTTGACCCGGACGACGCGCCCCACGCGCGGCTCGGCTGGCATCGATCGATCCTACCGGCGGCCTGCAACAGGCCGGACGGCGACGATCCCGAACGCATCCGGCACCGCCCGCACCCGCTCGAACCCGGCCTCGCCGAGCCGCCTGGCCACCCCCTTCGTCGTTCGACCGCCCGAAGGGCTGGCCGGGTTGCCGACGTAGTGGAACAGGCGGCCACCCGGACGCAGGAGGCGGAACAGCCCGCGGTAGAAGGCGAGTCCGTAGAGGTCGCCGGCGAGCGACAGCGTCGGCGGGTCGTGGAGGATAGCCGAGAAGCCGTTGCTCGGGAGCTCTGCGGTCAGCTCCGCCGCGTCGGCCACGCGCTGCTCGATCCGGGCGTCCTGGAAGAGCTCCTGCGACCAGGGGTTGCGGCGCGCGAGGTCGAGCACGACTGGATCGAGCTCGATGGTCGTCACCTGCGCACCCGCCTTCGCCAGGGCGATCGCGGTATAGCCGAGGCCGGTCGCGGTGTCGAGGACGCGGCCACCGACGGGCCTGAGCGCCGCCACCTTGCGGTCGGTGTCGGCGAGCGGGTCGGTCCCCTTGATCCGGTGCATCGGGATGCCCGAGACGAGCATCGTCGGGGCCCGTTCGGTCGGATAGAGGGTGTACGCGCGACCGAGTGCAGCCGAGAACGCCTTGATCGTTTCGGCGCTGAGGGGGCCGTCGTCGGCGGTCGGTTCGATCGTGAAGCAGGCGCTGTTCGCTGCGGCGATGCTCTCGACGGCGTGCCAGGTCAGGAGGTCGGGCCCGATTCGAACGCCATCCGGCGCGAGCGCCACGGCCGTGGTCGTCCGGCCGAGGTCGAGCGAGAGGTCGACGGTCGGTGCCCCGCGGCGGCGCGCGTCGAGCAGGGGCCGGATCGTGACGTGGGAGACGACCCACGAGCTCACGTGAGGTGCGACGGGGACGCGGCTGGCGTGGCGGGCACGAGTCGCGCGGCGGGCCGCGACGACGTATCCCGGATGCGTCCGGTCACGACCCGACGACGAGCTCGACCGCCGCCTGGAGCTCGTGCGCGCCGCCTGCCGTGCAATCGCCCACGAACGCGACGAGGTGGGCGACCACACGCCAGTGCCCCTCGGGCAGTCGGAGGACCGGATCGGCCAGGTATCGGCGAACGAAATCGTCCGCCGGCGCGTCGTCCTCGAACGCGCCGGACTTCATGAACGGGATCGGCATGGCGACGCCGCGGCGCATCGTGCCCCTCGCGCAGGCATCGTCCACGACCGGACCCACGGACCGGCCGTGGTCGACGTCGACGAGCTCGAACGCGACCGGTCCTCCGGCCGCGTGCGCCACGGCCGGCATGGCCTCGTCACCGATGTACGTGACGGTCGTCTCGATGGTGATCGGTTCGTTCGGTGCCGGCTGCGTCGAGGGCGTCGAGATCCGGAGCTCGAAGGCCTCGTCCGAGACCGACGCGTTCGGCGCCGTTGGCAGCGGGGCCGGCGTCGCGCGAGACGACGCGGGAGCACCCCGCGCCGCGCATCCGGCGGCGAGGCAGACGAAGACAACGACCGCGACGATTCTTCTCATCTCGCTTCCGACGCCCGGCGCCATCGGCTCGGTTCCCCGATCACGGGCCGACGCTGAAGTCGACAGCGGTGTCGAGCGAGTGGTTCGCCTTCGAGCAGTCGTCGTCGATCGCCGTCCGGAGGTGCGCGCCGACGCGCCAGCTCCCCGTCGGCAGCCGGAGCAGCGGATCCGAGTAGTAGGCCGCCCAGAACGGTGCCTCCGATTCCGAGGCCTCATAGCCGCCGGCCTTGCGGAAGGGGATCGACTGAGCGACCGCGCGATGGAGGAGCGAGTCATGGCAGATGAGCCGATTCGCGCCGCCGCTCGTGTCGAGCGGCCCATCGAGCTGCTCGAGGCTGAAATAGACCACGTCGGGGTACAGGCTCGAGAGGGTCACCGTGTCCGCCTGGCCGATGTAGGTGAGTGTCGCGGTGATCGGGATGGGTTCGTCGGCGCGGAAGATGCGGTTGGGGACCTCGATCGAAAGGGCGAGCTCGTCGTCACGTACCGTCGTGCCGGAGCCGAACAGCGCGATCGACATCGTCGGCCACAGGCGCGTCGCTCCGAGCACGATCGCGCCCAGGAGGGCGACGCCGACGACACCCGGCGCCGCGCGTCTCGCCAGCGGGAACCGGCCACGCCGTCGCGCGTGTTCGACCTCCCACTCGGCCGGCCTGGGAAGCACCGCTACATCCGGAACACGCCGAAGCGCGTCTCGGGGATCGGGGCGTGGAGCGCGGCGTCGAGGCCCATCGCGAGGACGCGTCGCGTGTCGAGCGGGTCGATCACGCTGTCGTCCCAGAGACGCGCGGTCGCGAAGTAGGGATTGCCTTCGCGCTCGTACGCGTCGAGGATCGGCGCCTCGAACGCGTCCCGGTCGGCGTCGTACGCGAACTCACCGTGGACCGTGGAGAGCACACGGGCGGCCTGCTGGCCGCCCATGACGCTGATCCGCGCGTTCGGCCAGGTCCACAGGAAGCGCGGCGAGTAAGCCCGGCCGGCCATCGCGTAGTTTCCCGCACCGAAGCTGCCGCCGACGATGACGGTCAGCTTCGGGACTTCCGCACACGCGACGGCGGTGACCATCTTCGCCCCGTCCTTGGCGATCCCGCCGGCCTCGTACTCGCGGCCGACCATGAAGCCGGTGATGTTCTGGAGGAACACGAGCGGGATCTTCCGCTGTGCACAGAGCTCGACGAAGTGCGCACCCTTGAGCGCCGATTGGCTGAACAGGATGCCGTCGTTCGCGACGATCCCGATCGGAACGCCCTCGAGGTGCGCGAAGCCCGTCACGAGTGTCTCGCCGTAGAGCGGCTTGAACTCGTGGAAGCGACTGCCGTCGACGAGGCGGGCGACGATCTCGCGCACGTCGACCGGGCGTCGGGGGTCGGCCGGGATCGCGTCGTAGAGCCCGGCGGGGTCGACCGCCGGCGGTTCGGGCGGCAGGCGGTCCCAGGGAGGAGCAGGCGGCCGGCGGTTGAGGTTTCGAACGATCGATCGCCCGAGCGCGAGCGCGTGCTCGTCATCCAGCGCGAGGTGGTCGGCGACGCCGGAGGTTCGGGCGTGGACGTCGCCCCCGCCGAGCTCCTCGGCCGTCACCTCCTCGCCGGTCGCCGCCTTCACGAGCGGCGGCCCGCCGAGAAAGATCGTGCCCTGGTTGCGGACGATGACGGTCTCGTCGCTCATCGCGGGAACATAGGCGCCACCGGCGGTGGAGCTGCCCATGACGAGCGCGACCTGCGGGATGCCGACGCTCGACAGGCGGGCCTGGTTGTAGAAGATCCGGCCGAAATGCTCGCGATCCGGAAAGACGTCGGCCTGGAGCGGGAGGTAGGCGCCGCCCGAATCGACGAGGTAGAGGCACGGCAGCCGGTTCTCGAGCGCGATCTCCTGGGCCCGGAGGTGCTTCTTGACGGTGATCGGGAAGTAGCTCCCGCCCTTGACGGTCGCGTCGTTGGCGACGATCACGCAGAGCGTGCCTTCGACGCGGCCGAGCCCGGTCACGATGCCGGCCGAGGGCGCGTCGTCGTCGTACATCCCGTTGGCCGCGAGGGGACTCAGCTCGAGGAAGGCTGATCCGGGGTCGATGAGGCGGTCGATCCGCTCGCGCACGGGCAGCTTGCCGCGGGCGCGGTGGCGCTCGATCGACTCGGGGGTGCCGCCCGCGCCACGCTCGCTGACCTGGGCCTGGCGGCGTCGGAGGTCCGCGACGAGGCCCGTCATCGCGTCGCCGTTCGCGCGGCTCTCGTCGCTGGTCGGGTCGAGACGGCTTCGGAGCACGGCCATCGACGCGGATCATAGGCACGTGTGGTCGCTCCGAACCGGCGACCCGTCGGGAGCCAGTGCGGGCAGCGCGATCACAGTCCCGATCGCCATCAAGGCGTCGCCGAGCACGACCGCGGCCAGCGCCATCGCCGCGATCGTCCCAAGCGGGAGGCGGTCGGCTGCGGCAGCCGATGGCGCCAGCCACCATCCGAGGATCAACCCGACGGGGACCGCAAGACCGATCGGTCCGATGCCGGCGAGCAGCAGGGGCAACGCGACGAGCGCGCCAACTCCCGCTCCGACCGCGCCGCCCAGAGTTCGCGTCGCCGCAGGAGCATCATCCCGGTGTCCGAGCGAGGTCATGGCCGGACCTCCGTCGTATCGTGCTACCGTTGCCTAGCACGTTATGACGCAGGAACTCGCTACTGTCAAGGGGCACGTTTTGGCGATCGAGACGCTGAGGGCCGCACCCACCTCCGATCGCGCCGAGACGATCCGTCGTCAGCTCGCCGACGCGTGGGGCGCGATGGGCGCCGCCTGGGGCGTGGCGCCGGCAATCGCTCGCGTCCACGCGTACCTCATGTCGAGCCAGCGGCCGCTCACCGAACGCGAGGTCCGGGAGGCGCTCGGGCTGTCACACCGGGCGGCGAGCCTCGCACTCACCGAGGCGGTCGAATGGGGGCTCGTGGAGCGGGTACCCGAGCCGCGCCGGGTCGGCCGCCGGGGGCCGGCCGGCACGGCCTTCGTCGCGATCGCGGATCACTGGCGCTGGTTCGGCCGGGTCGTCGCCGAACGAAAGGTCCGTGAGGGCGACCCGATCGTCGCGGTCCTGGAGCGGACGGCCGCCCAAGCCGAAGACGCAGCCACCGCCTCCCCCGACGACGCCGAGCTGGCCGCGCTGCGCGACTGGCTGGTGACCTTCCTCGCGTTCGTTCGGCTGTTCGATCGGGCGGTGGGGTTCGTGCCACGGGTGGAGCCGCGGGATCTCGAGCGTCTGCTCCGGCTCCTCGGCGAGGTGCCCGACGAGACGATCCTCCGGCTCGTCACGCTGATCAGCTCGCTCGACGACGGCGACGTCCTCGCGCTCGTGACCAGCCTCTCGAAGCTCTCGCCGGCGGCGGCTCGCAGGGCGACGAAGCTCATGAATGGGGTCGTCCGAACGGTCGGTCGCTAACACGACGGCAGGGCCGACGGCGCCATGACCTGGGATGCAACGACTTTGGCCTGGTGGCGCGCGCGCATGGCTTGCCAGGCAACAAGCCGGCACCGGCGCGGTCGTTCGGCCCTCGTGCGATGTCGGGTTCGATCCTTACAGGCAACGGTCCGACACGCGGGCGCCCGAAAGATGGCCTGCGAGGCAACGCTCGTCCGGGTTCCGGTCTCGCGGCCCGGAATGCCAATCGGTGGCCCGTGGAGGGGTCGGTCGTCGGCCGCTCATCCTGGGCGCGACGGAGGCGGTGCGACTCGGAAACGCGCATTCGGCTGCACCGAGGTCGCGTGCGATAATTCGAACGCGCGAGTCCGCCCACCCCGGTTCGAACGGGCGAGGACCCCGGGGCCAGCCGGCCGGCGGATCGCTCGCTGCGCGACACCGGAGAACCCAGCTCACATGGCCGTCGAAACCTCTACCTGGGCGACGAAGACGGGGCTCGCCCAGATGCTCAAGGGCGGCGTCATCATGGACGTCGTCACCCCCGAACACGCGAAGATCGCCGAGGATGCGGGCGCGGTCGCGGTCATGGCCCTCGAGCGCGTCCCGGCCGACATCCGGGCCGCCGGCGGCGTCGCCCGCATGAGTGACCCGGCGATGATCGTCTCGATCATGGACGCCGTCTCGATCCCGGTCATGGCGAAGGCCCGCATCGGCCACTTCGTCGAGGCCCAGGTGCTGGAGGCGCTCGGCGTCGACTACATCGACGAATCCGAGGTCCTCACCCCGGCCGACGAGGCGAACCACATCGACAAGCACGCGTTCAAGGTGCCGTTCGTCTGCGGGGCGCGCGACCTCGGCGAGGCGCTCCGTCGGATCAACGAGGGCGCCGCGATGATCCGGACGAAGGGCGAGGCCGGAACGGGCAACATCGTCGAGGCCGTTCGCCACATCCGGACGATGATGAGCCAGCTGCGCTGGCTGGCCGGGCTGCGCGAGGACGAGCTGTTCGTCGCCGCGAAGGAGCTGAACGCCCCCTACGACCTCGTTCGTCGGATCCACGACGACGGCAAGCTCCCGGTCGTGAACTTCGTCGCGGGCGGGATCGCCACGCCGGCCGACGCGGCGCTGGCGATGCAGCTCGGGGCCGAGGGCGTCTTCGTGGGTTCGGGGATCTTCAAGAGCGCGGACCCGGAGCGCCGGGCCGAGGCGATCGTCCAGGCGACGACCCATTTCGACGATCCGAAGATCCTGGCGGACGTCAGCAAGGGCCTCGGCGAGCCGATGCGCGGCCTCGCCCTCGAGGCGATTCCCGAGGCCGAGCGGCTCGCGATTCGAGGCTGGTAGCCCTCGCGCTACCGGCGTCGCCCAGCTCCGCCGCGGACTTCGGAGGGCGTGTGCCACTCCACGATTCGGGTGCCAACCCATGAAGATCGGCGTGCTCGCCCTGCAAGGGGCGTTTCGTGAGCACCTCGACACGCTTCGGTCGATCGGCGTCGAGGGCGTGGAAGTGCGGCTGCCCGAGGATCTCGAGCATGTCAGCGGCCTCATCCTGCCCGGCGGCGAGAGCACGACGATGCGCAAGCTCATCGATCGTTGGCGCCTCCGCCAGCCGATCATGGAGCTCGCCGAGAGCGGAGCGCCGGTCTTCGGGACGTGTGCCGGGATGATCGTGCTCGCGCGCGAGATCGCCGGCGGCGAGGCGCCCGTCCTGCCGCTCCTCGACGTGACCGTCGAGCGGAACGCGTTCGGGCGTCAGCTCGATTCGTTCGAGGGCGAGCTGAGCGTGCCCGTGCTCGGCGACCGGCCAGTCCACGGCGTGTTCATCCGGGCCCCGATCATCGATCGGGTGGGTCCGGGCGTCGACGTCCTCGCCACGCTCGAGGACGGGCGGGTCGTCGCCGTCCGCGACCGGAACGTGCTCGCGACATCGTTCCATCCCGAGCTTGCCGGCGAGACGCGGTTCCACCGGCTCGTGGCCACGATGGCAGCCGAGCACGACGATCCCGGCGAGGGGTCCGGCCGGCGTCGCCACCCCACGCGTCGTGCCGCTGCCGGTCGCGACCCGGGCCAATCCCGATGACGGTCCGACGTGTGCGCCCCGCCGGTCGCGGCAGCGCGGGCGGTGGGACCGGCAGCGCGGGCGGTGGGACCGGGAGCGCGCGTTCGGGCAAGGTCCGAACCGCCCGGCTGACCGACCTCGCGGCGCTCGGCGAGCTGTCGCGCCTCGCCCAGGCGCACAGTGACGGGACGCGCTCGCTCGGCTTGCCGCTGTCCGGTCCGCCGATCGGTGTGTTCAGCCTCTTCCGGCTGCCGCTCGGGGCGTTCCGACCTCACGACCAGCTCTACGTGTTCGAGCACGAAGGCCGGCTTGGCGGGCTCCTCCGGGTGGAGCGCGACACGCATCGCGACGAATGGACGATCGTTGAGCTCGACGCCGTCGGCCACGGCGACGCCGGCGACATCCGCTACCGGCTCGTCCAGCATCTCCTGCGCGACGGGCAGAAGCGCGGTGCCGCCCGGTTGCACGTCGCCTGTGCGGACGCCGACGGCAACGTCGACCTCTTCATGCAGGCCGGCTTCGCCCGCTACGGCGACGAGCACATCCTGTTCCGGCCGTCGACGAGCGAGCTCCCCGATCCGTTCGCCGACGAGGAGGCCGTCGCCGCCCGGATTCGTCCGGTCCAGCCAATCGACGCGCTTGCGCTGTCGCGGCTGTACGCCGAGGCGACGCCGCCGCCCGTGCAGCGGCTCGAGATGTACCGGCTTCCCGACTGGGAGCGGCAGGGCCAGCAGTTCCGCATCCCGCGCAGCTCGCTCGCCCCGATCCTCCGCTTCGCCGACGTCGAGGCGCACGTCCAGGCCTCGGTCGACGGCGGCGCTGACGGGACCCAGCTCGACGCCTTCGCCCAGATCGGCGTCGCGAAGGAGGACCAGCCGCACTACGTGAAGCTGATCGTCCGGCCCGGCGCCGACGCGTCGACCATCGCCCGGTTTGCGCTCGGGGTCATCTGCGCTCGGATCGAGCGGGCCGGCTCCAACCACCACGACCAGGGCGTCGTCGCTCCCGTACGGACGTACGAATCGCCCGTCGACAGGCGGCTCGAGGAGCTCGGCTTCGAGGGCGTCGCGGCGGTCACCCTGCTCATGAAGGAGACGCTCGTCCGTGTCGCCGAACCGGCCCTCGTGCCGGCCGGCGTCCGCTGAGGCCCGCCATGTCCATGTCGGAACGAACGGAGGTCAGCGTGGGAGCACCCGAAACCCGACGCGAATCGACCGACGATCTCGACGTGCTCCTCGCCGCGCTGCCGCCCGAGGTGGTCTCGGCCGTCCAGCGGCTCGACCACAAGGACTCGCTCATCGAGGTCGTCATGGACCTCGGCCGCCCGCCCGAAGCACGCTTTCCCGACGGCGAGGCGCTGCTCCTGCAGCGGGAGATCGTCGAGGCCGACATCGCCTACGTCGTCGAGCACATCGGGACATTCGGCGACGACAACCGTGCGGGCATCGAACGGACGCTCCACCGCATCAGCGCGATTCGCAACCGGAACGGGAAGATCGTCGGCCTGACCTGCCGGATCGGACGGGCGGTGTTCGGGACGATCGAGATCATCGAGGACTTCGTCGAGACCGGGAAGTCGATCCTGATCATGGGCCGCCCCGGCATCGGCAAGACGACGATGCTCCGCGAGGCCGCCCGAGTCCTCGCCGACGACTTCGGCAAGCGCGTCGTCGTCGTCGACACGAGCAACGAGATCGCCGGCGACGGCGACATCCCGCATCCCGCGATCGGCAAGGCCCGCCGAATGCAGGTCCGGACACCGTCGCTCCAGCACGAGGTGATGATCGAGGCGGTCGAGAACCACATGCCCCAAGTCATCGTCATCGACGAGATCGGCACCGAGCTCGAGGCCCAGGCGGCGCGGACGATCGCCGAGCGCGGTGTCCAGCTGATCGGCACCGCCCACGGCAACAACCTCGACAATCTCATGCTCAACCCGACGCTGTCGGACCTCATCGGCGGCATCCAGAGCGTCACGCTGGGGGACGAGGAAGCGCGTCGGCGTC
>DASSHA010000040.1:0-23132 GCA_035693145.1 Candidatus Limnocylindrales bacterium
CCGGCCGACGTCAGCTCGATCTCGACGCCCATCGCCTCGACGAGCAGCATGATGTCGGCGTAGAGGACCGCCCCGTCCGCGCCCAGCGCGTCCACTGCGGCGAGCGTCACCTCCGCGCACAGCGCCGGCGTTCGGGCGATCTCGAGGACCGAGTGCGCCTCGCGCAGCGCGAGGTAGCGCGGCAGGCGTCCGCCCGCCTGGCGCATGAACCAGACGGGCGTCGCGTCAACTGACTTTCCCCGACAGGCCGCGAGCAGGCGTTCTGCGCCGGTCATTCGTCCGGCCGTCACGCCGCGGCCTGGCGGGCGCCGCGCTCGTGGACGAGGTCGACGACCCGGCGAAGCTGATCCGGGTCGGTCGCCGGCAGCACGCCGTGCCCCAGGTTGAAGACGTGGCCCGGCCGGCCGCCGGCCTCGTCGAGGATCCCGTCGACCTGGCGCCGGGCGTCCGGCCACGAGCCGAGCATCAGCTGCGGATCGAGGTTGCCCTGGATCGCGCGGCCCGGAAGCCGCGCCCACGCGTCGCCGAGACCGATCCGCCAGTCGACCCCGACGACCTCGCCGCCGGCGGCGGCCATCGCCTCGAGCAGGCCGGCCGTGCCCGTCCCGAAGTGGATCGTCGGCACGCCGAGCGGCGCGAGCGCCGCGAAGATCCGCGCCGTCGGAGGTGCGACGAAGCGGCGGTAGTCGGCCGGCGAGAGCGCGCCGACCCACGAGTCGAACAGCTGGACGACCTCGACGCCGGCCTCCACCTGGGCGCGGAGATAGGCGATCGAGACGTCGGCCAGCCGATCGAGGAGCGCGATCGCGACCGCGGGTGCCTCGCGCAGCAGTCGCTTCATCGCCGACGCGTCTCGCGACGGCCTGGTCGCGACGACGTACGAGGCGAGCGTGAACGGCGCGCCCGCGAAGCCGATGAGCGGAACCGCGAGCTCGCGGCGGAGCAGCCGGATCGCGGCCAGCAGCGGTCCCACCGCCTCGTCGGGCTCGAACGCCTGCAGCCGCTCGAGGTCGCCCGGCGCCGAGACCGGCGCGTCGAGGACGGGCCCGACGCCGTCAACGATCCGGACGTCGAGCCCGATCCCGCGGAGCGGCGTCGTGATGTCGGCGAAGAGGATCGCGGCGTCGACGCCGAGCCGGCGGACGGGTTGGAGCGTCACCTCGGCGCACAGCGCCGGGTCGGCGACGATCTCCTCGAGCGAGGCACGCCGGCGAATCGCCCGGTACTCCGGCAGCGAGCGACCGGCCTGGCGCATGAACCAGACGGGCGTCGTGTCCGTCGGCTGGAGGCGACAGGCCCGGAGGAGCCGGTCGTTCATCGCGTCGACCTTCGTCCGTTCACGCGCGGAACGCGCGGGAGGCGGCCTCGAGCACGAGGTCGATCTCGCGGTCGCCGTGGGCGAAGCCCGGAAACCAGGCCTCGAAGGGCGACGGCGGGAGGAGGACGCCGGCGTCGAGCATCGCGCCGAAGAACCGCGCGAACGCGTCGCGGTCGGAGTCGAGCGCGTCGGCCGCGTCGACGGGCGCCGTCGCCCGGAAGAAGAGCGTCAGGAGCGGCCCACCGCGACTGACCGAGACGGAGCTGCCGGCCGAGCGTGCTTCCGCCTCGAGCCCGCTCGCCAGCCGCTCGACGCGGCCCTCGAGCGCGGCGTATCGCTCGTCGGTCAGCTCGCGCAGCGTCGCGACGCCGGCGGCCATCGTGAGCGGATGACCGGACAGCGTGCCCGCCTGGTAGACCGGCCCGGCGGGCGCGACGAGGTCCATGAGCTCGCGTCGCCCGCCGTAGGCGCCCACAGGAAGCCCTCCGCCGATCACCTTGCCGAGCGTGGTGAGGTCGGGCCGGACGCGGAAGCGGCCCTGTGCCCCGCCGCGGCCAAGCCGGAAGCCCGTGATCACCTCGTCGAACACGAGCAGTGCGCCATCGGCACGGCTGAGGTCGCGCAGGTGCTCGAGGAACCCCGGGACGGGCGGGATGACGCCGGAGTTCGCGACGACCGGCTCGACGATGACCGCCGCGATCCGGCCGGCGTGCGCGGCGAAGGCCAGGGTTGCCGCCGAGGCATCGTTGAACGGGAGGACGATCGTCGCAGCGGCGACGGCTGCCGGCACGCCGGCGCTGCCCGGGATGCCGAGCGTCGCGACCCCGGAACCCGCGTCCGCCAGCAGCGCATCCGAGTGGCCGTGGTACGCGCCGGCAAACTTGACGATCAGGTCGCGGCCTGTCGCCGCCCGGGCGAGACGGATCGCGCTCATCACCGCCTCGGTGCCCGACGAGGTGAAGCGGAGGCGTTCGAGCGCTGGCATCGCCGTCGTGATCGCCTCGCCGAGCTCCACCTCCGAGGGGTGCGTCGCACCGAGGGCGAACCCGGAGCCGGCCGCGTGGCGGACGGCCGCGACGACGGCCGGATGCGCATGACCGAGGATCGCCGCGCCCCACGCCCCGATGAGGTCGACATAGCGATGCCCATCCGCGTCGCGGACGTAGGCACCGTCGCCCTCGACGAGGACGAGCGGCGGGCGGCCGACGGAGCGGAACGCCCGAACCGGGCTGTTCACGCCGCCCGGGAACAGCGATTCCGCCCGCCGGACGAGGTCTGCCTGGTCGAGGCGCGCCACCGGCTCGACGATCACGCGGCGGCTCCCAGGAGCGCCGCGATCTCGCCGAGCGGCCGGCGGATGCCGAGCAGCAGCGGCGTGTCGCGGACGGTGCCACGGCGCGAGTCGGTGCCGCGCAGCTCTCGGACGAGGTCACCGAACGCGTCGAGGTCGTCCGTCTCGTAGGCGACGACGAAGTCCTGGTCGTCTAGTCCGAACGAGTAGGCGAGCGCCTGGCGGACCGACGGGTAGCCGCGGCCGACCCGCATGTGCTCGTTCATCACGCCCTGGCGCGTCTCGCGCGACTGGAGGTACCAGTCCGTCGACTTGGTGAACGGGTAGACGACGACGTAGCGGCCCGGCTCCACACCCGTCAGCCCGGCCTCCTGCGGGGTCGGCTTGACGACGTACTGGGAGTCGCCCATCCGGCCGACGAACGCGTGGCGGACGGTCAGCCACCCACCGAGGTCGCTCCGAAGCAGCGCGGCTGCCGCCGTCTCGAGCGCGTCGATCGTCTCGGCGGTCCGCCACAGGACGAGGTCCGTACCGGGCTCCATCCCGATCGACGAGTACGTCAGCGAGCGGACGCCGGCCGCCCCGGCGCGTTCGTCGGCCGCGCAGAACGAACCCATGTCGGCCGCCCGTTCGGCGGCGCTGCGGCGCCGCCATTCCGGCGCGATCCCGAGCCCGAGCGCATGAATGAACCGTCCGCCGATCATCGACTCTCCTCGCGCAGCCAGCCCGCGACCTCGGCCGCGGCATAGGTCAGGATCACGTCCGCGCCGGCCCGGGCGATCCCGGTCAGCGCCTCGGTCACGGCCGCTCGCCAGTCCAGCCAACCGCGCTCGGCGGCGGCGGCGAGCATCGCGAACTCGCCCGAGACCTGGTATGCCGCGACGGGCAGGTCGTGCCCCGCGCGAGCCGCGGCGATGAGGTCGAGCTGCGGCAGCGCCGGCTTCACGAGCAGGATGTCTGCGCCCTCGGCGGCGTCGAGCGCCAGCTCCCGCCGGGCCGCGCGTCCGTTCGCGGGGTCCAGCTGGTAGCCGCGCCGGTCGCCGAACGCGGGCGTGCTGTCGGCGGCCTCGCGAAAGGGCCCGTAGAACGCGGATGCCGACTTGGCGGCGTAGGCCATGATCGCCGCCTCGGACAGGCCGGCCTCGTCGAGCGCGGCCCGGATCGCGGCGACCTGCCCGTCCATCATCGCGCTCGGCGCGACGGCGTCGGCCCCGGCGGACGCCTGCGCGACGGCGGTTCGTGCCAGGGAGGCCAGCGCCCGGTCGTTGTCCACCCGCCCGTCGGGCGCGAGCGGGCCGCAGTGCCCGTGGCTCGTGTACTCGCAGAGGCAGGTGTCGGCGATCAGCACGAGCGGCAGCCCGGCGTCCCGAAGCCGCGCCAGCGCCTGCTGGACGATGCCGTCGTCACCCCACGCACCACTGCCTGCCTCGTCCTTGTCGGCCGGAAGCCCGAACAGGATCACGCCGCCCGCACCCAGCTCGGCGAGCCGCTCAGCGTCCCGGACCGCCTCGTCCGGCGACACCCGATCCTGGCCGGGCAGGGAGCCGATCGGCTCGCGGACGCCGACGCCGGGTCGCACGAAGAGCGGCGCGACGAGCATCGACGGGTGGAGCCGCGTCTCACGGACCAGGGCGCGCATCGCCGGCGTCCGGCGCAACCGGCGCGGGCGATCGCGCGGGACCGGCACCGGATCGGTCAGCGCATCGGAACGTCCGGTCCCGCGGGTCAGGATCGGAGCCGTCACGACGTGGCTCCGGCGAGGGCGATCCCCGCGACGAGGCTCGCGACGACATCGGGGTCGGGCACGTCCGCCGTCGCGGCGACGGCATAGCCCAGCTGGCGCGCGGTGGTCGCGGTCCGTTCGCCGATGCAGACAGCAGGAATGGCGAGGACGCCGGCGCGGCCGTCCCCCGCTTCGGTGGCCGTCGCCGTCAAGGCGAGCAGGCCGCGCGCGGCCGAGGGGCTCGCCAGCACGACGGCGGCCGGCCGGCGGCCGAGCGCGGCGGCGACGAGCGGGATCGACGATTCGGGCGCCTCGATCGTGTCGTAGACGACGACCTCGTCGACGGCGGCACCACGCGCCCGCAGGAGCGACGCGAGCTGGTCGCCGGCGAGCCGGCCCCGAACGTGGGCGATCCGGGCCCGTGGCTGGAGCGGCAGCTCCCGGGCCAGCGTCTCGGCGTCCGCGTGCGACGGCTGCCAGCTCCGATCGGCCCCCGCGATCGTGAGCGCGCGCGCGGTCGCCGGACCCACCGCCGCCCAGCGAATCGCCCGCAGGTCGATGCCGACCCGTCGAGCCGGCGCTTCGAGCGCACGGACGCCCATCGCGCTCGTCACCACGACCCACTCGTGGTCGGGGAGCGCCGCGACGGCCGCGTCGAGCGATGCATCGGCCTCGACCGGTCGCGTGGCGATGGCGGGAAGGACGATCGAGCCGAGGCCGGCACGGACGAGCGCACCGACGAGCGAGTCGCCGCCGCGGACGGGCCGCGTGACGAGGACCGTGGGCATCGAATGAGCCGCGAACGCCTCGCCGCGGAGCGCGACGGCGAGCCGGCCGGCCAGCTCGACGACCGCCGAGCCGACCTCGCCGAGCGGGAGGTCGATCGCCTCGATCGCGCTCCGGCCGACCTCGTCGCCGCGGCCGGCGAGGAGGCGGATCGTCGCGCCGTCCGTCGTTCGTGCGAGCGCGCCGATCGGCGATCGGCAACCGCCGCCCGTCGCCCGAAGGAACGCACGCTCTGTCTCGACCGCGACGCGCGTGGGTCGATCGTCGATGGTCGCGGTGAAGGCGATGAGCGGTGCGTCGTCGGCCCGGATCTGGACCGCGATCGCACCCTGCCCGGGCGCCGGCGGAACGTCCGAGGGGTCGAGGATCGCCGAGATCCGGTCGGATCGACCGAGCCGGACGAGCCCGGCAACCGCGAGCACGAGCACGTCGACCTCGCCCTCGTCGAGGCGGCGCAGCCGCGTGTCGACGTTGCCGTGGAGCGGTCGCACCACGACGTCGGGCCGGAGCGCCCGAACGAACGCCGTCCGCCGCGGGCTGTCCGTGCCGACGATCGAGCCGGGCGGCAGATCCGCGAGTCCGGCCACGGGCGATCCGGCGCGGGCGACGAGGGCGTCGCGCGGGTCCGCGCGAGCGAGGTAGGCGCCGATCCGGAGCCGTTCGTCCTCGTCGGTTGGAACGTCCTTCGCGCTGTGGACCGCGACGTCGACACGGCCCTCGAGGAGCGCCCGCTCGATCGCCGCGACGAACGCGCCTTCGCCCCAGGTCGTGTCGGGCGCGCGCCGGTCGCCTTCCGTCTCGATGACGACGATCCGATGCGGCCGTCCCTCGTTCGCGACGGCCGACGCGACGAGCGACGCCTGGGCAAGGGCGAGAGCGCTGCCACGGGTGCCGATGAGGATCGGTCGCGGCGTCACAGCCGGAACAGCTCCCGGGCGGCGCGCCGATGCTGCCCGTCCGCGTCCTCGCCGAGCCGCTCGAGCGGGTCGCGGAGGAGGCGGTTCGCGAGGCCGGCGGCCATCCGCTCGATCTCGGCCCGCGCATCGGCGTCGAGGCCAGGCATCCGTCGCCACAGCTCGGCGAGCTCGAGCGACCGCGCAGTGTCCGCGCGGTCGGCGAGGGCCCGGGCGAGGGATCGCTCCGTCGCCGCGGAGCGCCAGGCGACGAACTCGGCCACCGTCCGCTCGACGAGCTCCTCGAGCCGGGCGGCCAGCCCGTCAGGCAGCGTGGCCGTGTCGCGGGCGAGGTCGTCGATCGACGTCAACCGGCTGCCGAGCCGGGTCGCCAGTGACGGAACGATCGCGGCCGGCGACGACAGGTCCACGACGGGGGCGCCTGACCTGATCAGCGCCGCGACCGACTCGGAGGTGAGCTGCCAGGGCCCGGCCAGCGCGACGACGACAGCCGACACGCGCGCTAGCAGCTCGGAGCCGGGATCGAACGCCACGGCCGTCGCACCGGTTCCGGTCGCGATCCGCTCGGCCGTGGCGGTGGTTCGGCTCGCGATCGCGACCGTCGTGCCGCGGACCTGGGCAGCCCCGACGGCAAGCCGCCCGATCGGGCCGCCACCGACGACGAGGATCGCCCGCCCCGTGCCGACGGATGCCGGGCCGAGGGCATCGAGCGCGGCGTCGGCGAGGTTCGGGCGGCGGGCGGGGAGCCACGTCCGCGCGCGTCTGCCGGCGCGCAGCGCGAGGTCGAGGAGGTGGTCGAGCGAGGGGTCGAGCGGACCCTCGGCGCGAGCGGTTCGAACGGCCGACCGGAGCTGGTGGAGGACCTGGTCCTCGCCGACGACCGCGGAATCGAGCCCGACGGCGAGACGGACGACATGGCGGACGGTGGCGTCGTCATCCAGCGGAACGAGGTCGATCGAGCGCTGACGGACGACGTCCGAGACGAGCGCCGCCGATCCGACGAGCTCGATGCGGTGACAGGTCTCGACGATCACGCCGCCGGGCAGCGGAGCCGAGCGCAACCGGGCCGCAATCCGCGTCCGCTCGCCGGACGGGACGAGCCGGGCGTGGGCGACGAGCGCCGCCATCGAGCCGCTCAGCGTCCGACCTCCAGGGGCTCGGGTCCGCCGGGGACGCGTTCGAGGCTGTGGGCGGTCATCGTCGCGATCAGCAGACGGTCCATCGCTCGTTCGGCCGATTCGATGAGCTCCGTCGTCGCCGTCGCATCGAACCCTCGCCTTCGAGCGACGAGCGCGAGCTCGTGGAGGAAGGGGCGCCGGAACTGGAGGAAACCCTCGACGGACTGGCCGAGCGAAAGCCCCAGGCCGGACGCCATCCGGCCGTAGCCGGCGGCCTCGGCCGTCGACTCGGCGAGCTGGTGTGCTGCCTGCTCCGGGCCGTCCGCGTCGAGGTGCGCGAGGAGCGTCTCCGCGAGGCGGCGGCCGTGCGTCCTGAACCAGTCGCGCTGCTGCTCGCTGAGCGCATTCAGCCAGGGCAGCACGCGCGCCGCGTCACGGGCCTCCTGGCGGTATGCCCGGGCAAGCCGGCGTCCCGTCAACCCGGTCCCGCGCAGCGGCGGGCGCCGTCGCTCCTCGGCGACGAGCCGCTCGAGCGCGGATCGACGGTAGCGACGATGGCCGCCCGGCGTCGTGAACACGCTGATCCGGCCGTCGTCGCTCCATCGCCGGAGGGTTCCGGGCGCGACGCCGAGCAGCGTGCTCGCCTCGCCGAGCCCGATCCAGTCAGCCGGCCGGCGCACGAATCTACTCAATCCTCACCAAGGCTCCTCGTAGCTCCACGGCGCAACCTAGCACGGGATGTCGTGGAGCGCGTTCGACGAAGGATCGGCGGCCGGATCACCGCCCGGGTCGCGCGTGTATTCCGCATGGTCGTCGGGGCAAGAACCCACGCCGTCCGCCGATGCGATGTTGCAGGGCACGGTACGGTCCGCTCCGCGACGCTGCGGGTGCGGCATGAACCGACGGCCGCCGCTTGCGGTATCGCGGGTCAGGGTCGGTTGCCCTGGATGCGGGAGGACGGCGTGGTCCGTTCGTTCGGCTTGCTCCGCGCCGTGCTCCAGCGTGGCCGCGCCGACGCGTCCGTCGTCACGGCGGCGTGGCTGCTGCTGGTCTGCGCGACCACGCTGCTCGCGGCGACGACGCTCTACGCCGACACGGTCGCGGTCGGGGGCCTCCGCCAGGCGGTCGCCGCCGCGAGCCCGGCATCGAGAAGCGTCGACGTGCGGCTTACCGTCGCGCCGGATGAGGTCGCGGCGCGCGACGCGATCGTGCGGCCGATCGTCGCGTCGAGCCTCGAGGCCGTCGGCGGACCGGTCGTCCGCGTCGCGCGGACCGATCCCTTCTCGAACGCCGACGAGGACCCGGCGACGGCCACGGACCTGGTCGGCATCGGCAGCTACGAGGGGATCGCCGATCATGCCGCGCTCGTGCAGGGCCGCTGGGCCACGGCCGGGTCCGACCCGATCGAGGCGACGCTGTCCGCGCCGGCCGCCTCGGCGCTCGGGCTCACGGTCGGCGACCACGTCGCGCTCGTCGACATCCACGCGACGTCGGTCCGGGTCGACCTCGTCGTCGTCGGCCTGTGGCGCCCGAACGATCCCGACGACGGCTACTGGCTCGGCGGGCGCCTCGAGCTCGACGGCAGCGAACCGGGTGCCGGGTTCGTCACGCGCGGGCCGTTCGTCGTCGCCGACGGCGACCTCCTGGCGCGCCCGATGACACGCGACGTCGCGGTCGAGTGGCGCGGTCTCGTCCCGATCGGCGCGTTGACGCCCGATTCGGCGGACCGGCTGCGCCGCGACGTCACGGTGCTCCGGCCGCGCCTCGCGCCCGCCCTGCCGCCGCTCAGTCAGCTCGCGGTCGCGACGGACCTCCCGACCCTCCTCGACGCCACCGGGCGCTCGATCGCCGTCAGCGCCAGCAGCATCGCGCTGCTCACCCTCCAGTTCGCCGTCCTCGCCGCGTACGCCGTCCTCCTCGTCGCCGGGATGCTCGTCGAGCGGCGGCGGGCGGAGGTCGCGGTCCTGCGATCACGCGGTGCATCGACCATCCACCTCGTCGCCATGACCGTCCTCGAGGCACTCCTGCTGACGGTCCCGGCCGTCGCGCTCGCGCCGTTCCTCGGCCTCGCCGTCGTCCGGGCGGTCGCCGCTCTCGGGCCGTCGGGCGCTGCCCCGATCCTCGCCGACGCCCGGCTGGGCCTCCTGCCGGCGGCTGCCGCGATTGCCGCGGGTATCGGCTGCATCGTCGCCCTGTCCCTCCCGACGATCGCGTCCGGCCTCGACGCCGGCGGGATCCGTGCGGCGCTCGGACGTCCCGTCGCCCGCACGCTCGCGCAACGTGCGGGCCTGGACCTCGCCCTGGTCGTCCTCGCCGCGATCGCCCTGTGGCAGCTCCGGCTCTACGGCGCGCCGCTGACCCGCAACGGGCGTGGCGTGCTCGGTGCGGACCCACTGCTCGTCGCCGCGCCCGCGATCGGGCTCGTCGCCGGCGGCGTCCTCGCCGTCCGCGTCCTGCCCCGGGTCGCGGAGGTCGCGGAGCGGATCCTCGACCGGGCTCGCGGGCTCGTCATCCCGCTTGGCGCCCGCCAGCTCGCGCGCCGGCCGCTGCGCTACACGCGCTCCGCGCTCCTGCTCATGCTGGCTGTCGCGCTGGGGACGTTCGCGGCGGCGTACGCGGCGACGTGGAACCGCTCCCAGTCGGACCAGGCGTCGTACGAGACGGCCGCGGACGTGCGGGTCGTCGCCAACGACTACCCGCAGGTGCCGGCCTGGGCGAGCGGCTCGATCGTCCGCTCGACGCCCGGTGTCGCCGCCGCGATGCCGGTCTCGAGGCAGGCGTTCGACCTCGCCCGCACGGTCCGCGGTGGCCAGCTCCTCGCGCTGGACGCTGGGACGGCCGCGTCGATCGCGACGATCGACCCGCGACCGGGGAGCGACGCCAGCGCCGTGCTCGCCACGCTCGCTGCGGCGAGACCGACGACGGGCGTGCCGCTTCCGGGTTCCCCGCGACGCCTCGCGGTCACCCTCGATGCGTCGCTCCGCTACGGCGAGACGGCGCCGGACCCGAGCCAGGAGCCGAAGGCGTGGCAGGGCCTCGACCTGGCGGTCGTGGTGGCGGACGCGACCGGACGCCTGTCCCGGATCCCGGTCGGGAGCGCAACCTTCGACGGCCAGGGACAGCGCCTGGTCGTTCCCCTCGTCGTCGACCTCGACGGCCTCACCGGCGTTCCCAGCCCGCCGCTCCGGCTCGAGGCGGTCGAGGTGACAGTCGATCCGCCGCCAGGCGTCGGGACGACGGGTCGCCTCGATCTGCGCGGGGTCGACGTGAGCGACGAACCGAGTGGCACGTCGGCAGGCACGGGCTGGCGGCCCGTTCCGCTCGTCCCGAACGCGCCCGGCTGGGGCTGGCTCGAGGTCTCGGCCGGCACGACGCACGGGTATTCACCTCCATCGGGGTCGCCGGCGCGGATCGAGATCGGCGGCGGCGAGGCCGGAGCGCTGGTCATCTCGAACGACGAGCCCGCGCCGGTCTATCGCCTGTGGGACGGCTCTGCCGCGGGCCGACCGGTCGCCGCCGTCGCGTCCTCCACGCTCCTCGACGTCGCCGGTGCGCGGGTCGGTGACACGCTGACCGCGGACGCCGGCGTGAGCCCGATCAGCCTTCGGATCGTCGGCTCGACCGACCTGTTCGCGCCGCTCGACCCGGCGGTCCCGTTCGTCGTCGTCGACGGTCCGACGCTCGACCTCGACCGGTTTGCCGCCGTCGGCGACCCGGCGACGATCAACGAGTGGTGGCTCGCGATCCACACGGGCGCGGCGAGCGCGGTGGAGCACGCCCTCTCGGTGCCGCCGTTCGGCGCCAGGCAGGTCGTCGTCCGCGATGACGTCGCGGAGCGCCTGTCGACCGATCCCGTCTCGCTCGGCGCCATCGGCGCGCTCGCGCTCGGGGCGCTTGCGGCCCTCGCCTTCGCCACGATCGGCTTCCTCGTCAACGCGGCGGTGTCGACGGCCGAACGGACCGGCGAGCTTGCGCTCCTCCGCGCGCTCGGGCTGTCGGGGCGTCAGCTCGTCGGCTGGCTGGCGGTCGAGAGCGCGGTGCTGCTCGCGGTCGGGATGGTGGGTGGCGCGGCGCTCGGACTGCTCCTCGCGTGGCTCGTCCTGCCCTTCGCCACGCTCACCGCGACGGGCCTGCCGCCCGTCCCGAGCCCGGTCATCGTCGTGCCCGTCGAGACGCTGCTGCCCGCGTACCTGCTCGCCGTCGTCCTCCTCGTCGTCGCGATCGTCGTGCTCGTGCGGCAGCTGCCGTCGGTCCACGTCGGCGGCGTCCTCCGGGCACGGGACGAAGCGTGATCGCCATCCACGTCGTGGCGCTGTTCCTCCGCCGGCTTCGCTCCGAGAGCATCGCCGTCGCCGGGCTCATGACGCTCGTCCTCGCGACGGCCCTCGTGTTCGGCGCCGCGCCCCGGCTGCTGAGCCGCGTCGGTGACGACGCGCTCCGCACCGTGGTTGCCGGCTACCCGGTGCCCTTGCGGAACCTGGGCTTCGACGAGCAGACCCGGATCTGCGCCTGCACCCCCGACCCGTTCGCCGATGTCGAGGCCGAAGGAGCGAACGTCGAAGCGCGCGTCCCGCCGACACTCGGCTCGACGATCGTCGACCGTGTGGCGGCCGCCGACACGACCCGCTGGTCGGTCGTGCGGCCCGAGCAGTTCCCCCCGGTCCTGACGATCCGGTTCGAGCCGCGAGCGTTCGACCACATCCGTCTCGTCGAGGGGCGCCTGCCGGCAGGCGCGCCGCGCACGATCACCGTCCCGGCGACGCCGACGGACGCGGCCGCCTCCTCGCCCGTCTACGAGGTCGTCCTCGCCCAGGCGTCCGCCGCGAAGATCGGCGTGCATGTCGGCGAGACCCTCTTCCTCCGGCCCGATCGGACGGATCGGCTCGCGTCGCGGAGCGGCCTCCCGGTCCGGGCCGCGATCGAGGTCGTCGGCATCTACGCCGTTCCCGACCCGGACGAGGCGTTCTGGTTCGGGGAGCCCGCGCTCCTTCACCCGACCATCCGGACCGTCTCGTCCGAGGTCGAGTTCGTCGACGTCTTTGCGCTGGCCGCACCCGCGGCGTACCCCGCCTACCTCGCGGCGACGAGCGAGGCCGCGCTGCCGCTGACGTACCACTGGCACCTGAGCGTCGACGTGGGGCGGCTGGACGGGGCGAACACCGGTCAGGTCCAGGCCGACCTGCGCCGAGCCGAGTCGATCTTCCCGGCCAGCGCCTTCGGTTCCGGCGGGCCCGTGCTCCGCTCGTCGTTGCTGTCGATCCTGGTCCGGCAGGACGGGGAGTGGCAATCCGCGCTCGCGGTCGTGACCGCCATCTCGATCGGCCCGGCGACCGTGGCCGGTGCGGCGATCGCGCTCGTCGCGCTGCTCACGGCGCAGCGGCGTCGGGCGACCGCCCGCCTGTGGCGCGCCCGCGGCGGCTCGCAGCTCCAGCTGGTCGTCTCGGCCCTCGCCGAGGCGTTCATCCTGACGGTCCCCGCCGGGATCATCGCGGCGGTCGCAACGGTGCTCGTCCTGCCCGGCGGCTCGGCCTGGCTAACGATCTTCGCCGTGGCCGGCGTCGTCGTCGCGGCCACGGCCATCATCGCCGCGACAGTCCTGCCCGCGGTTCGTGGCGGGCTCGTGACGGCCGGTCCGACGAGCGGACGGCCGTCGGGCGGCGGCGCGATCGGGGCGGTCGGGCGGCGGCGACTCGTCCTCGAGCTGCTCGTGGTCGGAGTGGCGGCGACCGCCATCTGGCTGCTCCGCGAGCGGAGCGTCCACGGCACGGGTGGCGCGGGCGCCGTCGGCATCGACCCACTCGTCGCCGCGGCCCCGGCGCTCGGGGGGATCGCCGCGGGCCTGATCGCGATGCGCGTCGTCGCGCTGCCGATGGCGGCGCTCGCCCGCATCGCCGGGTCAGGCCGCGGGCTCGTGGCCGTCCTCGCCGTGCGGCGCGCGACTCGTGGCGGCGGCGCCGGGGTGGTGCTGCTCGTCCTCCTCGCGACCGCGATGATCGGCGCGTTCTCGTCGGGCGCGCTCGTCCTGCTCGACCGGTCGGCGGTGAGCGTGGCCTGGCACGACGTCGGGGCGCCCATTCGCGTCGCGGCGCCGGGCAGTCTCGGCGGCTTCGACGCGTCCGCCGTTCCTGGTGTCCAGGCGGTTGCCGCGGCCTACCGAGCCCCGGCGAGCGTCGGGTCGGCGGGCCTGCCGCTGACACTGCTCGCCCTCGATCCGGCCGCCTACGAGCGCGTCGTCGACGACCTGCCGGTCGATGCGTCGCTGCCGCCCGAGCTCGCCGCAACCCCTGATACGTTGCCGGCCGGGAGTCCCCTGCCCGCGGTCGTCTCGACGGCGCTCGCGACGAACCCGGCCGGCGTCAGGTCCGGCGCCACGTTCACGCTCGTCGTCGACGGACGCCAGACGACCTTCCGCGCGACCGCCGTCCGCGACGCCTTCCCGACGCTCGATCCGTCGACGGCCTTCGTGATCGCGTCGCGCCCGCAGCTCGAGGCGCTCCGGCACGCGCCGCTCGTCACGACCGACGCGTTCATCCGGGCCCCGGACGACGCGCTCGGAGCGATCACCGACGCGGCAACCCGCGCGACGACCGCCGCGACGATCACGGGCCGCGCAGCCGAGACCGAGGAGCTGCGTCAGTCGCCGATCGTCCGCGCCGTGGTCCTGGCGGTTGCGGCCGCCGCCGTCGTCGCCGCGGCGTACGCGGCACTCGCGGTCGCGGCCGCGCTGGCACTCGCGTCGGCGGCGCGGACGACCGAGACGGCGATCCTGCGGACCTTCGGGCTCAGCCGGCGCGAGGCCGTGGGGCTCGTCGTCGCCGAGCACGGTCCGCTCGTCGCGCTCGCGTTCGCCGTCGGCGTCGGGCTCGGCTTCGCGCTCTTCCTCGTCCTTCAGCCGGGGCTCGGCCTGTCGGGCATCATCGGCTCGGATCTCGACGTGCCGGTCGCCGTCGAACCACTCCATCTCGCGCTGCTCCTCGGCCTCATCGTCGTCATCGCGACGGTCGGCATCGGGCTCGGCGCGCTCATCCAGCAGCGGGCGCTCCTGGCGGCCGCGGTTCGACGAGGGATCGAATGACGCGATCGTCCGACCCGGGTTCGACGGCGGCCGAACCGCGCGCCGAGATCGTCGACCTGGCGCCGGGCCGGGCGGGGTTGCCGACAGCACGGGCGACCGACACGGGCCGAACGCCGGCCGGAGCCCGTGCCCGGCCGCGTTTCGGCGCGGGCGCCCAGATCGTCTGCGACAACCTCGTCCGGATCTACAAGGTCGCGGATCTCGAGGTCGTCGCCCTCCAGGGGCTCGACCTGCTCGTCAACGCCGGCGAGATGATCGCGATCGTCGGGGCGTCGGGGAGCGGCAAGTCGACGCTCATGAACATCCTCGGCGGCGTCGACGTCCCGTCCGCCGGGCAGGCGTTCGTCGCCGGCCACGACCTGACCCGGATGAACCGTCGCGAGCGGACGCGCTACCGGCGACGGATCGTCGGCTTCGTCTGGCAGCAGACGACGCGGAACCTCCTGCCGTACCTCTCGGCGGCGGAGAACGTCGAGCTGCCGATGACCCTCGACGGGCGTCGTGGCCGCGGGGCGCGGGCGCTGGAGCTGCTCGATCTCGTCGGGCTGGCGGACCGCGCCAGGCACCGGCCGGAGCGGCTGTCGGGGGGCGAGCAGCAGCGGGTCGCCATTGCCGTCGCGCTCGCGAACGGCCCGGCGGTCGTCCTCGCCGACGAGCCGACCGGCGAGCTCGACAGCACGACCGGGGCCGAGGTCTTCGCGCTCCTCCGGCGGGTCAATGCCGAGCTCGGAACGACGATCCTCATCGTGACCCACGACGTCCTCGTCTCGGAGCAGGTCCAGCGAACCGTCGCGATCCGCGACGGGCGAACCTCGAGCGAGACGCTCCGCCGGACCGAGCGGACCGACGAGGGCGACCACCGGATCATCGCCGAGGAGTTCGCGGTCCTCGACCGCGCCGGCCGCCTCCAGCTGCCGCGGACGCACATCGAGGCGCTCGAGCTCGAGCGTCGGGTGCGGCTGCGCCTCGAGGAGGACCACGTCGGGATCTGGCCGGATCGTTCGAGCGCCGACGCCGGGCCAGACGGTCCGGCGCCGGCCGCGCACCGAGCACCGGCCGATCATCCAGCTCCAGCCGGGCCCGAACGGGCGATGCCGCCGCGGGATTCACGCCGATGACGATCGCGGCCGGTCGTTCGGGGTCGTACGCATTGCCGGATTCGGGAGCGATGGTCGAGGCCGTCGGCCTGACGCGGGACTATCCGTCCGGCGACGCCGTGGTCCACGCCCTGCGCGGCATCGACCTCACGATCGGCCGCGGTCAGCTGCTCGCCGTGCGGGGCCGGTCGGGGAGCGGCAAGACGACGTTCCTCAACCTCCTCGGGGGCCTCGACCGGCCGACCGCCGGCCGCGTCGTCGTCGACGGCCGCGAGGTCTCCTCGATGTCCGAGCCGGCGCTCGTCCAGATGCGGCGGCGGACGGTCGCCTTCGTCTTCCAGACGTTCGGCCTCGTGCCGATCCTCTCGGCGGCCGAGAATGTCGAGGTCCCGCTCCGGCTCGTGAAGGCTGATCCCCGCGAGCGCGAGGCCCGCGTCGCGGAGCTGCTCGACCTCGTCGGATTGGCCGAGCGGGCGCGCCACCGGCCGCACGAGCTCTCGGGCGGCGAGCAGCAGCGCGTCTCGGTCGCCCGGGCGCTCGCCAACCGTCCGAAGCTCCTGATCGCCGACGAGCCGACGGGCCAGCTCGACTCGGAGACCGGACACACGATCATGCAACTCATCCGCTCGATCGTCCGTGCCGAGGGGATCACGGCCGTCGTGGCGACGCACGACCCCCTGATGCTCGACGTCGCCGATCGCGTCGTCGAGCTGCGTGACGGGCGCCTGACCGAATCGCCGCGCGTCTGACGGAAGCATCGCGTCTGGCCGAAGCGCCGCGCGTCTGACCCGACCAGGTCGAGAGACTCGTCCGTCCCGTTGCGAGCACAGGCCGCGGGATGGTACACATCGGGCGTGCCCCGCCCGCTGACCGCGCGTCACCGCGTGTCGCTCGCCGCGGCCGTCGCCCTCGCCGCACTCGCGTCCGCGCTCGTGCCGTCGGGAGTCGGTCGGCTCGTGTCCGCGCCCGGCGTGCCGGCGATCGACGACCATGTCGCCGGCGCAGGCACCGTCGCGACGCAGCCGCCCGGGCAGCTGAACACCGAGGGGACGCTCCCCGGTGACCGCGTCGCCATCGAGGGACCGCCGCCGCGGTCGGCGCTAGCGCGGCTGGGGGATCGGCCCTCGCCGCCGGACCCGGCCCGCCTCGTCGGCTACCGCTGGCCGCTCGCGGCGGGCCGCCTCACGCTCGCGTTCAAACCGATACCCGGCGGAACGTTTCTCCGCGACGGGCGGCCGTTCCACGACGGGATCGACATCGCGTCGTTCTGCGGCGATCGCGTCGTTGCCGCTCACGATGGCGTGGTCGTTGCCGCCGGACGCCATTTCGACGATCGGATCGGGTGGCTCGGCGATCTCGGGCCGTACTACGCGAACCTGGACGCGAAGAAGCTCTGGCATGCGCTGCCGATCGCCCTGCTGGTCGACGACGGGAACGGCTATCGCAGCGTCTACGCGCATTTCGAACGGCTCGTCGTCCGTGTCGGCGACCGCGTCCGGGCGGGCCAGCTCGTCGGGTACGAGGGCCGAACCGGCCACGCGTCGGGCTGTCACGTCCATTACGGCCTGTTCAGCCCGCTCGAGACACGCCGGTTCGGCGTCCGCGCCGACGTGGCGAAGCGCCTCCGCACGCCGCGGTACGAGATCGCCCGGATCGACCCACTCGCCGTCCTCCCGGGCGCGGCCGACGCGCTCCGGACCCGACGGTTTCGCGCCCCGGCCCTTGCGCGACCGGACGGGCGGAGCGTCAGTCGGAGCGTCGGTAGCGTCGCGCGATGAGGGCGTAGGCGGGCAGCCGTCCCAGGGCCTCTGACAGCCGCGCCTCCGAACCGTCGCGTCGTTCGACCGCCAGCAACCGGTCCGTCGTCGTCGCCTCCGCGGGTCGGGCGTCGACGACCGCCAGGTCGATCGCGACCCGGCCGGGTCGTGGCGAGCCGAGCGCCGCGATCCGCGCATCGGGGCGCTGGCCCGGCTCGTACTCCACGCGCAGCTCCGCCTCGGACCGCCAGGTCGGCTGGCGGAGGAGGATCGAACGCCAGCGCTCGGCCACCCAGGCCTGGACCTGACCGTCACCCGGTCGCGGAAGCGCCGAGTCGAGCGTCACGCCGTCGCCGTTCGCCCAGCGCGCGGCGCGGTGGAGCAGAGCGTATTCGTCGAGATCCGCGTAGTCGGACAGCCGCTCGACGGGCGAGCGGTCGCCGGAGAGCGCCCGGACCGACGGCCCGAAGACGTCCGCCAGGTCGAGGTCGATCGCGCGAACCGTCCGGTGGAAGTAGACCTGCTGGTACATGAACAGGCGGGCGGTCAGGAACATCTCGAGCGCGCCCAGGCCGGGCTCGTAGAGCGTCAGGCCGCGCTCCGAGATGAAGCAGTACCGTCGCAGCCGTTCCGCGTCCACCGGCCCGGTCGAGACCCCGGTGAGGTACGCGTCGCGACGGACGTAGTCGAGGTTGTCGACGGTGAAGACGCCCGACAGGAGCGGCTGGAGGAGCCGTACCCAGCGCGGCATCGAGGCGTCGGCGAGCGCGGGCTTGCTGATGAGGAAGCTGATCCAGGCCGGATCGATCCGCTCGCCCTCCGCGAACGCGTCGCGCTCGGGGGTGGCCCCGGGGGCGCGTCGCAGGGCGACGATGATCGACCCGAGCTCGCGCTCCACGATCAGCTGGCCGAGGTCCTCGTGCGTCAGCGCCTTCGGCTCCGAGCGTCGGGCGTCAGCCGGGGCGGTGAACGCCGCCAGGACGTGGTCGTCGAAGAAGTGGGCGAAGGGACCGTGGCCGACGTCGTGGAGCAGGCCCGCGACACGGAGCGTCTCGACGACGAGGCCTTCGGACGGCACCCGTCCGCCCTCGCCCGCGAGCGACGTCCGGAGGGACGGGTAGAGAGCCCGGCCCCACAGCCCGGCCTCGTGCATGACCCCGAGGCCATGCGTGAAGCGGCTGTGCTCGGCGGTCGGGAAGACCCAGCGCGCACTCTGGAGCTGGCTGATCCGGCGAAGCCGCTGGAGCCACGTCGTGTCGAGGAGGTCCTCCTCCGCGGCCTCCTCGACCGGCAGCCCGGCTGCTGTGGCCTCGTCGGGCGCGAGCCGCTTCGTGAGCTCCACGTAGCCGTGGATCGGGTCGCTGATGAGGTTGACGGCGTTGAAGGGGTGACGGGGCATCAGCCCGATTGTCGTCGCTCGCCGCTGTTCAGGGCACGAAGATCGAGCGGTACGTCCAGGACGAGAAGTTGTCGGCGTGGTCGCGCGAGCGGACGGCGATCGAATAGGTGTGACCGTGGGCCCGCCCGCTGAGGGTGAGCGAGCGGGTCGTCGTGTCCGTACGGACCCGCGTCCAGGATCCGCCGTCTCGGCGGACGTTGATGTCGAAGCCCTCGAGGTGCGCGGTGTGGGTCTGGAGCGCGACGTCGGACGCCGTCCAGGACCAGCCGATCGTCGTCCCGGATCTCCACGCGCTCGTGATCGAACGCGACGGCGGCGTGTGGTCCGGCGATTCGGTCTCGACGATCGCGAGGTACGTCTCGTGTGTCGATGAGCGGTGGCCGACGCCGATCCCGATGTAGTTGTAGCGGCTGCTCATGAGGATCGCCCAGTGCGCCGGGCTCGACTTGAAGAGCGAGTAGAGACGCGAGGCGGCGGTCGTCCCCCACGTTGCGGAGGTCACGCCGATGGCCTCCCCATAGGCGTACCAGCTCATCCGGCGCGACGTCAGCTGGGCGCCGATGTCGCCCGCGATCGAATGGCTGCAGACGCCGTAGCGGGCCATCGTCGCCGCTCGCGCCGTCGCCAGGGAGTCGAGCGCCGACCAGTCACGGAGCGAATGGAGTCCGCGCGCGACGCGGTCGTGGTTGATCCACCCGAGCAGCGCAGCCTCCGGCGTGACCGAGGCGGACGCGCGGGGGCCCGTCCCCGTCAGCGTCGGAAGGCCCGGGCTCGCGACGAGTGTCGCGCTGCCGATCATGACCGCGACCGCAAGCCGGCGGCGACGGTTGAGTCGCGGACGGTGGACGAGTCGCCGAGCGTGGGCGCGGGGATGGTCGCGGAACGTCACCGGGACGCCCTCCTCCTCTGGCGGCGCCCGGGATCGACCGGTGAGCGGTCGATCGGGTCAGACGGCGGGAGCCGTCACGGCGCCTGATCGGGATGCGGCTGTGCCGCCTTCGTGTCGACCCCCGGTCGATCCGTCGACCCCGGCACCTTACCGTCCGACGGGCGTCCTCGTGGGGCCGTCACGCGGCTCGAGCGAAGCACTGACGGACCAGATCGAAAGGAATGGATTGCAGATACGTGTCAATCCGATGCGTACAGCGCGGCGGCCCGGGCGAGGACGCCCGCAACCTCCGAACGCAGCGCAGCTGGCGAGACGACTTCGACGTCGGCCCCCCACGACAGGATCCAGAGCCTGATCTCGATGGTCCCCGCGACGGTCGCGCGCCACACGAGCGACCCGTCAGCCTCGTGCTCGGTCCGTTGCGACGGGTGCCAGATCGTCTCGCCGACCCGCGCCGCGACGGACGGCCGAAACCGCAGGACGACCTCGACCGGCGCCTGGTCGGCGATGATGTCCCAGGCGCGGCCGAGCGTCGCCGCGAGCGCGTCGACCGGCGGCTCGTCGAAGGTCTCGCCGGTGAGCGCGAGATCGGCGATCCGCTCGACCTTGAACGTCCGGACCGCGGCCCGTGTCTCGTCGAGGCCGACGAGGTAGAGGGCGTGCGTCTGGACGGACGGCTCGAGCAGGTACGGCCGGACGCGGGCCTCGCGCGGCTGCCGATCGTGCTCCTCGTAGCGGGCCGGTGCGTACGTGAACCGGACCGTCCGCCGCTCTGCCCAGGCGCGCGTCAGGAGATGGACGCGCCGCGCATACGACTCGTCGGTCGGCCTGGTCGCGAGCGCAGCGAGGGTTCGCTCGACGTGGTCGCGAAGCGGCGCCGGCAGCCCTTCCTCGAGCTTGAGGAAGGCGCCCGCCAGATCGGGATCGTAGGTGTCGGCGTAGCGGACCATCAGCCTCGCGGCGACGACGACCGCCATGGCCTCGTCGAGCGTGAGCTTGAGCGGCGGGAGGAACCCGCCGCGCTCGACGCCCCAGGTTCCGCGACCGTCGCTCCACACCGGCACCTCGAGCTCGCGCTCGAGCGCGACGAGGTCGCGGTAGACGGTCCGCTTGGTCATCCCGACGCGACGGGCGATCTCGTCGATCCGCACGCCGTGCTCGCCATGGGCCTCCAGCACCGCGAGCACGCGATAGAAGCGCGCCAGCCGGTCGCGCTTGCCCTCGGCACGGCCGCCCTCGCGCTGGGCGTCCCGCTCGAGACCCGCTGCGGCGTCGTCGATCGAGTCGCTCATCGCACCCCTCGCGCCGGCCCGGTCACGGCGCGACCGGGGGCTCGATCGTCGTCGGTCGTCCGCGCTCCACGATCGCCATCGCGACACGGACGGTGCCCTGGATCCCGGCGGCCGGAAGCCCGGCCGCGTCGCCGTTGACGGACCCTGTGATGCGGCCGACGCAGCCGTCGGCGAAGAGCCAGTAGTCGAGCTGGCCGCGCCAGCGATGCAGGTCGACGTCTCCGACCAGCCTCCGGGTCGCGGGGAATGCCAACAGGAACGTCGGCCCGTCGGTCGCGATCCGACAGTGCCGGGCGCGTGCCCCCTCGACGTATTCGTCCCCGCGCGCCTCGGCGGTCGCGCGGTCGGCGGCCGCGAGCGCCGTCGTGACGGCCCGATCGTCGAGCGCGAGCTCATCCCCGACGGGGGCCGACGCGACGACCTTCGTCCATGGCCCATCGGCACGCTCCCACGCCGAGCTCCCGACCCTGGCGGCGGCGATCCGATCGAGCTCGAGCGCAGTCGCGACGTTCAGCTCCGCCTCGGCGTCGCCGGCGTTCCGCAGCCCGTCGATCGCGACGTCCCCGATGGAGCGGCCGTCGACGTCGCCGTGCAGCGCGACGCTGACTGTCGCGGTCGCCGGGAGAGCGAGTGGCGCATTGCAGGCGGGGATCGACAGGCCCGGCGTCGTCGCGCCGTAGCGTGACCCGGCGGCCGGCCGATCCCGGAGCGCGATGTCGTTGCCGATGGCCGCGGCGGCGAAAAGCGTCCCGACGAGCGCCGTTCCGCCGAGCGCGAGTGCGACACCGAGCGCGAGCCGCCGCCCACGCAGCGCCGACTCGCCGAGACGGGCGCGTGCGACGCCGAGTCCGGCGAACAGCGACGTGCCCGCGAGGGCCAGGAGCCACGGGTACGCGGACTCGATCGACGGCAGGAGCGTCTGGGTGCCGCCGGCCTCGAGCTGCCCGAGGAGCCCGCCGAGCGACGGCAGCAGCACGAGCGAGACGCCGACGCCCAGCCAGGCGATGGCCGCGAACACACGCGTCGAGCGGGCGACGGGCGGCCAGACGAGCCCGGCGAGCGCGATCAACGTCGGCAGCGCGGCGACGACGACGACGGCGAGATCCGCCGGCCCACCCGGCCGATACAGGACGAGCACGAGCCCCGCGAACAGCGCCCAGGCGACGGCGAGGACGCCGGCCAGCATGCGGAGCTCGAAGCGGCGGACGCGCACGCCGTCAGTCTATGGATGGGCGGGGCGTGGAGGCCGGTGCGCGGCCGCACTCCCGGAAGTACCGGCCGTGACCGGACGTGTGAGCCATCGTTCGCCCGGCGCGAGGTACCGATAGTTGCCGTACCAGACCGGAGCGCAGTGCTCCGGAAGGAGAGGGGCCGACACCGACCCGTGCACCATGGGCGAACGACACAGGCGCGCTACGCGGGCATTCGGGGCATCGCCCCGAACGGCATCTTCGTGGCCGGTGGTGTCGCTCTCCGCGGCCGGGTCTGGCTCCCGCACCGCAATCACCCCGGCGACCACTGGGTCGCCGAAACCGATCGCAACACGGGCGACGTATTCGATGCTCCGCAGCCGGGGACTCGCAGCTGACGAGGCGGCGAACCTGACCGCATTTCTGGCGGGTCTGTCGCTCGGCGACGGGCCGTGGACGCTCGCGCAGATCAACCGAATGCTCTTCCTGCGGGAGCTCGTCCGAACCGGCCGCTTCGGCGGCCACGACGGAGCGCGCCGCCCGACCTGACAACCGAACACCCCGGCCGATGCGGCGTGCTCCCTCCTCTCGCCGCCGAGGTCAATCCCGCCGAAGCGACGCCGAACCTCCTCCCGGCGTCGCTTCGGCATTTCCGGGCGCAGTGCGACGCCGGACCGCCGATCCGGCGTCTGCGACCGACTCCGCCTTGCGCTGCTGTGGGCGTCGGTGGGTCCGTGGGTCCGTGGGTCCGGGCGGCGCCGGCGATGCCGCGCCCGGCCGTGCTCCCTGGCAGCGGGCTGCGGCGAGCGGGCTGCGGCGATCGGGCTGCGGCGCCGCGGGCACGGGCGCCGCGCGCGCGGGCGCCGAGCGCAGACCGCGCGAGCCGTCGCCGAGCGAGTCAGCATCCACCGCGTTGCCCACGAGGGTATGAACGCGCCGCCGTCACGTCCGATCGTGACCTGCCCGGCAACGAAGGAGCAGCCGAGCCTGCCTGGATGCCCTCGCCAGTGGCGATGTTGTGCCTCGTGGGCAACGAACTGACGCGTGGCCGCCAGATTCATGACCCACGAAGCACCGGCAGACGCGGCCGCCGCCGGCTCGCGGCCGCCGCCGGCTCGCGACCGCCGCCGGCCGGCGCCCCGCGGCCGAGCGCGACGCGGCCGAGCGCCTCGCGGCCGAGCGCCACGCGGCCGCTGGTGTGTGTGGCCGCGCGTCGCGCACCACGGAGTCCTGCGACGGCCTGACGACGCGTCGCGGCTAGAGGGCCTTGACCGCCGCCGTCA
>DASSHA010000041.1:0-32067 GCA_035693145.1 Candidatus Limnocylindrales bacterium
GCCCGAGCCTCGGCGGGGAGGGTCCATACCACGCCCCTCACCCGCCGTGCCGCTGCCTCCGGCCGCCGTCCCGGTTACCATCGCCGCAGGCCCTGAGCCTCCGGTGCGGGCCGTCCCGGGACAGCGTCGACCGTCATTCGGGTCGCGAAGGAGCCGCCGCGCGTGAAGATCCAGGAAGCGGACGCCAAGTCGCTGCTCATCGCGCAGGGTCTTCCCGTCCCGCCCTGGGAGGTCGCCCGAACGGCCGAGGATGCGCGGGCCGCCGCCGAACGGGTCTTCGCCAGCGGCGCGGACAAGGTCGTGGTCAAGGCGCAGGTGCTCGTCGGTGGCCGCGGCAAGGCCGGGGGCGTGAAGCTCGCGGCGTCGGCAGCCGAGGCGGAGCGCGTCGCGGTAGACATCCTCGGCATGACGATCAAGGGGATCACCGTCCGCAAGGTCCTCGTCTCCGAGGCCGCCGAGATCGTGAGCGAGCTCTATCTTTCGGCGCTCATCGACCGTTCGGCCCGCCGGATCCTGGTCATGGGATCGTCCGAGGGAGGCGTCGAGATCGAGCAGACGGCGGTCGAGCGGCCCGAGGCAATTCGGACGGTCCACGCCCACCCGCAGCTCGGCCTCCTCGACTGGCAGGCCCGCGAGCTCGCGTTCGCGCTCGGCCTTCGCGATCACGTTCGGCAGGCGGCTTCGATCGCCCAGGGGCTCGTCCGGACGATGGTCGCCTGCGACGCGGATCTCGTCGAGATCAACCCGCTCGCGATCGTGCGGGAGCGGGACGGAACGGAGCGGCTCGTCTGCCTCGACGCGAAGGTGACGCTCGACGACTCGGCGCTGCCGCGCCATCCCGAGATCGAGGCGCTGCGGGACCTCGACGAGGAGGATCCGACCGACCTCGAGGCGCGGGCCGAGGGGATCAGCTTCATCAAGCTCGACGGGACGATCGGCTGCATGGTCAACGGCGCGGGCCTGGCGATGACGACGATGGACCTCGTGAAGCGGGCCGGCGGCGAACCGGCGAACTTCCTCGACATCGGCGGCGGCGCGCGGGCCGACAAGGTCGCGGGGGCGATGCGACTCATCCTCGCCGACGCAAACGTTCGCGCGATCCTCGTCAACATCTTCGGCGGGATCACGCGCGGCGACGAGGTCGCCCACGGGCTGATCGAGGCTCGTGGCCAGCAGCACCGCGACGTGCCGATGGTCGTCCGGATCGTCGGCACGAACGCCGACGAGGCCGCACGGCTCCTGCGCGAGGCCCGCTTCGAGACCGCGGCGAGCCTCGACGAGGCCGCGGCGAAGGCCGTCGCAGCGGCGAACGGAGGAGCGGTCGCGTGAGCATCCTCATCGACCGCCAGTCGCGCGTCGTCGTCCCCGGCCTGACCGGCCGGGAGGGCTCGTTTCACGCCGCGGCCATGGTCGACTACGGCACGAACGTCGTGGCCGGGGTCACGCCGGGCAAGGGCGGGCAGAAGGCGCTCGACGGACGCGTGCCGGTCTTCGACACCGTCGCCGAGGCGGTGGCGGCGACCGAGGCGAACACCGCCTGCATCTTCGTTCCGGCCTCGGGCGCGCCCGACTCGATCCTCGAGGTCGTCGCGGCGGGCATCGCCACGATCTTCTGCATCACGGAGGGCATCCCGGCGCTCGACATGATCCCGGTGGTCGCCGAGGTCCGGACCGCCGGCGCTCGCCTGATCGGCCCGAACTGCCCGGGCGCGACATCACCCGGGCGGGCGAAGGTCGGGATCATCCCCGCTTCGGTCCACCTCGAGGGACCGGTCGGCGTCGTGTCGCGGAGCGGCACGCTGACGTACGAGGCCGTGGCCGCGATGTCGGAGGCGCGCATCGGCCAGTCGACCTGCGTCGGGATCGGCGGCGACCCGATCATCGGGACGTCGTTCACCGAAATCCTCGAGCTGTTCGCGGCCGACCCCGAGACCGAGGCGGTCGTGCTCATCGGCGAGATCGGCGGGTCCGCCGAGGAGGATGCGGCCGCGTACGCCGCCGAGCATCTTCGTGACGTCCCGAAAGTCGCCTTCATCGCCGGGCGGACGGCGCCCGAGGGACGCCGGATGGGCCACGCGGGCGCGATCGTCTCGGGTGGCCGCGGGACGGCCGCATCGAAGGTCGCGGCACTCGAGGCGGCGGGTTTCCGCGTGGCCGGCTCCCCGACCGAGATCCCTGCCCTCCTCCGCGAGGCCGGCTACCGCGACTGAGCCGGTCGGCGCGATCGCCGCCAACCCCTGGCGGGGCGCGGGATTGCCTCGGGGGTCATGAATCCGGGGGTTGCGGGTCAGATCGCGGCCTCACAGCGCCAGAACAGACATCTCGAGGCGCGATTCCGGGCCCAAATCTGGCCTCACATTGCCTCGGCGGCAACGACCAGGGCTGCTGCGGCCGACGTCATGGCGTGCTGGGCAATGCCCGTCGCGTGTCGATGCCCCGGAGGCACCGGGAGCTGGGCCGGCTTCCGCGGCGCGGGTCGAAAGGACAGCGGCGCAGCCTGGGACGACGAGCAAGGCGAACGCGCGCACCGCGATCGCGACCAACGGCCGCAACCCCGGCCATTCGGACGTCGATGACGCCCGGGAGACGGTCATGCCTCGAGAGTGAAGCCGAGGCGTTTCCAGGCCTGACCGCCACGCGCCTCGATCAGCTCCACGAGGACGCCGCCGGCGCTCCGCGGATGGATGAACGCGACCGGCCCTTCCGCGCCGCGCCGAGGCGCCCGGTCGATCAGTTCGAGGCCGGCGGCGGCGAGGCGATCGAGCTCGGCCGCGAGGTCGGCCACCTCGAGACAGACGTGGTGGAAGCCCTCGCCCTTCGACTCGAGGAAGCGCGCGACGCCGGTCGCCGGGTCGATCGGCTCGACGAGCTCGACCTTCGACTCGCCGACTCCGAGGAACGCGATCCGGACCCCGTCCGAGGCGATCTCCATCGTCGTCTCGTGGGCGAGCGCGAGCCGGTCCCGCCAGAGCTCGAGCGACGCGTCGATCGAGCGCACGATGAGCGCGACGTGGTGGATCCGGGTCGGGCCGAGCCGCTCGCCGACCTCCCCGACGTTCACACCGTCACCAGCTCGCGATGCTCGCCGAAGGCGATCCGGAGGGTGTCACTGATCTCCCCGACCGTCGCGTAGGCGTCGACCGCCTCGACGAGCGCCGGCATGACGTTCTCGGGACCGCGCGCGACCTCCGCGAGGCGGGTGAGCGCCGCTTCCCACGCTGCGGCGTCCCGCCCGGCGCGAACCTGCCGGACCCGCTCGACCTGGCGACGCTCGCCGTCGGGGTCGATCCGCTGGAGCGCCGGCCGCGACTCCCCCGCCCCGTCGTCGCGAAAGCGATTGACGCCGACGACGATCCGATCGCCGGCCTCGACCTCCTGCTGCGTCCGGTAGGCGGCCTCCTGGATCTGGCGCTGCTGGAAGCCGCTGCCGATCGCGGCGAGGGTGCCGCCGAGCGCGTCGATCTCGGCGAGGTAGTCGTTCGCCGCCCGCTCGAGCTGGTTCGTCAGCGTCTCGACGTAGTAGCTCCCGGCGAGCGGGTCGGGCGTCTCGGTGACGCCCGATTCGTAGGCCAGGATCTGCTGCGTCCGGAGCGCGAGGCGGGCGCTCTCCTCGGTCGGCAGGGCGAGCGCCTCGTCGCGGGCGTTGGTGTGGAGGCTCTGGGCGCCACCGAGCACGGCGGACAGCGCCTGGACGGTCGTTCGGACGACGTTGTTGTCGATCGAGCTCGCGGTCAGGCTCGATCCCGCCGTCTGGACGTGGAAGCGGCAGGTCATCGACCGCTCGCTCTGGGCGCCGAATCGCTCCTTCATGATCCGCGCCCACATCCGTCGCGCCGCCCGGAACTTCGCGACTTCCTCGAACAGCTCGCTCCAGGCAGCGAAGAAGAAGCTGAGCCGGCCGGCGAAGGCATCGACGTCGAGACCGCGATCGACGGCGGCCGCGACGTATGCGATGGCGTCGGCGAGCGTGAAGGCGAGCTCCTGTGCGGCCGTCGCCCCGGCTTCGCGCATGTGGTAGCCGCTGATGCTGATCGTGTTCCAGCGTGGCAGCTCGCGCGCGGCGTACTCGAAGATGTCTGTCACCAGCCGCATCGACGGTTCCGGCGGGTAGATGTAGGTGCCGCGGGCGATGTACTCCTTGAGGATGTCGTTCTGAACGGTCCCGCTCACCCGGTCCGGCGACACGCCCTGCTTGCGTGCGACGGCGACATAGAGTGCGAGCAGGATCGGCGCGGTCGCGTTGATCGTCATCGACGTGCTCACGTCGCCGAGTGGCAGGCCGTCGAGCAGGATCTCCATGTCGGCGAGGCTCGAGATCGGCACCCCGACCCGACCCACCTCACCCTCGGCCTCGGGCGCGTCGGAGTCGTACCCCATCTGGGTGGGCAGGTCGAAGGCGACCGACAGGCCCGTCTGACCCTGAGCGAGGAGATAGCGGAAGCGCCGGTTCGTCTCCTCGGCGGTCGCGAAGCCGGCATATTGGCGCATCGTCCACAACCGGCTGCGGTACATCGTCGGCTGGACGCCACGGGTGAATGGATACTCCCCGGGGCGACCGAGGTCACGGTCCTCGTCGAGGTGGGCGACGTCTGCGGGCGTGTAAAGATCCGCGACCTCGATTCCGGAGGTCGTCTCGAACGTCGCTCGGCGTTCGGCCGCCGAGGCGGTCGCCCGGGCGCGCGTCGTCCTGCGCCACCGCTCGCGCTGCGGATCGGGCTGCGTCGCGGGGCGTTCGGGCTCGGTCACGCCCGAGAGGCTACTCGATGAGGACGAGCACGGCCCCGGCCTCGACGGCCTGTCCGGCGGCGACATCGACACGGACGATGCTCCCGCTGCGCGGCGCCCGGACCTCGTTCTGCATCTTCATGGCCTCGACGACGAGCAGCCGCTGCCCAGACTCGACGGGGTCGCCGGGCGCTACGTCGACGCTCACGATTCGCCCGGGGATCGGCGTCCGGATCGGCAGCGTCGCCGTTCCGACCGCCGATGCCGACGTCCGGCTCGCCCGGGCTCGAAGCGCCGCTCGGTCCGCATCCTCGACTCGGAAGACGAACCGCCAGCCGTCGAGCTCGACCTCGACGGCGGGTCCGCCGCGGGCGTCCCGAACCCACGCCGCATGACCGTTGACGCGTCTGCCCCCGTCGAGCCGGACCGCGAGCCTGCCACCGACCGCGACCTCGATCCCGGCGCCGTCGCCGTTCACGACGGTGGGTTCGAGCTCGTCGCCGGCGGTGGGATCGGGCGTGACGAGGATCGGCCCGTGCCGCTGCCGCTGCGACCCCGCCGTCGAGGGCGACGGCCTCAGCGCGGCCACCCGTCGACCGCCTCCCGCCGGCCGGCTGGGAGCCATCCGTCCACGGGGCTTGGCCGTGCCGGGACCGGATCGCAGGCGCCAGGGACGTCGACCTCCCGCGCGAAGGCGGCGGCGGCGATCGCTGCCCGTTTCGCGATCTCGCCGCGCGCGGCCCGGCCGTCCCAGCGCTCCTCCAGCCAGTCGATCGAGACGTCCCCACGCCGGAACGCCGGATCCCGGGCGACGGCGCGATGGAACGGCAGCGTCGTCTGGAGCCCGCCGACCCACGCCTCGGACAGCGCGCGCTCCAGCCGGTCGACCGCGCCATCCCGATTGCCGGCGACGACCATGATCTTCGCGACGAGGTTGTCGTACTCCGGTGGGACCACGTCCCCGGCCTCGACTCCGCTGTCGACGCGAACGCCCGGCCCGCCCGGCATCTGCCATGTGGTGATCCGGCCTGGTGTCGGCACGAACCCACGCCCCGGATCCTCTGCGGTGAGTCGGACCTCGATCGCGTGGCGGGACGGACGAGCCGCCTGAGCCGTCGCCTCGATGACCGCGGAAGAGAGTGGCCGACCGGCGGCGATCGCGAACTGTTCATGGACGATGTCGATCCCCGTCACGAGCTCGGTCACGCCGTGCTCGACCTGGAGGCGGGTGTTCACCTCGAGGAACCAGAACCGTCGGTCGGTGTCGAACAGGAATTCGGCCGTCGCCGCGTTCGTCAGCCCGGCCGCCCGTCCCAGCCTGACCGCGAAGTCGTGGAGGCGGGCCCGTTCCTCGGCCGTGAGCCCTGGTGCCGGCGCCTCCTCGAGGAGCTTCTGATGCCGCCGCTGGACGGAGCAGTCCCGCTCGCCGAGCGCGACGACGGTCCCCGCCCGGTCGCCCAGCAGCTGGACCTCGACGTGTCGTGCCGGCCGGATCTCGCGCTCGAGGTAGACCGCTCCCGCGCCGAACGCGGACGCGGCCTCCGCCGACGCCGTTGCGAGCGCGGCGGGCAGGGCGTCGGCCGTTTCGACGCGCCGCATCCCTCGCCCACCGCCCCCGGCGGCGGCCTTGACGAGGAGCGGGAAACCGATCCGACGAGCGGCCTCGACCGTCTCCTCGATCCGCGACGCCGAGTCGACTGGCGCGGCCTCCAGGGTCCCGGGCACGACCGGGACGTCGACGTCGCGGGCCAGCCGTCGCGCGGTGAGCTTGTCGCCGAGGGCGGCGATCGCCGCCGGCGACGGCCCGACGAACGTCATGCCGGCGGCCTCGACGGCGGCCGCGAACTCGGCGCGCTCGGACAGGAACCCGTAACCCGGGTGCACCGCGTCGCAGCCGGCGGCCGTGGCGGCCGTGAGGATGGCGTCCGTGTCGAGATAGCTCTCCGAGGGCGAAGCGGGCCCGAGCCGGACGGCCTCGTCGGCGAGCCGCACGTGCAGCGCCCCCGCGTCGCGGTCGCTGTAGACCGCGACCGACTCCGTGCCCAGCTCCCGGCACGCCCGGACGATCCGGACCGCGATCTCGCCCCGGTTCGCCACGAGGACCCGGCGAAACGGTGGCAGGGACCGCTGCCCAACATCGAGTGGTGCCTGGTCCGACGGGGCGGGCGGCCCGTCTTTGTGCAAAGACGGGCTCACAGCGGGATGTTGCCGTGCTTCTTCGGCGGGTTCGACTGGCGCTTTGCTGCGAGGAGC
Organism: Candidatus Limnocylindrales bacterium; assembly: GCA_035693145.1. Classification (GTDB taxonomy): domain Bacteria; phylum Chloroflexota; class Limnocylindria; order Limnocylindrales; family CSP1-4; genus DASSHA01. The sequence goes on from DASSHA010000041.1 coordinate 6,979, forward strand.
CGAAGCGAGCGGATCAACCGCGGCCGAGTCTCCGACGGCAGGATGACTTCGTCGACGTAGCCCCGCGCCGCCGCGACGTACGGGTTCGCGAATTGCATGCGGTACCCGTCGACCAGCCGGGCGCGTTCCGCCTCGGGATCGCTCGCCGCCTCGATCGCATCGCGGAAGATGACGTTGACGGCACCGTCCGCACCCATGACGGCGATCTCCGCCGACGGCCAGGCGAAGTTCATGTCGGCGCGGATGTGCTTGCTGCTCATGACGTCGTACGCGCCGCCGTAGGCCTTGCGCGTGATGACGGTGATCTTCGGCACCGTTGCCTCGGCGTACGCGAACAGAAGCTTGGCGCCGTGGCGAATGATCCCGCCGTGCTCCTGCCCGACGCCGGGCAGGAAGCCCGGCACGTCGACGAACGTGACGAGGGGCACGTTGAATGCGTCGCACGTCCGAACGAAGCGCGCAGCCTTGACCGATGCATCGATGTCGAGGGCACCTGCCAGGACCGACGGTTGCTGCGCGACGATGCCGACACTTCGACCGCCGAGCCGCGCGAAGCCAATGAGGATGTTCTGTGCCCACGCCGGCTGGATCTCGAGGAAATCCGCGTCATCGACGATCGCGTCGATGACCGCGTGCATGTCGTACGCGCGGTCTGGCTCGTCGGGCACGATCGTGTCGAGCGTCTGATCCATGCGCTCGTCCGGATCGTCCGTCTCGTGCGGCGGCGCATCGGACAGGTTGTTCTGTGGAAGGAACGACAGCAGGCGTCGAGCGGTCTCGAGCGCACTCGCCTCGTCGGGTCGAGCGAGATGGGCGACGCCACTCCGCGTCGTGTGCGTCTCCGCTCCGCCGAGGAATTCCGCATCGACGTCCTCATGGGTCACGGCGCGAACGACCGCCGGGCCGGTCACGAACATGTATCCCGTCGACTCCACCATCAGGGTGAAGTCGGTGATCGCCGGGGAGTAGACGGCCCCGCCCGCGCACGGCCCCATGACGAGCGAGAGCTGCGGGACCACACCCGAGGCGAGGACGTTGCGAAGGAAGATGTCGGCGTAGCCGCCGAGGGAGGCAACGCCTTCCTGGATCCTGGCGCCGCCCGAGTCATTCAGGCCGATGATCGGCGCGCCGACGCTGACCGCAAGATCCATGACCTTGCAAATCTTCTCGGCGTACGCCTCAGACAGCGAACCCCCGAAGACGGTGAAGTCCTGCGAGAAGACAAAGACCGTTCGACCGTCGATGAGGCCGTGACCCGTCACGACGCCGTCGCCGAGGACGCGGCGCTCCGCCAGCCCGAAGTCATGCGACCGATGTGTCACGAACGCATCGAGCTCGACGAAGGAGCCCGGGTCCAGGAGCAGCTCGAGCCGCTCGCGCGCGGTCAGCTTTCCGGCCTCGTGCTGCCGGGCAATGCGCTCCGCGCCCCCGCCCTCGCGCGCTGCGGTCCGCATCGAATTGAGGCGCGCTATCCGTTCGTCGTTCGACACCGCCCGCCCTTCGCCCGTCCAGCCCGGCCGTCCTTGCGCAAAGACAGGACGCCGCCACATCAAAACCTGCGCCGATCATAGCCGCGTGATCGCGGGCAATTCGCACGTCGTCGGCGGTGGCGCGGGCAACAGCGCCACGCCAACCGGCGTCCGAATGCGGCGTGATTCGAGCGTTTTGGCGGACGAGACATATCCACAGATCCGGTGCACAACTGCCCGCTTCTGTGGAAAACGTCGACGCTCATCCGCCGAGGTGCTGGGGTAGCATTTCCCCGCTCCCGTCCAGTCCCCGTCATCGCTCGGCGGGCGTTTTCGACGTTGCGAGGTGTTGTGCGTGACGACCGTGATCGCGATCGCCAATCAGAAGGGCGGCGTCGGAAAGACGACGACCGCGATCAATCTCGCGGGCGCCCTCGCGGAGGACGGTCGCCGCGTCCTGTGCATCGACATGGACCCGCAGGCGAATCTGACCGTCGGGCTCGGGATCAACCTGAACACCGTCGAGCGGTCGATGGCCGATGTCTTGTCCGACGGTCGTTCGACGATCGCCGACGTCGTCGTGCCGACGGAGACGTCGGGCATCGACGTCGCGCCGGCGCACATCGACCTCGCCTCGACCGAAGGCGAGATGTTCACGATGCTCGGCCGGGAGTCGGTCCTGCGCGACGCGCTCGAGCCGGCGATCGACGCCTACGACTTCGTCCTGATCGACTGCCCACCGAACCTCGGACTGCTGACGGTGAACGGCCTCGTCGCAGCCGACTCGGTGATCATTCCCGTCCAGACCCAGTTCTACGCGATGAAGGGGCTCAACAATCTCGTCAAGGTGATCAACACGATCCGGCTGAAGCTGAACCGGAACCTCCGGATCCTCGGCCTGCTGCCGACGTTCTACGACGGTCGGACGAACCTCGCCCGCGACATGCTGGACGAGCTGCGCTCGGCCGGCGATCACCACATCTTCTCGAGCGTCGTTCGCCAGACCGTCAAGCTCGGCGAGGCACCCCTCGTCGGGCGGCCCGTGACGACGTACGCGAGGACGTCGGAGGCAGCACGAACGTACCGCGAGCTTGCACGGGAGGTGATCGATCGTGGCCAGGCCTGACTTCCGCGCAGCGGCTGCGCGCCGCCTGTCCGAGGAACGCGAGCTCTCCCCGACGATCGTCAGCCTGCTCGATCCCGACGCCGGCCATCGTTCGGCCGCGGTGCGGCTGATCGACATCGACCGGGTCGAGCCGAACCCCGACCAGCCGCGGCTCGCGTTCGACGAGCAGTCGCTCGACGAGCTCGCCGCCTCCATCCGAGAGCACGGCGTCCTCCAGCCGATCCTCGTCCGCCCGCTCTCGGGCGGCCGCTACCAGGTCATCGCCGGAGAGCGCCGCTGGCGCGCCTCGAAGAAGGCAAACCAGGACACGATCCCGGCGCTCGTCGAGGAGATCGACGACGAGACGGCACTCGAGATCGCGATCATCGAGAACCTCCAGCGGGAGGATCTCTCGCCGCTCGACGAAGCGACGATGTATGACCGCATGATCCGCGAACGCGGCTACAGCATCCGCAAGCTGGCCGAGAAGCTCGGCAAGGACAAGGGGTATCTCGAGAACCGTCTCCGGCTGGCCGACGCGCCCGAAGAGGTCCGGCAGCTCGTGTCTGTGCGCAAAGACACCCTCTCGCACGCGTACGAGCTGCTGAAGGTCCAGGACCCCAAGAAGCGCCGCCGGCTTGCCGACGCGGTCGCCCGCGGCGAGCTCAGCCTGGTGAAGCTTCGCGAGCGGATCGAGGGCCGGGCGCGGCGCACAGACGCCGGCGACGTCGTCGACGATGGCGGCCCCGTCGCGACGCCACTGCCCGAGCCTGCCGATCCCGACGGATGGGCCGCCCACGCGGTCCCGTCAGACCTCGCCGAGGACTCGCTCGTCAGCGCGAAGCGGGACTTTGCCGACGCACTCGAGGACCTCGTGGCGGTCCTTCGGTCACCCGACGTGTCTCGCACGATCGCGGACGTCGATCGGGCGAACCTCGCCAAGTACCTGACGATCGCGAAGCTCCGATTGGAGAACGCGATCGCGATCGTGCGGTCCGGCCCGACCGGCTGACCTCCGGCGAGGACCCGCTCCTGATGCCGGCCGCGGTGGCCGGCATCACCTCGTCCTCGCCGCCCGCCGCGCCCGCTACCCGGGCAACGTGCGGTCAGTCGAGCGTTCCGGCGAGCGCGAGCGCGCCGATCCAGAGGGCTGCGAGGAGACCGACCGCGACTGCCTGGGCCTGCCAGGCGCGCTGACGGGCGCGCCGGTCCTCGGATCCGAGCCCGCGCGTCGCCGCCACGGCTCCGATTCCGGCGACGGCAAGTGCTCCGACCGCAACTGGCCCGGCCGATCTCGCGGCGGCGGTGACGACCGCGGCGACCGCTACCGCAGCGGCGAGCGTCGCGCTCGTCAGGCGGCTGCGCCGGCTCCCCCACGCCCCGGCCAGCGACGCGGTGCCGGCAAGCCGATCCGATTCGAGGTCGACGAGGCTGTTCGCGATCGCGAGGCTCGCGCCGGCGATGGCGCCCGCAGGGACGAGGATCACGAACGCCTCCGGGAGCCGGGCCGTTGCCCCGTACCAGGCGAAGACCGGCAGGATCGGGATCCCGATCGCGAAGCCGGACCAGGACCAGCGCGTGCCCTTGAGCACGAGGTCGTAGGCCAGGCCGATCGCGAGCACGAGCAGGGCAAGCCCCAGCATCGCGGGCCCCAGCGGCGTCACCGCCGCCAGTCCGAGTGCGGCGCTGACCAGGGCGAGGAGCCTCGCGGTCGACGGACGGACGAGACCGGCAGGGATCGGCTTCCAGGGCTGGCCGATCGCGTCCCGAGGCGCGTCGACCACGTCGTTGACGGCGCCGATCGACACCTGGAGGGCCGTCATCGCGAGGCCGAGCTGCGTGGCCCGCGCCGCGTCACCGGACGCGATCCCGGCGATGACGGCGGTGACGAGGCCGTCGAGCAGGGACGGAAAGGGATGAGCGACGCGGAGCAGGCCCTGCGCCTGTTCGATGCCGCCCGGAGGCCGGGCGGGAGGAGGCGCCTCAGACGTAGACGAGCTCGTCGAAGTTCTCGACGAGGTAGTCGATGAGGCGCTGGCGGCCGTCGGGGACCTGGCTCCGGATGCCGGGGACGAGTGCCCAGAGCTCGATCGCGGGGACCATCACCCGACCCTGCCCGTCGCGGCCAAGCGTCGCGGGGGCTCCGCCACCGGAAGCGAACACGCGTTCGAATTCGCGCTCGTCCACGTGTGCGGCACGACGGAAGTCGTCGATCACGCGGAGGACGCCACGCCGGATCGCGATGTCGCGCATGAGCTCCGACGCCCAGGCGTCGATCTGCTCGTCGCTCTGCTCCGCGAGCCGTTCTCGATACTGCTCGGCCGTCGACGACAGGCCCGTTGCTTCCACTCGGCCTCCTTGTCCGCTCGCCGGCCAGTATGCCAAGCGGCCGTGGATCAGGCGCCGAGCGCGGCGACCGACGGGTCGAACCCGGCGAGCGAGGGAAGGACGACGTCGGCGAGCTCGGCCGCACCTGGCGCCGGCGGGATCGACGCGTTCGGCACGAGCACGACCCGCATCCCGGCCGCCTTCGCGGCGCGGACTCCATTGAGCGAATCCTCGACGACGACGACGCCCCGCGGGTCCACCCCGAGCCGCCGCGCCGTCTCGAGATAGACGTCCGGCGCCGGCTTGCCGTGCTCGACCTCGTCCGACGAGACGATGGCGCCGAAGCGATCGGCAATCCCGAGCCCGTCGAGCGCGGCGTCGATGACGTCGCGGTGCGCCGAGGACGCCACGGCGACCGGGACCTCCCGCGCAGCACGCTCGACGGCGTCCACCGCACCGTCGATGCGGGGCGGACCCTCACTTCGATAGCGGGCGACGACACGACCGACGATCGCCCCCTCGATCTCGGCGGGCGGGAGATCGAGCTCGAGCCGGCGTGCCATGGTCGTCGACCACTGCCGGCCGTTCGCTCCCATGACCGCGGCTCGGTCAGCCTCAGTCCAGCGGCGACCGTGCTCCGCGGCCCAGTCGCGCCGGATGTCGTCCCACCACACCTCGGAGTCGACGAGAACGCCGTCGAGGTCGAAAACGACCGCCTCGACCGCCTCGACCGTGTCGCTCACCGCCCGGTCGTGACCATCGACCTCGAGCCTGTCGCACCGCCGGAGGCGGCCGGAGCCGACGACTTCGTCCGCCCGGCACGGCCGGTCGTGCTGGCCTGAACGCGTCGGCGTGCCCTGGGCTCGTCGGGCGACGGGATCGGCCGACCGTCGATACCCGCGGCGACGGCGACGATGAAGCGCGCGATCCGGTCCGCCTCGAGGTCGACGCCCTTGAGGACCTGGCCCTCGAGCTGCGCGCTCAGGAGCCGATGGCCGGCCTGCGACTCGATCGAGAGCTCGCCGAGCTGAACGCGGCCCCAGCGGACGAGCTTGCCGCTCATCCGCGGCCCCTCGCCCGTCATCGTCGGACGAACCGCGCACACGGCGACGCCTGCCGGCGCCAGCGCGAAGAGGGAGTAGCGGACGCCCGGGTCGTCGCCCCAGGCGATCCAGACGTGGGGATCAGGCTCGGCGCCGAAGGCGGCGAGGACCGGTTCGACGATCGCGAGGACCCTCGGGCCGAGCGCGTCGCGGTGCGGGGCCGTGGCACGCCAGTCGCTCAGTCGCATCGCCTCACCCTCCGCGCGTCCGCGCGGACGCTGGACACCGACTCACCGGCGGCGAGGCTAGCACAGGGTCACGAGCAAACGAGGGCCGGCGGACCCTCGGGGGGCCGCCGGCCCTGCGGCATCGCGCGATGGTCAGGCTGTGCGGTACGGCCGCCGGAAGATGCCCGCGACCGCGAGGACGAGCGCCTCGACGATCGTCCAGCCGACGAGGGCGACGAGCGCCGCCACGTCGAGGACCGAACCGTTCTGCGCGGACACGCGGTCGAGCTGGAACATGCCGCGGAACGGCTCGACGAACGGGTCGGTGACGCTCAGCACGAACTGGACGATCGAGTTGTCGCGATTGGCGATGAGCAGCAGGAGGATGATCCGCAGGATCAGGAGCGCCTGCAGGATGCCGAACGCGAGCGCGATTGCGCGCCGGAGGACGTCGCCGGCCGTCGGCGTCGGTCCGGCGACCTCGCGTTCGGTCGTCGTCACGCCCCCGGCGGGGACGTACGCGGGATCCGTCGCGTCGGTCCGTGTCGTCGTTCGTTCGTAGTGATCCATGATCGAGCTCCCTTCTACTCCCCCGCCTGAGCCTGACGGACCGCGCCTGCAGAAGGCGCCCGGTGGACCGTGCGGGCCGCTACAGTGCTGTTGCGATGCACGTCGACCGACGGTTCCTGGGCTGGGGCGTCTTCCTCGTGGCAGTCGGCGCGGTGCCGCTCGCCGTCCGGGCCGGGCTCGTCACGCCGAGCGTCCGATGGTGGGACCTCTGGCCGCTGCTGCTCGTGGGATGGGGAGTCGGTCTCATCCTCGGCCGGACCGCGTTCGGGCTCCTCGGCCGCGTGCTCGTCTCGGCGACCGTCGGCGTCATCGTCGGCGGCGTGCTCGCCACCGGTGCGGTCGTCGGGACCTTCGCCAGCGGTTGCGGGAGCGGCGCCGGGACGCCGTTCGCCGCTCAGCAGGGCACGTTCGACGCCGGGCGGGCGACCGTCACCCTCGAGCCCGGGTGCGGGCAGCTCGACGTCTCCGTCGGCGGGACCGGCTGGCAGGTATCCGGCTCGTCGACCGACGGGACCGCGCCGCGGATCGACACCTCGCCGTCGTCGCTCGCGGTTCACGGAGCCGGGCGCGGGTTCGACCCGTTCGCCGCCGCCGGCGGAACGCACTGGGAGGTCGTCCTTCCGGCGAACCAGCCGATCGACCTCTCGGTCGCCGCGAACGCCGGCCAGGCGCGGCTCGCGCTCGCCGACGCGAAGCTCGGGGACGTGTCGATCTCGTCGAACGCGGCGTCGACGCGCGCCGACTTCAGCGGCACCTCGCTCGCCCACCTGACGGTCACCGCGAACGCCGGCGACGCGCGCCTCGTCCTCCCTGCGGCGAACACGAGCGGCAGCCTGACCGCGAACGCGGGCTCGATTGCGATCTGCGTTCCCGCCGGCACGGGCGTCCGGATCTCGCAGTCGGACTCGATCTTCGGGGGCAACAACTTCGACGAGCGCGGCCTCTCGAAGAGCGGCGACACCTGGACGTCGATCGACTATGTGACGGCGGCCACGCACGTCGACCTGACCGCGAGCGCGAACGCCGGCTCGGTCTCGCTGAACCCGGACGGAGGCTGCGGATGAGCGACCGTCTCTACCGCTCGCGCACCGACCGCGTCATCGCCGGCGTCGCGGGCGGGCTGGCCGACCAGCTCGGCCTCGATCCGTCGCTCGTCCGTGTCGTCTGGGTGATCCTCGCGTTCGTGACCGGCGGCCTGTTCGCACTCGTCTACGTCGTCATGATGTTCGTCGTGCCCGAGGAGCCGCCGACCGACGCCGCCTGGAACGCCTGGCCAGCCGATCCGCCGGATGCCGATGCGGCGTCGACCGAACGCACGCGCGGTGGCGAAGCGAGCTTCGCCGAGGCGACCGCGCCAGATGGGACCGGGGCCGATGCGACCACGCCGGCGTTCAATGGCGCCGATCGGCCGACCGAGACGATCCCCGACGCCGCCCCTCGCGTCAGCGCGCCGGCCGGGTCGGCTCCGCAAGCCGGCGCGACCGGAAGCCCGCCGCATTCGGCTGCGTGGCCGCCCGGTCCCTCCGACCGCTGGACCGAACGTGCGGCACGGCGACAGGCACGAACCGAGGCGCGAGCGGCGCGTCGCGCCTCACGCCACGACTCCGGCGGGGCCGTCCTGTTCGGCCTCATCCTCGTGATGATCGGCGGCTGGTTGCTCGCTCAGCGCTACCTTCCCGCCGCGGACTTCGATCGGCTCTGGCCCATCGCCCTCGTCGTCGTCGGCCTCGTCCTCGTCGTCCTGTCGCTGCGACCCGGACGCGACCGCCCGTAGCGCCCGGACGATGCCATCGGCGCAGCTCGCCGCGCTTGCCGTCGCCGGCGTCGTCGCCGGTCTCGTGCTCCTGGGCCGTGGGATGCGCGCCTACGTCGAGGGCGCGCGGATCGCCGGCACGTCGAGCTCGCCGATCGCGAGCCTCGCTGCAGGCGAGGTTCGGGTGAGCGGGACCGTCGAGCCCGCCGACGTCCTGCTCGTGTCACCGCTTCAGAGCCGGCACTGCGTCTGGTATCGATCCGGGGTCGTCGAATCGCGCGGTCGCGCCGGCTCGTCGACGCTGCTCGACGAGGAACGCGCGGTCGGGTTTCGCGTTCGCGACCCGAGCGGAACGATCCGCGTCTTCCCGCGCGGGGGCCGGTTCGACGCACCCGACGCGCTCCACGCCGGGACGGGGCTCCTCGGCGACGAGCCGGTCGGCCTCGACCTTCGAACGGGACCGGCCGTCGACGCCGCGGAGCTCGATCGCGCGACCCTCGTCGCGCGGCTGACGACCGTTCGGGACCCCGGGTCCACGCTGGACGAGCCAGCCGGCCTCGACGCTCCGACGGTGGGGCGGCGCGAGTACCGCGAGGCACGGATCGAGCCCGGCGACGTCGTCACGATCGTCGGCAGCGCGGTCCCGTTCTCCGACCTCCCCGACCCGGACCTCGCAGATGCGGGCAGCGGCGGCCTCGATGCCGCAACCGCGCTCGCCGATCCCGAAATCGCCGCCGACCTCGCCGACGCGCGTGCCGCCGGAACGCTCGCCGCCGATCCCACCGAGGCCTGGGGGAACGCGGCGATCCCCGGCTTCGGCATCGGCCGGCCGGTTCGACCGCCCGAGCTCGACCATGACGCCCGGCCGCTGCCACTCGCGCCGGCCTCCGAGGCCGAGGCGTCCGCACGACGATGGACGATCGAGCCGCACGAGCTCGTCCTCGCTGCGACGCCCGATGTCCCGCTGCTCGTCGCGACCGGCGTGCCCGGCGCCGTGACCGCCCGCCGCGACGACCGGTTCCTGCTCGGGCTCGCTGGGGCCGTCGTCTCGATCGCGTCGGCGGTCGTCCTCGCCATCGTCGTCCAGGGCGGGCTGTGACGGCGGCGGCGACCCTGGCCGCGGTCTTCTCGCTCGCGGTCCTCCTGGCGATCGTCGGGTTCCTGGCGTTCGCGACGTGGAACGCGATCGTCGCGCTCGGGCAGCGCATCGACAAGGCCTGGGCGAACGTCGACGTCGCACTGCAACAGCGCAACGACGAGCTGCCGAATCTCGTCGCCGCCGTCCGCGCGGTCCTCGCCTTCGAACGCGACACGCTCGAACGCGTGACCCGGGCCCGTGCGGCGTACTCGCCGGCGGCACCGATCCCGCAGCAGGCGGCGACGTCCGACGAGACGACCCGAGCGGTCCGCCAGCTGCTCGCCGTCGTCGAGCGCTACCCCGAGCTCCGGAGCAGCGCGAACGTCGCCGCGCTCCAGGCCGAGATCGAGCGGCTCGAGAGCCTGATCGCCGACCGGCGCGAGCTCTACAACGACCAGGTCTACCGCTACAACACCCGGATCCGGCAGCTGCCTGCGGTCCTCCTCGCGTCGATCGTCGGCTGGCGGCCGCGCCCGTTCTTCGCCGCTGACGATTCCGCCGCGACGTTGCCGGTGGTGGACCTCGCCGCGAGCGGCTGAGGCAAGACTGCCCGCTACGGCAACGCCCGGATCAGCCCTCCGTCGACCGTCAGTATCGCGCCGCTCACGTAGGACGCCGCCGGCGAGAGGAGGAAGGCCGCGACCCGGCCGAACTCGGCCGGCTCGCCGTACCGACCGAGGGGGATCCGGGCGATCTGCTCGCTCTGGACCTGCTCGATCGACCGGCCGGCCTCCACTGAGCGGGCATGGTCGAGCTCCTCGATCCGGGCGGTCGCGATCCGACCCGGCGCGAGGCCGTTGATCCTGATCGGCGCGATCTCGGCGACGAGCGTCTTGATCAGCCCGGCGATCCCCGGCCGAAGCGTGTTCGACGTGGCGAGCGAGGCGACCGGCTCACGGACGCTGCTCGAGAGCCCGACGACGATCGCGCCACGGTCGCTCTTCGAGAGCGGCGCGAGACCCGCCCGGATGGTGTGGATGACCATCCAGAGCACGCCGTCGATCGCACGCTGCCACTGCTCGTCGGTCACGGTCGCAAAGCGCCCGCCGGGCGGGCCACCGCTGTTTGCGTAGACGAGATCGAGGCCGCCGAAGGCATCGAGCGCGCGGTCCATCGCGCTCACCGGCCCGTCCGCAGTCGACAGGTCCGCCGGGATCGCGATCGCGCCGTTGCCGAGACGGCGGGCGTGGTCTTCGAGCCGCTCCGCCGATCGCGCCACGAGGGCAACGCGCGCGCCTTCCGCCGCGAGCGCCTCTGCGACCGCGAGTCCGAGGCCCGCGCTCGCGCCACCGACGAACGCCCGGGCGCCGCTCAGTCCGAGGTCCACGTCGCCCGCATGCTGCTCACGCCGTCATCCTAGCGGCGCTGCCGTCGTGGGAGTCCGCGTGACGGCGTCCGATCGCGAGCGACCGCGCGACGAGCGCGGCGGACACGACGCTGCCCGCGGCGCTGAGCGCGAAGACGCCCGGCAGCGTGACGAACCCGACGATCAGGCCGCCCATGCCGCTGCCGACGATCGCCCCGAGCCCGACGGTCGCGCCGGCGAAGACCCCCTGCGCGGTCGCGCCGAGACGCCGCGGCGAGAGGCGTGCGACGTGGGCGACGCCGCCGACGAACGAGAGCGCGAAGCCGATGCCCTGCAGCGCGGTGACCGCGACGAGCACCTCCGGGCTGGGGGCGAGGGCACAGCCGAGCGCACGGACCGCGAGCACCAGAGGGCCGACGACGAGCAGCCGCTCCATCCCGAAGCGGCGGGCGAGCCGCGGAAACGCCCACATGACCGGTACCTCGAGCCCGGCGCCGACCGCCCACGCGATCCCGACGACGTTGGGCGAGGCCCCGAGCGCCACGAGGTCGACAGACAGGAACGCGTTCGTCGCGTTCAACGCGGCCCAGCCGGCGAACGCCGCGAGCAGGTACGCCCGAAGCTCGGGGATCCGCAACAGGTCGCCCAGTCCCGGGCCGAGCGGCGATGCCCGGACGGGTGGCGGCGCATGCTCGTCGGTCGCGGCTTGCGGGATCCCGAACGTGATCACCGCCGTGATCACGACCGCCGGGAGGTACACCGCGAACAGCCCGCTCGGGCCGGTCCGATCGAGCACCTGGCCGACGAGCGCTGCCGTGACGATGAAGGACAGCGAGCCCCAGCCGCGGAGCCGTCCGTATCGAGCGCGATCGCCCGCCACGAGGCCGACCGCCCGCGCGTCCAGCTGCGGACCGATGCCGCTCGACGCCGCCGAGAGCGCGACCGCTGCGACGACGACCAGGGCGAGTCCCACGCCGCCCGGCCCGCCCGGTGGATTCCCGGCCTCGTGGCCGACGAGCCAGAGACCGGCCGCAGCGACGGCCGAGAGGAGCGCCGCCACCGGCAGGGCCCGTCCGCGGCGGTCGAACCGATCGGTCACGATGCCCCAGGCCGGTCCGGCAACGAGGCCGGTGGCGGCGGCGATCGCGGCGAGGAACCCGATCGTGCTGAACGAGAAGCCGAGCGCCTGGTAGAAGAGCGGCAGGTACGGAAAGAAGACGCCGATCGCGACGAACCAGGCGATGTAGGCGAGGGCGGCCCGGCGCACCTCAGGCGGGCGCGAAGAACTGCGGCAGGACGGCGCGATGGGCGTCGAGCAGCGCGTCGAGCAGCTCGTCGACGACCGCCGGCGGGACGAGCGGGTTCGCCGCCAGGGCGGCCCGGGCGTCGTCGCGCGAGCCGCTCAGCGCGGCCTGGATCGTCAGCCGCTCGTAACGCTTGGCTCGAGCCACGAGATCGTGCATCTCGGGCCCGAGCGGTTCGAGCGGCAGCGGGTGCGCGCCCTGGCGGTCGATCCGGGCGGCGACCTCGACGACGTCGTCAACCGCGAGGTCCGGGAGCGTGCCGCCGTTTCGGCAGTCGACGACGTGGACGGCGCCGTCGGAGGTGTTGAGCGACGCGACGAGCGCCGCGGCCGCCTCGCTGTAGTACGCGCCGCCACGCTGTTCGAGGAGCTCGGGCTTCCGGTCGAGGGCCGGATCGCGGTACATCTCGAGCAGGTCGTGCTCGATCCGCATGACGTCCTCGGCGCGTGTGTGCCCCGACCGCTGCTCGTCGAGGACACGCGCGGTGTCGTCGTAGTAGTGGAGGTAGGACGACGGGAGCGCGCGCAGCGTCCGGATCCGCTCGACGGTCGAGCCCGACATGTCGACGAGCATCTCGGGCCGCTCGGCGATGAGCTCGGGCAGGATGTCCCGGTCGTCGATCCGCACGGCGCGGACCCACGACAGGTGGTTGAGCCCGACCTGCTCGAGCCCGACCTGCTCCGGCCTGACCCCCAGCCGGCGCGCGAAGCCGCGCTGGAGCCCGATCGCGACGTTGCACAGCCCGAGCGACCGGTGGCCGGCGTCGATCAGCGCCTGGGTGACGATGCCCACCGGGTTCGTGAAGTCGAGCAGCCACGCGCCGTCGGCCGCACGGGCCCGGACCTCGTCGCCGATCGAGAGGACGACGGGCACCGTGCGCAGGGCCTTCGCGAACCCGCCGGGACCCGTCGTCTCCTGCCCGATCGCACCGAACCGGAGCGGCAGGGTCTCGTCGAGGTAGCGCGTTGCCTGGCCGCCGACCCGGATCTGGACGAGGACGAAGTCGGCCCCGTCGATTGCGCGCGAGCGGTCCGTCGTCTCGACGAGCCGGCCGCGCCAGCCGCTCCGATCGAGCATCCGCCGGGCGAGCCCGGCGACGATCGCGAGCCGGTCGCCGTCGATGTCGTGGAGGACGAGCTCGTCGATCGGGAGGACGTCCGGTCGGGCGGCAAACCCCTCGATGAGCTCCGGCGTGTAGGTGCTCCCGCCGCCGATCACCGCGATCTTCAGGGCCATGTTCGCTCCACCTCCTCCCGTGCCCGATTCTGCCCCTCGCGCATCGGATGCGCGCGCAGCCCGACCGTACGATGCGCGTCGCCTCGCTCGGCGACCTGCCGGCGAGCGGGGCTGACACCGGAATCGTCATCACCGGCGTGGAGAAGTAGCCTCGTCACATGACCACGAGCCGCGCCTTCCGCGTCGCGCTGACCTTCGATGCCGAGCACCCCGACCGCCCGACGCGGCCGGGCGTCGCCGCCGGCCTGCTCGACACGCTCGCCTCGGCCGCGGCCCGGTCGACCTGGTTTCTCCAGGGTCGCTGGGTCGAGGCACACCCGGACGTCGCCCGCCGGATCGCCGCCGACGGGCACCTGATCGGGAACCACAGCTTCTACCACGCGCGGATGCCGCTCCTGTCGGCGACCGGCCTGGCGACGGACGTCCGGGCGGCCGAACGCGTGATCGTCGCCGCCACCGGGGTCGACCCCAAGCCGTGGTTCCGATGCCCGTTCGGGACCGGCGCGACGAGCCCGGTCATCGCCCGGCGGCTCGCCTCGATCGGCTACCGCTCGGTGGGCTGGGACGTCGATTCGCTCGACTGGTGGGGACGCCAGACGCCCGAGGCGCTGGCGGAGGACGTCGTCCGCCGAGCGGCCACGCACGGGGACGGCTGCATCGTCCTCATGCACGGCTGGACGACGAATGCCCTCGCGGCGCTGCCGGCCGTCCTCCGACGGCTCGCCGACGACGGCGCCCGGTTCGTCGGGCTGGACGAGCTGGAGGCCGCCGCGATCGGCGATTCGATCGACATGGTCGACGTGCCCGACGACCTCGAGCACCTCGTCCCCGCGTGAGCGACGGCTCCGTCGCGCCCCGACGCCAGGCGGCCGGGTCCGCGCGCGGTTCCGTCGGTCCCGCGGCGGTCCTCGGCGTCGACGGCGGCAACCTGAAGACGGACGTCGTGCTCGTCGGGTGCGATGGCGCGGTGCTCGCCGCCGTCCGCGGCGGATCGATCTCGCACCAGGCAGTCGGGCTCCGCACCGGCAGGGCGACGCTCCTGGGGCTCGTCGCCGCGGCCGCGTCGCGTGCCGGCCTCGAGGACAGCATAGGGCCGCTGGTCGACGTCGCGGCCTTCACCGTCGCCGGCGCCGACTTCCGGCGCCACGAGACGATGCTGCGCCGGGAATATTCCGGCTTGGGCATCGCGAGGACGGTCCTCGTCCGCAACGACGCGTTCGCGCCGCTCCGCGCGGGCACGAACGGCGTCGGCATCGGCGTCATCTGCGGGTCGGGCATGAACTGCGCCGGCGTGTCGCCGACGGGTCGAACGGCACGCTTCCCCGCCCTCGGCGACATCTCCGGCGACTGGGGCGGAGCCGGGTCGCTCGGTGTCGCCGCGCTCTGGCACGCTGTCCGCGGTCGCGACGGGCGCGGGCCGGCGACGATCCTCGAGCGGCTCGTGCCCGAGCATTTCGCGCTCTCCCGTCCGCTGTCCGTGACGGTCGCGCTCGAGGAGCGGCGGATCCCGCACGGTCGACTCCGCGAGCTCGCCCCGATCGTGTTCGCCGCAGCCGGCGACGGCGACGTGGTGGCGCGTTCGATCGTCGATCGCCAGGCCGACGAGATCGTCGCGATGGCGGCGACGATCGGACGGCGGCTGGGCATGCGTCGGGCCGGTGCGCCGGTCGTGCTCGCCGGCGGTGTCACCCGGACCGACGAGGCCGGGTTCTGGGCGCGGGTTCGTTCGGGCGTCGCGGACGCGCTGCCGGGCTCACCGGTGTCACGGCTCGATGCGCCGCCCGTCCTGGGCGCGGCGCTCATCGGGCTGGACACGATCGCGCTGTCGGCCGACGCCCGGGCGGCGGCCGAGGCGAGGCTTCGCAGGGAGCTCACACACGAGCGCATCGAGACGCTCGAACCGTTCGAGCGACCGGCTCCCGGACGGGGCGGGCGATCGGCCAGCAGGAGGCGACGATGAGAATCGCGGTGCTCGGAGCAGGCAACGTCGGCGGCGGGCTCGGGACGGCGCTTCGGGCCGTCGGCCACGACATCGTCTTCGGCGTGCGCGACCCCGACAGCGAGAAGTGCCGCGCGGCGCTGGCGTCCGCGCCCGGATCGAGGGCGGCCTCGCCCGAGGAGGCGGTGGACGGCGCGGACGTCGTCGTGTTCGCACTCCGCTGGGACGGGGTCCCGGACGTCGTCTCGGTCCTGCCGCCGCTCGACGGCCGCGTCGTCGTCGATTCGATGAACCGCTTCGGCGGTGATCCCGCCCGCAGCACGAGCGACGATCTCGTCGAGATGCTGCCCGGCGCGCGGATCGTCAAGGCGTTCAACACGATCGGCTACGAGAACCTGGCAACCGCACGCAGCCGCCGGACGAAGGCGGCGATGTTCGTCGCCGGCGACGACTCGGAGGCGAAGGGCGTTGCCCTGTCACTCGCCGCCGAGCTCGGCTTCGAGCCCGAGGACGCCGGGCCGCTCGCAAACGCGAAGCCGCTCGAGGAGATGGTCAAGGTCTGGCTCGCGCTCAGCCGGACCCACGGCCGAACCGTGGGCTTCGCGCTGTCCGAGGGCTGACCCGCCTCAGGCGGGCGCGAGCGCCTTCCATCGTTCGACCGCCCACGCCCAGTCGTTCGGATCGTCGAACTCGATCCGGATGGCGGCGCCTCGGCCGTGGATCGCGGAGTAGCCCTCGAGGACGCCGACCGATACGCCGGATGACGTCTCCTCGACGATCCGGGCGCGGCCCACGAGCGGCCCGTCCTCGTGGCGGACGAGGTCCGGGCCGAGGTCCGCGGCAACGAGGTCGAGGAACGCCTGCGGCCGCATCGGGCCTCGCTCGTCGCCCGTCTCAGTTCCGGCGAGCGTGATCCGGCGGCCGCCCTCGCCGCCCGACCACTCGTCGTCGGTACGGCGGCCCGTGAACGAGCCCGGGACGTCGAGCTGCCAGCCGGCCTGGACGATCGTCACCTCGCGCCGTCGATAGCCAATCGGATCGCCGGCTGGCTCGGGCGTTCCGGTGGCCGACCGTTCGGCGACCTGGCGCGCCATCGCGTCGCTCGCCCCGCGGAGCTCGACGAGCTCGTGCCATTCGCGCCACGGATACGGCAGCGTCGGCTCGAGCGGAAAGGCCCGCCGCAGGAGCGCGAGCGCGTCATCGTCGACGGCCCGCTCGTCGTCGCTCGCCGGCGCCCGCCAGCGGATCTCGGTCCACATGAGGCACATGCCACGCGCGAGCAGGTAGCGGGCATCCGTCGCGTCGGTCCACCACGGCAGGATGTCGATGGCGATCCGCGGGTCGGCCAGCGCACGCTCCAGCCAGGCGTCGTCCCGCGGCCCGAGCGGGGTGACGAGGGCGGCGTCGGCGGCGAAGCGGACGTCCGCTGGCATGCCGACAGGGATGTCCATCGCTCCCCGGCGACGCGCCTCGCGGGCACGCGCGAGCTCCGAACCGAGCCACGCGAGGTGCGACCGCTCGATCGCGGGGCGATCGGTCGCGACGAACCGACCGCCGGTGCGATCCCGCTCCGAGGAGTCGGTCGTGTCCTGCGCATCCGATGCGTCGACCGCCTCCCACTCGATCGACAGGTCCTCGCCGAGTCGCTCGAGCAGCCGCGCCACGTACGTCTGGTATCCGGGCCCCACGCCCGACGTCTCGGCGGTCGCCGTCACCCGCCCCGCGTCGTCCGCCTCGAGGACGAGGTCACGCGCCGCCGGATGCAGGCTCGCGGCGATCGTTGCGCGTTCGTCCCTCCGGCCGCAGCCGATCGCGCGGACGAAGTCGGCCTGCTCGGCCCGCAACCACGCCTCGACATCGGCGAGCAGCCGCTCGCCGGCGGGAAGGCGCGGGATGATCCCGCGCTTTGCGGCCTGGCCCGAAAGCTCGACGACGACTCGCCCCGGATGCGCCCCCATCGGGCGCACGATAGGCAGCCGCGCGCTCCCTGGGCAGTGGCCCGATGGGGTTGCCGGGTACTGGGTCCGCCGTTCGGGCGGCGGTTCGGTGGCGGACCGAAGGCACGGTCGGCCGCCGGCATTCGAGGCGTGCCATGATCCGGAGCGATGACCGCTCCGCGGGCTCGAGGCCTCCGGTCGTTCACGCTTCGATTCGTCAACCCGATCACCCGGCGCGTCGCCGGCTGGCTGCCGTGGTTCTGCATCCTGACGTACGTCGGTCGGCGATCCGGGCGGACGCACCACACCCCGATGAACCCACGCAACCGACGAACGAACACGCACCAGTCGCGCCCCGACTCGGTCGATCCGCGGGCGACCGGCGCTCACGCATCGCGAACGTGTGTTTGCAGTCCCGTTTCGGCGCCCTGACCGAGGACGCGCGTCCTCGCCACCCGCACTCGAAGGAGGATCCGATGAACGAGCCAACACCGGTGTCGGGCATCACCGGCCTCGCGACCGTCGCCGTGCCGGTCGCAGACCAGGAGCGGGCGCTCGCCTTCTACGTCGACGTGCTCGGGTTCGAGAAGCGGCGCGACGTGCCGTTCGGGCCGGGCAGCCGCTGGATCGAGGTCGCCCCGCCAGGGGCGACGACGACGATCTCGTTGCCGCCGCGCGGTGACGTCGCGCCCGGCGTCGACACGGGGATCCGCCTGACGACCCGCGACGCGGAGGCGGACCATGCGGCCCTCCGGGCACGGGGCGTCGACGTCGATTCCGAGATTCTCCGGTTCGGACCGGGCGTTCCCCCGATGTTCACGCTGCGCGACCCGGACGGGAACCGGCTCTACGTCGTCCAGTCCAGCTGACGAGGCAGACCCGACTGGCCACGGCCGTCAGGCGGTCGCAAGGCGGTCGATCCGCGCGGCGAGGATGAAGTCGTTCCGCGAGAGGCCGCCGACGGAATGCGTCGAGAGATGGATGGCGAGCCGACCCCAGCCGATCTCGAGATCCGGGTGATGCCCCTCCGCCTCCGCGAGCAGGGCGACCCGGGTCGCGAGCCCGAAGGCGGCGTTGAAGGTCGAAAAGCTGAACGCACGCCGGATCTCCCCGTCGCCGACCTCCCAGTCCGACGCCAGCGCCGCCGACAGCGCTCGAACCTCGTCAGGGGTCAGGGCAGGCGTGCCACCGGGAATGTCGGTGCAGTGCTCTCGGGCCAGGGATTCGGGCGATACCGTCAGTTCGTTCATTCGATCGAGCGTAGCCCTCCGGGCGACCGCCGTTATCCTCGGCTCATGGCGCGGTATGTCATCGATGCCCCGACGTTGCTCCACATCGTGGACGCCGGGCTTCGCGCGGACGCCGGCCACCAGCTGGTCGGACCGAACTCTCTGCGGTCCGAGGCGCTCGAGCTGCTGCTGCGCGACGTCGGCGCAGGAACGCGCAGCGAGCCGGCCGCGCTCGAGGCACACGAGCGGATGACGGAGATGAGGATTCGGCTCCTCGGCGACCGCGTGTCGCGTCGCACGGCCTGGCGGATCGCTCGTGAGCACGGCTGGGACACGCTCAGGGACGCCGAATACCTCGCCGTGACCCGGTTGCAGGCCGACGCCCTGATCACGGTCGATCCGAGGCTCGCGGCGGCCGCCGAAGGGGTCGTTCCCGTGGCCGCGATCGAGGACCTGATCGCACAGCAGCCCGCCAGCCAGTAATCCGAACGGGAGGTCATCGGACAGACATGATCGGTGCCACGGGGGTTGGTGCTCGATGAGCGCGGCCGGCTCGATCCCGATCACGCCGGTCCACGTTGCCGACCTGCTCGCCGAGGGCGAGCGGATGCCCGTCTACGTCCACGTCATCGACCATCCCGATGCACGCGTGCTGGTCGACACGGGCATGACGGAGCTGCACCCGCTGGTGGCCGACATGGACCCGCAGCTCCGCCCGCTCGACGAGCAGGACTTCGACCTCGGCGGCATCGACATCGTCGTCAACACCCACCTGCACTTCGACCACTGCGGCGGCAACCACCTCTTCGCCGGCAGGCCCATCTACGTCCAGCGCCGCGAGCTCGACGATGCGCGCAGCGAGGACGACTACACGATTCGGGAGTGGGTCGACGCGCCCGGCGTGCAATACCAGCCGGTCGACGGCGAGCTCGAGCTGCTTCCCGGGCTCCGACTCGTCCCGGCGCCGGGCCACACCCGCGGCACGCAGGTGATCGTCGTCGGGACTGGCAAGCGTCCGGCCGTCGTCTGTGGCGATGTCGCCGTCTGGTTCGGCGAGCTCGATGAGCCGCAGACCGAAGGCCAGCTGCTGGTGCGCGCGCTCGACCCCGAGCGGGTCTGGCTCGCGCACGCGCGCGACCCGTGGCGACCCCCGACGGTCTGAGGCAGCACGCCGGTCACGACGTCGTTTCGAGGACGAAGCAATTGGCTCCGGCGGTAGGATTCGAACCTACGACCAAGCGGTTAACAGCCGCCCGCTCTACCACTGAGCTACGCCGGAGCGAGGGGACCGCCGGCGGAGACGCGACGGTCGGCGGCGCCGGTGTCGGCGCCGAGGCGTGAGTCTAGCAAAGCGACTCGGCCTGTTCGTTTCGACCGTCGGCCGGACGACCCGACCGACCCGCCTTCGTTCGGTGCCAACTAGCACCAGTGGATTTCGCGACAGGCGGCGCCGTCGTCGGGCGCATCCCGATTCGGCCGTTACCATGGACGCTGTTCTCGCAGACACGCCAGGAGGAGGGCTCCATGCGGGGTTTCGTTTCGCTGCGTCGATCGCGGCTCGTCGCTCTCGTCGCCGTCGCGGCGCTCACGGTCGGGGCGGCCGGCATCGCCGTGGCCGCACCGGACACGCTGTCGTTCACGCCCAAGCACGCGGACCAGATCACGAACATCGATGTCCTGCGCCAGGAGATCAAGAACTACTACGGCACGCCGACGGCCAAGACCGGCGCCACCTCGTGCGACCCGAATCTGGCGCCTGCCGCGGACAGCAACTACACGGCCGAGGCCGAGTCCGTCGCAGCCGCCGGAACACGCTGGCTCGACGCCCGAGCCGGGAAGTCCTCGAAGCAGGCGATCGTCCTCGACGTCGACGACACCACGCTCGTGACGTGGAACTACGAGCTCTGCAGCAACTGGGCGTTCGATCCCGGCACGAACGGCAACTTCGTGAACGGCGAGCTGTTCCCGGCGGTCCCCGGGATGGTCGACATGGTCAATCGAGCGGCTCAGCAGGGCTACGCGATCTTCTTCCTGACCGGTCGACCCCAGAGCCAGGAGGAACGAACGCTCGGCAACCTGACGCCGAGCGATGTCATCGGGCTCAACGCCGGTTACACGGCACCAACCGATCCGGATGGGGCCGGTCCCGAGGACGGGCTCTACACGAAGCCGGCCGTCGGCTCGTACCCGGCCTACCTCGACCAGGCGGAGTTCTGCGCGGCTGCGATCCATGCGAGCCCAGCGGCGTCGTGCGCGACGATCCCGTACAAGTCGGGCGTCCGGGCGCACATCGAGGATCTCGGCTTCGACATCGTCGCGAACTTCGGCGACCAGTTCAGCGACCTCGAGGGAGGCTTCGCCGATCGGACGTTCAAGCTGCCGAACCCGAACTACTTCCTGCCGTAGCCACTCGCACGGCCGAAGCGAACAGGGCGGGCCCGAACGTCGGGTCCGCCCTTCTTCATGCCCGCAAGCCCCCGGCCGCCCGGCCGCCGAATGCCCTCCCCGTCGCGCGACTGTCATCCGGGGCAACCGCACGTACTCGCCAGCGCGAGCCGTCGCGTCCGACCATCGCGAGCATGGCAAACCATCGAACGAGCTTCAGCGGCGACCTCCTCCGCGGCGCGATCGCCGGCGCGGTCGCGACGTGGGCGATGGACCAGGTCACGACGTCGCTCCTCGAGCAGGCATCGGACTCCGACAAGGCCCAGGAGAAGGCCGTTCAGCCACGCGGCAGGAGCTCGGCGCGCAACCTGACCGACATGCTCGTGGACCAGCTCGGGATCGACGCGTCCGAGGATCAGCGGTCGCAGGCGGCAACGGCTGTGCACTGGTGCCTCGGGATCGTGCCCGGCGCACTGTACGGCGCACTGCGGCGGCGGGTCCCGCTGCTCGGCGCGGGTCGCGGGCTCGTCTACGGCACGGTCCTGTTCCTGGGCAACGACGAGTACCTCAACAGCGAGCTCGGGTTCGCAGCCGATCCCGGCGCGTACCCGGCCTCGACGCACGTCCGCGGCTTCGTGGGTCACCTCGTCCTCGGCGCGGCGACGGACACCGTCTGCGACCTGCTCGGCGGCTGACGGGGTCGCGCGCCCTATCCTCGGTCCCATGCCGATCAACTTCCCGCGGCCGATCGTTTCGGTCGACGAGCTCGCCAGCCTGCTCGGCGACGCATCGACGCGCGAACGCGTCCGCCCGGTCGACGTTCGGTGGAAGCTCGGCGCATCCGAGCACGGTCGGCTCGCCTTCGAAAGCGGGCACCTGCCCGGCGCGATCTTCCTCGATCTCGAGACCGACCTTTCGGACCCTGGCGGCTTGGGGGCTCCGGGTCGCCATCCCCTCCCCGATCCCAGCGCGTTCGCGCGGCTGCTCGGAGACGTCGGGATCGCCGATGACTCGTACGTCGTCGCGTACGACGACGCGGGCGGGACGGTCGCCGCTCGCCTGTGGTGGATGCTCGACGACCTGGGCCATGCGGCTGTCGCCGTGCTCGACGGTGGGATCGACGCCTGGCGCGAGGCGGGTCTCGAGCCGACGACCGGACCGGCCTCGTGGCCGGCGACGACGATCCATCTGCACGACCGCTGGACCCGGACGATCGAACGCGACGCGTTGGCTGCCCGACTCGACGAGGTCGTGCTCCTCGACGTTCGCGCCCGCGAGCGCTATCGCGGCGAGGTCGAACCGATCGATCCGATCGCCGGCCACATCCCGACGGCACGCAGCGCACCGACGACGGAGAGCCTCGACGCCGGCCGGATGCGCCCGGCGTCCGAGCTCGCGACGGCGTTCGAACGCCTTGGGGCGGCCGACGGGTCGGAGGTCGTCGTCGCCTGCGGCAGCGGCGTCAACGCGTGTCATGCGGCCCTCGCGCTCCGGATTGCCGGCCTTCCGAGCCCGACGCTCTACGCGGGCTCGTACAGCGACTGGAGCCGGAGCGGGCTGCCGGTCGAAACGGGCGACGACCCGGGACCGCCCGACGGACGCGCGACGCCCGCGGGGTGAGCCCGCGGGCGTCGGCGGCGATGGGATGTGAAGCCGCGGGTCAGGCGGCGAACGACATCAGGTAGGCGAGGAGCTGGGCGACGATCTCGCTCGTGAGGTGCGACTTCGCGATCGCGGACACGATCTCGCCCTGCACGTGCGCATCCGGGGACCCGGCGTCGGCGCCTTCGCTAGCGTCCGGCGTCTCGCTCGCGTCGGGCGTCTCGCTCGCGTCGGGCGTCTCGCTCGCGTCCGTTTCGTCGCCGTCGGTGGCGTTCTCGTCGGTCGTCGCCGCGATGACCGCACCCCAGCCCGAGCCCGTCAGCGCTTCGGTCCCGACGGTCGTCGTCGCATCGATCGCGACCTCTCCGGTTGGTTCCGCATCGGGGACGACCGCCGTGCCGTGGTAGGCGACCCCGTGACCGTTGTGGCTGAGCGTGATCGTCGCATCGCCCGAGGCGAAGTGGACGACGGCGTCGACGGTCTCGGGCCGCGATGCCTGCGGCGCCTGGACGAGCGCGAGGATGCGGAGCGTGCCGCCGGGGTGCGAGGTGTTTCCCTTCACCGACAGGGTCGAAGCCGGCAGGTCGGCGGTCGTCAAGGTCGTGGCATTCGAGCCATGGGTCTTCGTGGCGCCGTGGCTCTGGCCATGCGTCCCGGCGTGGGGATTGCGCGCCAGCGCCGATCCCGTCAATGCCAACGACAGCGTCGCCGCGGCGACGAGCGCGGCAGTCCTCGTCCGCTTCATCGGTTCGATGCCTCCTTGAGATGGGTCCGGCAGCCGACCGTCGCGATCGATGGGTCGGCCGGCCGAGCACCCAGCCCCCGGGGCGCGCGACCGTCGGGCGTGCACCCGACGCCGCGACCCTACCGCGGCGAGATGTCGCGTGGGGCCCGACTCTCGTACCCACGACGCCGAGCGGGATGGACGGTGCCTTCGCGCGCCGCAGCCCCTAACGAATCGAAACGCCGGCCGCGGGCGGCGTCGAGCTACCGGCCGACAACGGCCGGATGTCCAGTGGTGAAGCCCGCGAACGCACGATTCGACGGTGCCCACTCGTGAGCGCCTCGTCGACCGCGGCCGCGTCGACGCGCGTGCGATCACGGCCGAAATCGCGCGTGAGGTCAAGCTCGCCCGTCTGGGCCACTCCCTCGCCCAGGCCGACGTCGCCCGCGCCGCCGGAATCTCGCAGTCGACCTGGAGCCGGATCGAACGTGGCCAGGCGTCGAACCTGACGATCCTCCGGGCGTCGTCGCTGCTCGCGGTGGTCGGTCTTCGGCTTCATGCCCGAGCGTATCCGGCGGGCTCGCCGCTTCGTGACGATGCGCACGGTGCGCTGCTGGCTCGGCTCCGCGGCCGTCTCCACCCGTCGCTGCGGTGGCGGACGGAAGTTCCGCTCGCGCTCAAGGGCGACCTGCGAGCGTGGGACGCGACGATCGCCGGGGAGCGTTGGTCCCTCGCCGTCGAGGCGGAGATGCGACCGCGCGACCTGCAAACGCTGTGTCGTCGGATCGCGCTGAAACAGCGGGACGGCGAGATGCCCGCGGTCGTGCTGCTCCTCGCGGACACGCGACACAACCGCGAACTCGTCCGTGACCACGGCGACGACCTCCGCGTCTCGTTCCCGCTGCCCGGCGCCCGCGCCCTCGAGCTCCTTCGCGCGGGCGCGAACCCAGGCGCGTCTTCGATCATCCGCCTCTAGCCGCGCCGCGGCCCGCACAAGGCGTGAGCTGCCGCTGGGCCGGTGGCCAGCATCACGCGTGCGAGCTGCCGCTGGGCCGGTGGCCGGCATCACGCGTGCGAGCCGCTGGGCCGGTATTCATCCCATGACTGAGTGCGACGAGCAGGAGGCGTGGTGAGCGAATCTCATGCAGCCGGGAAATGAGACCGGCAGAAAACGCTCGATCGAGGGTCGGATCTGCACCTTTCGATCGCCGGCTGCATGAAACGTGCACCAGGCCGGTGCACTCAGTCACCCGGTGAATGACCGGCCGGGGCGCGCGGCGCGGCGCGCGGTCCGGTTGACCGGCCGCGGCTGCGGCCGCACGGCGACGGCTACTCCAGGTAGTCCTTGAGCTTGCGGCTGCGGGACGGGTGGCGGAGCTTGCGGAGCGCCTTGGCCTCGATCTGGCGGATCCGCTCGCGGGTGACGTTGAACTCCTTGCCGACCTCCTCGAGCGTCCGCGCACGGCCGTCCTCGAGCCCGAAGCGCAGCTGGAGCACGCGCCGCTCGCGACCCGTCAAGGAATCCAGCACGGCCTCGACCTGCTCCTTGAGGAGCTGGTGCGACGCGGCCTCCGCAGGCGCCAGCGCGCCGCGGTCCTCGATGAAGTCGCCGAGGTGCGAGTCCTCCTCCTCGCCGATCGGCGTCTCGAGTGACACCGGCTCCTGCGAGACCTTGATGATCTCGCGGACCTTTTCGGGCGTGACGACGACCTCCTGACCCTTCGACATCGCCTCGGCGATCTCCTCGACCGTCGGCTCGCGTCCGAGCTCCTGGAGCAGCTGCCGGGAGACGCG
>DASSHA010000042.1:0-22055 GCA_035693145.1 Candidatus Limnocylindrales bacterium
CCGGTCGGCGTCGACCCGCGCCCGGTCGAACCGACGGTCGACGAGGCGCTGGATCCGTCGGCGGAGCGGCTGGAAGAGCGCGAAGACGGCGAGCGTCGAGGCGGCCACCGCGAGCGTGCCGGCGTCGGTGACGCGCTGCACGAACGGGTCGAGGACCGCCTGGACCGCGAGGACGACCGTCACGAACACGCCGACGAGCAGCCCTGTCACGACCGCGTAGCCGATCGTCCGCGAGACGATCCGATCGATGTCGAACAGGCGGTAGCGGAGGATCGCCGCCGCCGTGGCAAGCGGCAGGAGCGGCGTGACCATGATTGCGAGGACCGCACCCGCGATCGCGTCGAGGGGCAGTGCCGCCGACGTCGAGACGAGGATCACCTCGAGGCCACCGAAGAACGTGAACCACTTCAGCTGCTGTCGCTCGATGCCGACCGATCGCCGAAACCGGCTCACGAGCGCTGCCACGGAACCGACGGCGGCGATCGCGGCGAGGACCAGCCCCAGGCCCTCGAGGTCGGTCGCGAGGCCGAGGCCGCCGGGCGGCCCTGAACCGATGAGCTCGATTCCGCGAGCCGGCCAGGCCGCGATGGCCACCGGGACGATGAGCAGGACGAGCGAGATCCAGGCGAGCCACGCGACCGCTCGCCAGCGCGGCGAGGGAACGCGACCGTCGGGAAAGAGCAGGATCGACAGCGTCAGCAGGAGCACGTAGCCGGGTGCCCACGCCCAGACGGCGACCCACGACAGCTCGACGGCGAGCGGCAGCGCAGCGGGCAGGGAGAGGCCGTAGGTCGAGTACTGGCCGGCGAACGCGTCGAGCGACTGCGACAGCCCGACCGCGAGGAAGATCCAGCCGATCGCGTTCTCGGGACGGCGACGTGCGATGAGCCAGCCGACGGCGGGAAATGCCGCGCCGAGGACGAAACCGCCGGTGGTGTTCGTGCCCGCATCGACCGGGACGCCGGCACGGATGGACATCAGCAGCAGCACGAGGGCAGCAGCGTCGAGAACCAGCGCGAGCAGTGCGAGCGTCGTCGTGATGCCATTGGACCCGAGGCCGCGGCCGACGCTCACTCCACGTTCCGGAGCCAGATCGTGGCGAACGAGGGGTGGAGCGTGCGTTCGACCGCCTCGCGCGTCTCGGAGCCGATGCTCTCGAGGTCGAGCTCCCCGCGAAGCCGATCGGCGAACGCGGCAGCGACCCGGTCGGCGTCGACCCGCGCCCGGTCGAACCGACGGTCGACGAGGCGCTGGATCCGTCGGCGGAGCGGCTGGAAGAGCGCGAAGACGGCGAGCGTCGAGGCGGCCACCGCGAGCGTCCCCGCCTGCGTGACGTTCGCGAGCGCTTCCTGGAGGCCCAGGTTCACGAGCCCGAAGATCGCGACGAGGATCGCCGTGACGACGGCGTAGGCGACGGTCCGGGACACGAGCCGGTCGATGTCCCACAGCCGATACCGCAGGATCGCGACCGTTGCCGCGACGGGCAGCAGGACCAGTGAGGCGAGCGCGAGCGTCCAGAACGTGTCGGCCACGACGCCCAGCGGAGCCGTCGCGATCCCGATCGCGAGCAGGCCGACGACGATGGAGGCCGCCCAGGCGAAGACTTTCAGCTGCTGCCGTTCGATGCCCTGTGAGGCTCGAAAGCGCCGGACCAGGAGGACGAGCGTCGCGAGCAGCGCAGCGACCATGAGGATCGACGCGACGCCGCTAACGGTGTCGACGACGGGCTGCCATTCCGGTCGCCCGAACGGCTTCGGAAGGTCGGGGACGTCGCCGGCGGACGGCTGGCTCGCGAGGAGCGAGGTCACGACGGTCAGCGCGCCGGCCACGACCGCAATCACGGGCAGCCAGCGCCAGCGCCGCGAGGGCAGACGGCCCGTCGGGAACACCATGAACAGGAGGAACAGCGAGACGAAGCCGAGCATCCCGAGGCTCGAGCCGATGACCGCGATCCGGCTGACGGCGTCGTTCGGGACAACGTGGCGGGCGATCCCATCGGTCACGAAGCTGAGGGCGAGCCAGCCCGCGACCGAGATGAACAGCCAGCCAATGACATTGTCGGGTCGCCGCCGAACGAGGACGGCGCCGAGGATCGGCGTGAGGGCGAGGAACGACGCATCGGCCACGACCTGGACCGGGCTGACGCCCGCCGCAGGGGCGCCGGCGCGCGGCGGGATGAGCAGGTAGGCGAGCGCGGCAACGCCGAGCGCGACGTCGAGCGCGGTGAGGCTCATCGCAACCGCCGAGCGGCGGTTCATCGGTCGGACCCGGAGGTCGCCGCGGGTGCGCGCAGCCAGAGCCCGATCGAACGCGGGCCCAGCGTCTCGCCGACGACCGTCACGAGCGTGCGGTCGATCGCAGGCAGGTCCGTCTCGTCCCGCAGCCGGGTACCGAACGCCGCGATCAACCGCTCGGCACTGACCCGCGACCGATCGAACCGCCGGTCGACACGCGACTGGATCTCCCGGACCGCCGGCCGGAACAGGCTCGCGACGATCAGGGTCGATGCCGCGACAGCCACGTTGTTCGACTGTGTCAGCGGCTGGAGGACGCTCTCGGAGGCGAGCACGATCGCGACGAACAGGCTGCCGAGCAGCGCGGTCACCAGCGTGTAGGCGATCGTCCGGCTGACGATGCCGTCGATGTCGTACAGGCGGTAGCGCAGGATCGCGAGCCCGATCGCGAGCGGCAGGAAGGCCATCGACAGGAGACCGACGACCCATGCCACGTCGGAGATCGGCGTGATCCCGACGAGCGACACGATGAACGCGACGGCCGAGAACGACGCGACGAACAGGAACCACTTCATCTGCTGCCGCTCGACGCCTTCGGACCGCCGGAAGCGGATCAGGAGGTTCGCGACGGCCAGCAGAAAGATCGGTGGGGCGACGAAGTTGCTCGCGGTCGAGATCGCCTGGATCCAGCCCGCCAGCGGCTCCGGCGGGACGAGCGGGTTCAATGGCCCGTTCGGGTCACTCAGCGGTCCCGCCGCGGTCGCCGGACCGATCGCGCCACTCAGGACTCCGAGGACGCCGACGAAGGCGACGATCCGCCAGCGCCCGCCGGGCAGGTGGCCGCTCGGGTAGATGAGCGGCAGGAAGACGACGAGGAGGCCTATCGCGGGCACGAACCAGGTCGACGCGATCCACGCCATCGCGACGATGATCGGAGCATCGGCCGCGCCGTTGACGATTGCGGCGTCGACGAACTGAACGGACGCAAACGCTCCACCGGCGAGCATCCCCGACGCGAGCAGCAGCCAGCCGATCGCGTTGTCCGGTCGACGCGTCGTCAGGAGCGCCCCGACGAACCCGAGCGTTGCCGGCGGCAGGATGAAGATCAGGTAGAACGGTGCCTGGGCCAGGTTGCCGTCGGCGATCGACAGTGCGAGCGAGACGAGCAGCACGACGACGCTGCCGGCGACGATCGCGCTGCCGGCAGCCGTGGCGAGACGCTGCCACGAAACGGGAAGGAGGCCGCGTCGACGGGTCGCGGCGGGACGGGCGGTCACGAGGTCGAAAGACGATATGCCATCAGCACGATGGTGGAATTGTTCGCGGCCACCGTCCGGAGATCGTTACGGCAATTGCCCTAGGACACGTATCGTTGCGGCATGCCCCGAAGCGCTCATCTCCAGGTCCGGCTGATCGGTCCCGTCGAGGTTCTCGTCTCGGGCCGGCGGCTGGCGGTCGATACTCGCAAGGCAGTCGCCATCCTCGCCTATCTGGCCGTAACGGGCCGGCCGGCGTCGCGGGATGGCCTCGCGGCGCTCCTGTGGCCCGAATCGGGCGAGGCGGCCGCGCGGGGTGCGCTGCGGCGCACGCTGTCGGTCCTCAAGGCTGCCGTGGGCGGCGGCGCGCTGAACATCGACCGCTCCGCCGTCGACCTCGACGCCGCCGCGGTCGACCTCGACCTTGCCGCCTTCCGGGACGCGCTTGCCGGCGTCCGCCGTCACGGCGATCCCGTCGACGCTCCGTGCCCGGACTGCCTGGCGTTGCTCGAACGAGCGGTCGCCCTCGATCGCGGGCCGTTCATGGACGCCTTCGCACTCCGCGACAGCGCCGAGTTCGACGACTGGCAGCTCGCCGAGGGCGAGGCGTACCGCCGCGAGCTCGCGGGCGCGCTCGAGCGACTGGCACTCGGGCGGGCGGCCGCCGGTTCGTTTGACGCCGCCCTCGCGGTGGGCAGACGCTGGCTCGCCCTCGATCCTCTCCACGAGCCGGCGCACCGGCACCTCATCCGGACGTACGCGCTCTCCGGCGAGACGGCGGCTGCCATCCGCCAGTACCGCGACTGCGTCCGGGTCCTCGACCGTGAGCTCGGCGTGGCTCCGCTCGCCGAGACCACCGAGCTCTATGAGTCGATCCGGGATGGTTCGCTCGGCCCTCCGGCGGCACGGCCGGATCCCGCCATCCCGCTGGGCGCTCGGACGGAGCCGCTTGCTCGGACGGAGCCGCTTGCCCCGCCCGCAGCCCGACCGCCGGGGATTCCGTTCGTCGGACGCGATCGGGAGCTCGCGAGCCTCCTCGACGCGTATGAATCGGCGCGCGTCGACGGGCGGCTCGTCGTCATTCGGGGCGAGGCGGGCATCGGCAAGTCCGCGCTCCTGGATGCCGTGGCGGAACGGGTCCGGGCGAGCGGTGCCCTCGCGACAGCTGCGCGCTGCTACCCGGGCGAGGAGGGGATCGGCTACGGTCCCATCGTCGGGCTCGTGCGCGCCGCGCTCGCCGCACCCGGCGCAGCCGACCGCCTCGCCGCGGCCGTGCCCGGGAGCCGCGCCGAGCTCGGCCGGCTCCTCCCGGACGTGCGCGGGCCGAACGACACGCTGCTTGCAGGGGCGTCCGCGGACTCCTCGCCGTCCGCGAGGGTCCGGCTGCTCGAGGCGCTGGCCGACGCGCTCATCGCCCTCCTGCGGTCCGAACGTCCCGGTCTCGTCCTCCTCGACGACATCCAGTGGGCCGACGATTCCACGCTCGAGGCGCTCGCCTACATCGCGCGGCGGCTGACGGCCCGCCCACTCGTGCTCGCGCTCGCCTGGCGCCCCGAGGACGTCGACTCGCGGGTTCGGCCATTCGTCGCCGCGCTGGAGGCACTGGCCGCGACGGCGGTCGACCTGCCACGGCTCGATCTGCACGCCGTCACGGACCTCGTTCATGCCGCCAGGCCCGGATCGCGGGACCGTGCCGGGCTCGCCGAATCGCTCGCGCGCGAGTCCGAGGGGCTGCCGCTCTATCTCGTCGAGGCGCTCGCGGCCGAACTCGGGCCGGGCCGATCGTTACCCGGCGGCGTTCGGGCGCTGCTCCTCGATCGGCTCGCGAAGGTCGGCGAGGAGGCTGCACAGGTCCTCGCCGCGGCGGCCGTCATCGGTCGGTCGTTCGACCTGCCGACGGTTCGGGCTGCGAGCGGTCGATCCGAGGAGGAGGCGATCGAGGCGCTCGAGGAGCTGGTCCGGCGCGGGCTGGTCCGAGAGGTCCGCGACGTTCCCGAGGTCGTCCGGCAGCACGAAGGCGCCGAACCGTCGTTCGACTTCGCGCACGCTGCGCTCCGGGACGTGGCGTACGAGGCGATGAGCCTCGGCCGGCGGCGACTCCTGCATCGGCGGACCGCCGACGCCCTGCGTGCCCGTCCGGCACGCTCGCCCTCGGGGGATCTTGCGCGCCTCGCGCTGGTCGCCGGCCACGAGCGTGACGCCGGCCGGAGCGCCGAGGCGGCGATCGCCTTTGCCGAGGCCGGGCGCCGCGCGCGCCAGATCCTCGCGCTGCCCGAGGCGATCGGGCATCTCGAGGCGGCCCTCGCGCTCGGCCATCCGGGCGAGGTCGGGCTGCACGAAGGGATCGGCGAGCTGCGGATGCTGCTCGGCGACTACGCCGCGGCGACAGCCGCCCTCGAGACTGCCGCCGCCGAGGCGCCACCGTCGCGACTCGCTGCCATCGAGCACCGCCTCGGGCGGATCCAGTTGCGGCGCGGCGACTTCGCGGCCGCCGAGAGCCACCTCGTCGCCGCGCTCGGCGCTGCCGGGGAAGACGCGACGTCACGTTCCCGCATCGTCGCCGATCGGGCCATCGTCGCCGAGCGGCAGGGGCGCCCGGACGAAGCTGCCGCGTTCGCTGCCGAGTCCCTCCGCCTCGCGGGGGCGGCTGGGGACCGCTCGGCGATCGCCCACGCACACCGAATCCTCGGCCTGCTGGCCCGCCGCCGCGGCGACCTGGTTGCGGCCCGCTCCGAGCTCGAGGCGAGCCTCGCCCATTCGAACGACGGAGCGGACCCGGCCCTCGCGATCGCGGCTCGCAATGCCCTGGGCCTCGTCGCCGCGGAGGCCGGCCGGCCGGACGAGGGCGTCGCGCATCTCGAATCCGCGCTCGTCGACTCGCGCCGCTCGGCCGATCGGCATCTCGAGGCCGCGCTGGAGAACAACCTCGCGGACCTCCTCCAGGCGTCCGGTCGCGGCGAGGAGGCGATGGACCACCTCAAGCGTGCGGTGGCGATCTTCGCCGAGGTCGGCGGGACCGTCGTCGACCCCGAGCCCGAGATATGGAAGCTCGTCGAATGGTGACGGTCGGCCGGGGAGGCCGCGCCGCCGCCTGACCGCGGCATCACCGGAGCACCGCAAGTCGGCCCGCGCCGCCGCGCCCGACGTGGCCGTCATCGGGATGGGTGTGGGGTGGCCTACGGGGCTCGAACCCGTAACCTCTGGAGCCACAATCCAGTGCTCTGCCGGTTGAGCTAAGGCCACCACGGAGATGCCCGCGCAGGGCGCTCGAAGCGCCAGGTCGAAGCGCCGGGGCCGCGCCAGTGTACCGGGTGACGCCTCACGGTCCAGAGCTCGCCAGCGATGCGGCGCTCGCCACCGGCTCGGGAGCTCGCCACCGGCCCGGAGCCCGCCAGCGATGCGGAGCCCGCCAGCGATGCGGAGCCCGCCAGCGATGCGGAGCCCGGCAGCGATGCGGAGCCCGCCACTGGCTCCGGAGCTCGCCGCCGGCCCGGAGCTCGCCACCCGCTCCGGAGCTCGCCGCGAACGAAACCCTCCTGCTCCCGGTCGCCGTTGCACACCAGGCCATGATTCCGCCGTCCTCGTGTCGGATCGTTGCCCGGACGGGTGCAGGCAGGCACCGAATGCGCCCAATTCGTGTCGGCTCGGTGCCGGCCAGGTCACGGTGCGACCGCCCACCGCGTGATTCGTGGCCCGGCAGGCAACGCCTCGCAAATCGCCCGCGGGAAATCGCGACGTAAGCGGCGAGCGGTTCAATGCCACCGTGGCCCGAACGAAGCTCGAGCGAGCGGCCGAAGCGGCCGCCCGCGGCGCGCGCCTGAGGCTGGCCGAGGACGTCGAGCGGCTGTGCGCCGACGCCGGGATCTCACACGCGGCGCTCGCGCACGCCGCGGGGATCTCGCCGCCGTTCCTCGCCCGGATCCTGGCCGGGACGACGAGGCCGTCGATCGAGACGTACGCTCGCCTCTCGACCGCTCTCGGTGCCGACCTCGGGACGCGGTTCTACCCGAACACCGGGCCCGCGATCCACGACCGCCTGTCGGTTCCCGTGCTCGAGGGGCTGCTCGATCTCCTCCATCCGCGATGGCGCGCCCACACCGAGGTCCGGGTGCGCCGTCCCGGGCGCGGCTGGATCGACGTCGTGCTGGAGGAGCGGCGGGAGGGCCTGTTCGTCGCGGGAGAGATCCAGTCCACGCTCAATAGGGTCGAGCAGCTGATCCGTTGGTCGGGCGAGAAGGCCGAATCGCTGCCGTCATGGGAGGCGTGGCCGGTCGAAGGGACGGCGCTGGCGGCGTCTCGGCTGCTCATCGTTCGCTGGACGAGAGCGACCCGCGACGCCGCGCGGGCTGCGGAGCGGCAGCTTCGCGTCGCCTACCCGGCTCACCCGGAGGATGCGCTGGGGTCGCTCACCGGCACGCTTCCCTGGCCGGGACCCGCGCTGCTGTGGGCGCGCGTGGACGCCGGGTCGGTTCGATTGGTGGCCTCGCGGTAGGCCCGCGCCGTCGTCGTTGCCTGTCGGGCTACGAATCAGGCGTCGCGCCGTCGCCTCGTGGCCTGCCAGGCACTGATGCGGCGCGCCGCGCCGTTTCCTCGGTGTCCATCTAACCCGCCAGGCAACGAGTCGACGCGAGGACGGCGGATTCATCGCCTGGCATGCAACGCCGAGCGGGAGCGGGAGCATGCAACGCCGAGCGGGAGCGGGCGCATGCAACGCCGAGCGGGCGCGGGCGCGGGAGCCGGAGCGGGGGCGGGAGCGGGAGCCGAGCGGCGGCGGGAGCGGGAGCATGCAACGCCGAGCGGGAGCCGCAGCCGGAGCGGGAGCGGGAGCATGGGAGCTGAGCGGTGGGGGCGGCCGAGGCGCGAGGCGCGGGGAGGCGGAAAGCGGGGAGGCGGACATGCGCAGAAGCAGCGCAAGCGAAACGCTGCCGCGGATGCTGGTGCGACCACGAGGTACGGCAAGGAACGGACGGCACGCCTGTCGCGTGAACGATTGACAGGGGTGGGAGTGAAGGGCAGCATCGCGCGGACCGCCCCGCGAACACGTCGGACCAACGGCCAGCGGGTGCAACCGGAGCCATCGATGCCGCTCTATCTCGACACGCACGAGCACGTTCCCGGTTTGACCGCCGAGGCGATCGCCGACGCTCATCGCCGCGACCTGGAGGTCCAGGACAGGCACGGCGTGAACTACATGCGCTACTGGTTCGACGAGGCGACCGGAAAGGTCTACTGCCTGGCGGAGGCGCCGAGCCCGGAGGCGATGGTCGCCACGCACGCCGAGGCACACGGGATTCTCGCCGACGGGATCGTCCGGGTCACAGAGGGAGCGTAGCCAGGGTCGCTGCCGGCGACAGCCGCCGGCCCTCGGCGCGCGCGTCCTCGAACGCGGCTTCGCCCAACAGCTCGCGGACCGTCTGCCGGCAGGCCTCGTACTCGGCGCGGACCGTCGGCGGGACGGGCGCGCGAATCGAGTCGCGGACCGCTTCTGCGGATCCGAGCAGGACGGCAGCCGAGTGCGCGTCGTCGGCGGACACGACGGTCGCGAGCTTCTCCAGCGCCGATGCCATGCCCGCTCGGTCGCCGAGCGCGTGGCGGATCTCGAAGCTCTGGCGATAGAGCTGCCTGGCCTGCCCGAGGTCCTTCGTCCGCGACGCCTGATCGCCGAGGTGCGTGAGCGCCCGCGCCTCGCCGCGCTGGTCTCGGAGCTCGCGCGAGATCGCGAGCGCCCGGCCGTGGAGGCGCTCCGACTCGGCGTGGCTGCCCTGGCGGCCCAGCATCGTGCCGAGGCTGTCGAGCGCGAACGCCTCGCCCCATCGGTCGCCGAGCGAGCGGAACGTCTCGATCCCTTCCTCGTACTGCTCGCGCGCGACGTCCGGCTCACCGTCGAGTGCGACGGCCTCGGCCATGTTGACGAGGGCGAATCCGAGCGGCCGCTTGTTGGACTGCGACCGCGCCCACGCCAACCCGGGTTCGTACAGCCGGCGGGCGGCGGCATAGTCGCCGGAGAGGACCGCCGCGTTCGCCAGGTTGTTCGCCGCGAAGGCGATTCCCATGTAGTCGCCGACCTCGCGATGGAGCGCCAGGCTCTGCTCGTGGAACTCGTGCGCGGCCGCGTGGTCGCCTTGCATGAAGGCGAGGATTCCGGCCCCCGTGAACGCATCCGCCCGGAGCGCCGACACCTCGCCGTCGGTCTGCGCGAGGGCCTGCTCGAGCCAGCTTCGACCCTCCGCGATGTGCCCGCGGATCTCCCAGAACCGCCACAGGCCGGCCGCGAGACGCAGTGCCGCAGTCGACTCGGCCGGCTCGTCGGTGCTCCACTGGAGCGCGGCGCGGAGGTTGTCGTGCTCGTGGTCGAGGCGCTCGAGCCACTGCGCCGATTCCACGCCCCGGAAGAACTCCGGGGCGGCGCGGCCGACGAGCGCCAGGAACCAGTCGCGGTGGCGTCGGAGCGTTGCCGGTCCCTCGCCAGCCTCCAGGAGACGGTCGCGGCCGTACTGCCGGATCGTCTCGAGCTGGCGGTACCGAGCCTCCTCGGCGTCCGTGTCGGCGACGACGAGCGACTTGTCGACGAGGCGGCTGAGGACGTCGAGGACACCGTACTCGTCGACGGGGTCCCCGGCGCACACCGCTTCGGCGGCCTCGAGCGTGCATCCGCCGGCGAACGAGGCCAGCCGCCGGAACACGATCCGCTCGTCGTCGGCGAGGAGGTCGTGGCTCCAGTCGATGGTCTGCCGGAGCGTCTGATGCCGCGGAACGGTGATCCGGCTCGAACCCGTGAGCAGCCGGAAGCGGTCGTCGAGCCGGCCCGCGATCTGTTCGACCGGGAGCGCGCGGACGCGGGCGGCGGCGAGCTCGAGGGCGAGCGGAACGCCGTCGAGGCGACGACAGATCTGGGCGACCGCACGGGCGTTTCGCTCGGTGACGCGGAAGCCCGGCTGCGCGGCCGCGGCCCGCTCGGAGAACAGGCGGACGGCCTCGAACTGGGCGAGATCGTCGGTGCCCAGGTGAGCCTCGTCCGGTGCCGACAACGAGGGAACCGGAAAGACCGCCTCACCGGGGATGGCGAACCCCTCCCGGCTCGTCGCGACGACGCGAAGCTGTGCCGACGCACGGAGGAGCCCGTCGACCGCGGTGGCGGCGGCGTCGAGGAGGTGCTCGCAGTTGTCGAGCACGAGGAGGATGTGGCGCCGACGGACGTGGTCGACGACCGTGTCGAGGATCGGTTGGCCCGCGACGTCCATCACGCCGAGCGTCGACGCGATCGCGTGCGCGACGAAGGTCGGATCGGTGACCGGCCCGAGGTCGACGAACCAGACGCCGTCCTCGTACTCGTCGAGCAGGTCGCCTGCGACCTCGACGGCGAGCCTCGTCTTGCCCACGCCACCCGGTCCGGTGAGCGTGAGGAGCGGCGATCCCGCGAGGATGCGCTTCGCCTCACCGATCTCCCGCTGGCGGCCGATGAACGCCGTCAGCTGGCGGGGCAGGTTGTTCGGACGCGAGTCGATCGACCGGAGCGGCGGGAACTCGCGGCCGAGCCCCGGTGCGACGACCTGGAAGAGGCGGTCCGGCGACGGCAGGTCCTTGAGGCGATGCTCCCCGAGGTCGAGCAGCGAGACCTCGTCCGGCAGCTCGCCCTGGGCGAGATCGCAGCTCGTCTTCGAGACGAGGACCTGGCCGCCGTGGCCCGCGTTGCAGATCCGCGACGCGCGATGGACGTCCATGCCAACGTAGCCGGCCTCGCCGCTGATCGGCTCGCCCGTGTGGATTCCCATCCGGACGCGGACGTCGGCCGGCCAGTCCTGGGCGCTCAGTGCCCGCTGCCCGGCGACGGCCGCGGCAATGGCGGCTCGGGCGCTCGGAAACGCGTAGAACAGGCCGTCGCCGGCAGTATCGACCTCGCTGCCGCCGCGCGACCGGAACGCTTCCCGGAGCAGCCGTCGATGGTCGGCGAGAACCGGCTCGTAGCGATCGCCGAGCTGCCCGACGAGCTTCGTCGATCCCTCGATGTCGCTGAAGAGCAGGGTGACGGTGCCGGTCGCGGGGATGGTCATCCGGGGCGGACTCCCGGTTCGGTGGCGGAAGCGCCCTCCTCCCAGGTGACCTCGATCGCGGGCGGCGCGAGAAGCGTCTGGAGGACGACGCAGTAGCGTTCGGCGCGCTCCCGGAGTCGCTCGAGCCGGTCCGGCGGCACGTCGGCGGCGATCGCAAACCGGGCACGGATGGCCTGGAATCCGACGGGCACGTCCGGCGTGCCGAGCGTTCCGCGCAGGTCGAGGTCACCCTCGACCGTGACGCTCACCGCGTCGCTCCTGAGGCCCATGTTCGCTGCAACCATCTGGGCCGTCAGCTGGGCGCACGCGGCGAGGGCACCGAGCAACAGGTCGCCCGAGCAGGCGGCGGCGCCGGAGCCTCCGACGCCCGGGTGCGCTCCGGCCGCGTACAGCGCACGGCCGAGATCGACCGAACAGGACGTCGCATCCGTCGCCGCGCTCGTGCCGCTCGCGCGGAGCGTGATCCACGCCCGGCCGGGGTCGTCCGCGTAGGCCGATTTCAGCGGCGCCTGGATCTCCCGGAGCGTCATCGCGCCCTCCTCATGGTCTCCGACCGCCGCAGTATGGCCGAGGTCACGTCCGAGGCGTGACGCCGGCGGCCGCATCCGCGAGACTCCCCCTGATGAGTGGGGAGACAGGCCGTCGCGAGCGCAAGTCGATCACGGTCGTGTTCGCCGACCTCGTCGGCTTCACGGCTCGTGCCGACGCGCTCGACCCGGAGGACGTCGAGGCGTTCCTGCGGCCGTACCACGAGCGGCTTCGGGCGGAGTTCCAGCGATTCGGCGGAACCGTCGAGAAGTTCATCGGCGACGCGGTCGTCGCGATCTTCGGCGCTCCGGTGGCCCACGAGGACGACCCCGAGCGCGCCGTTCGGGCGGCCATCGCGATCCGGGACGCGATCCGTGAGGCCGGCGAGCTCGAGGTCCGGATCGCGGTCAACACGGGGGAGGCCATCGTCCGCCTCGACGCCCGGGCAGACGCGGGCGAGGGGATCGCGACCGGCGACGTCCTCAACACCGCGTCGCGCCTTCAGGCCGTGGCACCCGTGAACGGGATCCTCGTCGGTGAGCCGACGTATCGCGCGACGAGGGACGTCATCTCGTATGCGCCGGCGGCCGCGGTCGAGGCGAAAGGCAAGCCCGTGCCGCTGGCCGTCTGGGAAGCGGTCGAGGCGCGCTCGCGGCTCGGTGTCGACGTCCGCCAGGGGAGTGCGACCCCCTTGGTCGGGCGCGAGCGAGAGCGTTCGATCCTGCTCGACACGCTCGCCCGAGTGGAGGCCGAGCGCACCCCGCAGCTCGTGACCCTCGTCGGCGTGCCGGGCATCGGGAAGAGCCGGCTCGTGTCCGAGCTCCTGGGGTCCCTCGAGCAGAGCGACGAGATGCGCTACTGGCGCCAGGGTCGCTCCCTGCCGTACGGCGAGGGCGTCAGCTTCTGGGCCCTCGGGGAGATGGTCAAGGCGCAGGCCGGCATCCTCGACGGTGACGCGCCCGACGACGTGGCGGCGAAGCTGGAGCTTGCCGTCCGGGAGCTCGTGGAACCCGACGAGGCTGCGTGGGTGACAACGTCGCTCCGGCCGCTCGTCGGGCTCGGCGGCAGCGGCGAGGGTGACGGCCCGATGCGGCGCGAGGAGTCGTTCGCGGCCTGGCGGCGCCTCTTCGAGGCCATGGCCGAGCGGCGCCCGTTGGTGCTCGTGTTCGAGGACCTTCACTGGGCCGACGACGGGCTGCTCGACTTCGTCGACCACCTCGTCGACTGGGCGACCGGTG
The DNA here is from genome assembly GCA_035693145.1 of Candidatus Limnocylindrales bacterium. Taxonomy (GTDB): domain Bacteria; phylum Chloroflexota; class Limnocylindria; order Limnocylindrales; family CSP1-4; genus DASSHA01. The sequence goes on from DASSHA010000042.1 coordinate 13,308, forward strand.
TCCCGATCCTCGTCGCCTGCACCGCCCGGCCGGAGCTCCTGGAACGCCGACCTGGCTGGGCAGGCGGCAAGCCGAACGCGCTGACGCTCGGCGTCGCGCCACTGTCGGAGGTCGAATCGGCCCGCCTCCTGTCGCTCCTGCTGGGCACGCCCGTCCTCGCCGCCGAAACCCAGGCGGCACTCCTCGAGCGCGCCAGCGGCAACCCGCTGTACGCCGAGCAGTTCGCGCGGCTCCTCCAGGAGCGCGGCTCGCTCGACGAGCTGTCACTGCCCGAGACCGTCCAGGGCCTCATCGCGGCTCGTCTCGACACCCTCGCCGCGGACGAGAAGGCGCTCCTCCAGGAGGCCGCCGTCGTGGGCAAGGTCTTTTGGGCCGGCGCGCTCCCTGCCCGCGTCGACGTCGACCAGGCCGCCCTCCTCCACGGCCTCGAGCGCAAGGAGTTCGTTCGGCGTGAGCGGCGCAGCTCGGTTGCGGGCGACGCCGAGTACTCCTTCCGTCACGTCCTCGTCCGGGACGTCGCGTACGCCCAGATTCCACGCGGCGACAGGATCGCGAAGCATCTCCGGACTGCGGCCTGGATCGACGCCGTCACGACCTCGGGCGACAGCGGCGAGCTCGTCGCGCACCACCTGGCGGCGGCCCTCGAGCTCAGCCCGGCGGGGCTCCCGGCCGACGTCGCGGATCGTGCCCAGGTCGCGTTCGCCGACGCCGGCGAACACGCTCTCGCGCTCGGTGCATTCGCGCTCGCGGTGCGATGGTTCCGGGCGGCGCTCGATCTCGTGCCCGAGGGCGACGGGCGGCGCGGTCGGCTGCTCTTCGGGCTGGGCCGGGCCGAGTACGGGGCGACGGGCGCAGGCGATGCCATGCTCGAGGAGGCGATCGCGCTGCTCGAGGCGTCCGGCGATCCAACGACGGCGGCCGAAGCCGAGGCGCTCCTCACGCTCTCGGCGTGGCAGCGCGGCGACCGGGAGGCCTGGGTCCGGCACCTCGACCATGCCATCGAGCTCGTGGCGGACCTTCCGCCGTCGCGGGCGAAGGCGAGCGTCCTCGCGACGCGGGCGCGACGGATGGTCATTGCCGGCGACAACGCGGCCGGTCTCCCGGTTGCCCGCGAGGCACGCGCGATGGCGGAGTCGTTGGGCCTCGTCGACCTCCAGGCCCATGCCCTCAACTCGCTGGGGATGGCGCTTCACGCGACCGGCGAAGGCGACGGCTACGACGAGCTTCGCCGCAGCATCGAGCTCTATGACTCGATCAACTCGGTCGACGCCTCGATCGGCTGGAACAACCTGGCCTCATTCCTCGAGGCGGATGGCCGGTTGTCGGAGGCTGGCGAGGCGGCTCGCACCGCGACACGGTACGGCCGTCGCTTCGGATACGAACCGCTACTCCGCTGGGACCGCTACAACACGGTCGATTGGGACTACCTGGAGGGACGGTGGGACGACGCCGTCCGTCGCGCGGACGCCCTCATCGATGAGACCGAGGCGGGTGCGGCCCACTACATGGCGCCACTCACGCTCCAGGTCCGCGGCCGCATTCGTTCTGCCCGCGGCGATCTCGCCGGCGCGATTCGCGACAGCGAGGCCGCACTCGAAATCACGCGGACGATCGGCGACGTGCAGTCCGTCGTTCCGGGTCTCGCCCACTGGGTCGCCGTGCTGGTCGACGCCGGGCGGATGGCGGAAGCGGACGCAGCCGCGACCGAGCTGCTGGGGAGGCAGCGCGCGGGCGGGCTCACATTCCGCGCGCCCGCGTTCCTGATCGACGCCCTCGAGCGTCTGGGCCGGCTCGACGAGATGCTCGCCAACTATGGGAACCGGCGCCGAACCCGGTGGCTCGAGGCCGCGGAGCGCGTCGCCGCGGGAGACTGGCCCGGGGCGGCCGAGGTCTATTCGGTGATCGGTTCCCCGACCGACGAGGCGTTGGCGCGGCTCCGGGCCGCCGCGCAGCTCGTTGGCGAGGGTCGACGCGCGGACGCGGACGCGCAGGCGGCTCGCGCGATCGAGTTCTGGCGCTCGGTCGGGGCGAGCCGCCACGTCGCCGAAGGCGAGGCGCTCCTCGCCGCGACGGCCTAGCGAGGATCGACGAATCGAAGGTCGAGCTGGCGACCGGCCAGGAACGAGCCGAGGTGCGCGGCCTCGTCTTCGACGTCACGCCGGTCCGCCATGCCGAGCGGTTCGAACGGCTCGATCTCGATCGCCGTCGTCGCTCTGCCCGAACGCACGGGCCGCCACGCGCCCGCCACGAACCCGTCGACGAGGAACGAACCGCGGGTGAACGCACGCTCGAGGTAGCCCGGCGTCGTGATCCGTGAGCGATCGGCGTGCGAGACGAGCAGGTTGTCGTACTCCGGCAGGAACCGGACGGGCGCCGGCGTGTCGGCCGGCGGTCGGGGCGCGTCCGGCAGGTCGAACAGCTCGACGCCAGACTCGTCGACGAACGTGCGAAGCCGCGGCCGCAGCCGCTCGAACACGGGCCGGAGGCGGGTCAGCCACGACCACGCCTGCGCATCCCTGACCGACGCCGGCCCGAACGCGCCGAGGTAACGCAGGACCACCGACTCGACGCCATCCGTCGTCGCTTCGGCGTCGACCGGTCGGCCGAGCCACTCCTTCACCGTCGTGAACGCCGCCGGGCCGCCCCGGCCCCACAGCCCCCGCGGCGGGACGTGGACGAGCGGCTCGAGCAGCCGAACGGCCTGCGCGAGCGACTCCGGGTCGAAGCCCGGGAACCGCTCGACGAGACGCGGGCCGAGCTGGGCGACGGTCAGCGGCTGCGTCTCGAGAAGCGCCCGTCCGGACGCGAGGACGGCAGCGACATCGGCGCCGACGATCCGCCGGCCGAACGGGCTGCCGCTCCGAAAGCCACGTTCGACGACCGGCTGGAGGATCGGCCGCAGCCCGACGGCGTCGCGCGCGGACACGAGGTGGATCGTCGTCCGCATGAGCGTCATCCGGACCGCGGCACGCGACTCGACGAGCGAGCTCAGCGTGGCTGGGTCGAACCCGGCGAGGCGGGTCCACAGGCCAACGTACGGCGCCAGCGGGGATTGGGCCTGCATCCCGACGAGGTGCTCGACCTCCGCGAGCGGACCGGCCGGCGACACGCGCCTGCGCTCGAGGAGGTGCTGGCGAGCGAGGAGCGCCCGGTTGAGCGCCCGCCGGTCCACCCGTTCCCCGGTCGGACGGCGGATTCCGGGCGACACCCCGGAACTGTAGTCTGCGTTCGATGGCGCGCGCGACGGACGAGCCGGTCAGCGCAGAGGTCCCCGACGACGACGGGACCTCGCCGTTCCCACCCATCGGCGAGTACGGCTTCCTGTCCGACTGCGAGGTCATGGCGCTCGTCGCCGCGAGCGGCAACGTCGAGTGGCTGTGCCTCCCGCGCGTCGATTCCCCGAGCGTCTTCGGGGCCATCCTCGACCGCGACGCGGGCGGCTTCCGGTTCGGTCCGTCGGAGGTCATGGTCCCCACCGCCCGGCGCTACCTTCCGGGCACGAACGTCCTCGAGACGAGCTGGGGGACGCCGACCGGCTGGATCATCGTCCGCGACGTCCTGCTCATGGGGCCGTGGACCGACGAGCGCGGTCGCAAGTCGCGCTACCAGCGCGCCCCCACCGACTACGACGCTGAGCACATCCTCCTGCGCACCGTCCGATGCGTGAACGGCTCCGTCCAGCTGACGCTCGACTGCGAGCCCGTGTTCGAGTACGGCGAGCGGCTGGGTCGCTGGGAGTACACCGGCGACGACTACCGGCAGATGCGCTGCAGGGCGGAGGGCACGACCGTCGAGCTGACGCTCACGAGCGACCTCAACCTCGGCTTCGAGGGCCCGCGCGCGATCGGGCGGACGCTCATCAAGGAGGGCGAGCAGCGATTCTGCGCGCTGTCGTGGGGACCACGCGAACCGCCGCGTACGTTCGACGACGCCTACGGGCGCCTCGTCTGGACCGCGCACCACTGGCAGCACTGGCTCGCCCGTGGCAGCTTCCCCGACCACCCGTGGCGGTCGTTCCTCGAGCGTTCGGCGCTCACCCTCAAGGGCCTCACCTACGCTCCGAGCGGTGCGGTCATCGCGGCCGCGACGACGTCGCTGCCCGAGACGCCCGGCGGCCACCGCAACTGGGACTACCGCTACACGTGGATCCGGGACTCGACGTTCGCGCTGTGGGGCCTCTACACGCTCGGTTTCGACTGGGAGGCGAACGACTTCCTCTACTTCATCTACGACGTCGCAGGAGGCGACCACGAGCTGCAGGTCATGTACGGCGTCGGCGGCGAGCGCGAGCTGCCCGAGCGGACGCTCGATCTCGGCGGCTATCGCGGCGCGAAGCCGGTCCGGGTCGGGAACGCGGCATTCGACCAGCGCCAGCACGACCTCTGGGGCGCCGTCCTCGATTCGGTCTACCTGCACACCCGCAACCGCGACCATCTCGACGAGCGCGTCTGGCCGATCCTGGTGGCCCAGGTCGAGGCGGCGCTCGCGCACTGGCGTGAGCCGGACCGCGGGATGTGGGAGGTCCGTGGCGCGCCGCGCCACTTCACCTCGTCGAAGGTGATGTGCTGGGTGGCCGCGGATCGCGGAGCGAGGCTCGCCGAGATGCGCGGCGACGACGAGCACGTCGAGCGCTGGCGGGCAGCGGCGGAGGAGATCCGCGCCGACGTCCTCGCGAACGGGCTCGACGAGCGAGGCGTGTTCACGCAGTCCTACGGTTCGGACGCCCTCGATGCGTCGCTCCTGCTCGTTCCGCTCGTCCGCTTCCTGCCGGCGGACGACGAGCGCGTCCGCAAGACCGTGCTCGCGATCGCCGACGAGCTGTCGGTCGGCGGCCTGATCCTGCGCTACCGGCCGGAGCAGGCGGATGACGGCCTCGCGACGCCCGAGGGCACGTTCACGATCTGCTCGTTCTGGCTCGTCTCGGCGCTCGTCGAGATCGGCGAGGTGCGGCGAGCACGCCGCCTCTGCGAGAAGCTCCTCTCCTACGCCAGCGCGCTGGGCCTGTACGGCGAGGAGCTCGACCCGGACACGGGCCGCCATCTCGGGAACTTCCCGCAGGCGTTCACGCACCTCGCGCTGATCAACGCCGTCGTCCATGTCATCGAGGCCGAGCCGCGCTTCCGGCGCACGTCGCTCTCGCCGCGCGGGACCGACAGCGAGCCGATCAGCTCTCCTCGGGGATCTCCGCCACCAGCGTGACGGGGCTGCCGTCCGCACCCTCGACGAGGAGCGGCCAGCCGAACACGCGCCTCGCCCGGCCGACCTCGGGAACGATGCGGACGTCCTCGTAGATCAGCACGAACCGGCCGTCGCTCCGGCCGACGCCGGTCAGCACGCGATGCGTCTCGACGGACGCAGCACGTTCTCGCGGCGACCCGATCGAGATGGCGTCGGTCGCGATCGCTCGCAGGCCCGGGTGCGTGTCGATCAGCCAGCGGGCAGCATCGGGGTGGAGGAGCGGCCCGGCGTTCGCGTACCGCTCGCCATCCGTGCCCCGGTGTCGACCCCATCCCGTTGCGAGGAAGGCGATGTCCGCCCGTTCGAAGGCCGTGGCGTGCGGCTCGAGGTCCGCCGTCGTGATGAACCCGCCATCTCGCTTCGGGACGTCGACGAGTGCCGGAGCGTCGAACACGAACGCCGCGATCGGCAGCTGCCAGGCAGCCGGCCCGTCGGGGTTGAAGTGCCACGGCGAGTCGACGTGGGTGCCCGAGTGGGACTGCAGGACGAGCCGGCTCATGTTCGCGGGCTCGCCGCGGGCGATCGATTCGACGAGCTCGACCTCCGCCGCCGGCGCATTGCCGGGCCAGACCGGCGCGCCCCCGCGCAGCAGGTGCGAGAGGAGCACGTAGCGCACGCCGTCGGTCACGACTCGACCGCGATCCGGCCGCCGGTCGTGGCGGCGTCGTAGACCGCGGCCATGAGCGCGACGGTCGCACGGCCGTCCTCGCCGCTGACCGCCGGCGCGCGGCCGTCGCGGATCGCCGCCACGACGTCGCGCAGCTGGAGCTCGTGGAAGTGCGTCCCGATGTCGACGGCCGCGAGCGCCGCTGCGTCCTCCTGGGCCCACCGCCCCGGGAATGTCTCCTCGCCGGGGATCGTCCAGACGTCGTTCCGCGCGAGCGTCGGCTCGGACAGTCCGGCGACGAACGACGAGCCGGCGTCGGTCTCCACCCCGACCGACGCGCCGTTCCGGCCGTGGACGTGGATCCGGCCCCAGAGCCCGGGTCGCTGGGAGTTGCTGGCGACGATCGAACCGAGCGCTCCGTTGGCGAAGCGGACGACCGCGACGGCCGAATCCTCGACCTCGATCTCCGGGTGGTTGAGGTTTGCCGCCAGCCCGTCGACCTCGGCGACGGCTCCCGTGAACCACGAGAGCAGGTCGAGCTGGTGGACCGCCTGGTTCACGAGCACCCCACCGCCCTCGCCCTCGCGTGTGCCGCGCCAGGCGTCCATCGCGTAATAGTCGGGATCGCGCCAGCCCAGGAGCTCGAGCGTGGCGAGCGCCGGTCCGCCGATCCGCCCGTCGTCGATCGCCGCCTTCACCCGACGGACCGCGGGGTACCAGCGGCGCTGGCTGACGATCGAAAGGACGACGCCGGCCGCCTTCGCGGCATCGATCATCCGGTCGCAGTCCGCCACCGTCAGCGCCATCGGCTTCTCCACGACAACGTGGCAACCTGCCTCCGAGGCCGCGATCGCGGCCTCGGGATGGCGAGGATGCGGCGTCGCGACGATCACCGCGTCGACGGCGCCGTCGTGGATCATCTCCTCGACGCTCGCGAACGGACGGGCACCGAACCGGTCGGCGAAGGCCGACGTTCGGTCGGGCGACCGACCGGCCACCGCGGCCAGGCACGCGCCCGGGATGCGGGCGAGCGCCGTCGCGTGGACCTCGGCGACCCTGCCCGGACCGACGATCCCGAACCGAACGAGGCTGCCCGGCGCCGCGAGTTCGGCCTCCATCGTCATCGCCCGTTCGGTTCGAGGATCACCTTCGCGGCATCGAAGCGACCCTCGCCGAGCGCCCGGAACAGGTCCGGCCCGTCCTCGAGCGGCGCGACGTGCTCGATGAGCGGCGTCACGTCGATCCGGCCGTTCGCGAGCAGCTCACAGGCGTCCTCGAACTCATGGGTGAACGCGTAGGCGCCGCGAACGACGAGCTCGCGCGTGACGAGCTCCTGCATCGGGATCTCGACCCGCGGGTCCGAGTTGCCGACCCACGTGACGTGGGCGCCGGCGCGCGCGACGACGATCGACTGCGCGGCGGTCGCGCTGATGCCCACGGCTTCGATCACGACGTCGGCTCCGTCGCTGCCCGCTGCGGCCCGGATCTCGTCGGACGCCGTTCGACGCCCGGCAGCGATGGCGACGTCGGCGCCGAGGCGATTCGCGAGCGCGAGGCGGTGGGTGCTTCGATCCGTCATGACGATCGGGCCGCTCTCGCGGAGCCGGACTGCGAGCAGGCAGAGGAGACCGATGGCGCCGGCGCCGATGATGACGACGCTCGATCCGGCTTCGAGGGGCGTGACGTTGACCGCGTGGAGCGCAACGGCGAGCGGTTCGATCGTCGCGGCCTGCTCGTAGGACATCGCGTCGGGGATCGGCAGGACCATCGCCTCGGGCACGACGACCGCGTCGGCGTAGGCGCCGTCGATCTGCATGCCGAGGCCGCGCCGGTTCGGGCAGATGTTCGTCGCGCCGTTTGCGCACGCCTCACACGCTCCACAGGGGAGGACCGAACGGACGGCGACGCGGGCACCGCGCTCGACCGAGATGACGTCCGGACCGATCGCGACGACCTCGCCGGCGGCCTCGTGACCCATGACGACGCCCGGTCGCCGTCGGCCGGTCGTGCCGACGTAGCCGTGGACGTCGGAGCCGCAGATGCCCGCGGCGCGGATCGCGACGACGACCTCGCCCGGACCGGCTTCCGGCTCCGGCCGCTTCCGGACCGGCATCTGCCACGGCCCTTCGAAGACGAGCGCGCGCACGCGACCCTCCGCTGCGGACGACGGCGCCGCCGAGGCGTGCGCCGGGCGATCGGCCGAGCCTAGCCGATGCGACGCAGCCCGGCCGGCATCGAGGGCCTGTGCGCCCCGCCCATGCCGCCGGCAGTGCGCCCCGCGCATGCCGCCAGGCGGTGCGCCCCGCGCATGCCGCCAGGCGATGCGCCTACTTGTCGAGGATCTTGTCGGCCTTGCGGTCGATCTTCCGCTCCTCGCTCTTCGTGAGGTTGCCCTTCTCCTCCTGCTGCGCGGCGCGCGCCTTCGCGTTCCGTGCATGGGAGGCGTCCGGCATCGGGTACTTGCGCTCATCGGGCAGCCCGAACTGCGAGCTCTTCAGGGAGTCACGCTTCTTTTCGCTCAGCTTCGCCATCGACGGCCTCCTTTCGGCCTCGGTTGCGTTTCGTTCGTCGGCGTCGGGCCGAATGTCGCACTCGGGAGCACAAGCGCGTTCGGCATGTCTGCGGAGTGCGCGTTTCGGGCGTCTCTCAGGGCGTGGTCGCGCCGGCGTTCGGGCGTCGCGCCGGCGTTCGGGCGCTTCGTGACGACCGTGCCGCGGCGGGTGGGGGGAGCCTCCGGGAGAGCGTCCCGGTCACGCCCGCGGGCGGCGCCTTCCGTCCGTCGATGCCATGCAGAGCATGTTTCGCGCGTCTGGCGGCACACGTCTGCGTCACGCCCGCGGGCGGCGCCTTCCGTCCGTCGATGCCATGCACAGCATGTTGCGCCGAGGGGTCGGTCGAGATGG